>DASVFS010000183.1:0-3913 GCA_036379915.1 Conexibacter sp. | reverse complement strand
TGATCGCCGACAGGCGGTCGAGCTCGCCGAGCCCGGCGTCGATCTCGGCGTGCGCGTCGGCATCGCGCGTGGACGCACGCGCCTCCTCGAGCCGCAGCCGCAGCCCGGAGAGCGGCGTGCGCAGCTGGTGCGAGGCGTCGGCGACGAACGCCTGCTGGCGCCCGAGCATGTCGCGGATGCGGTCGGTCATGTCGTTGAACGAGCGCGCGAGCGAGCGCTCCTCGGTCGAGCCCTCGAGCGCGACGCGCGTCGCGAGGTCGCCGCCCGCCACGCGCGCGGCGGCCGCGCGCATGTGCCGGATCGGCCGCACGAACTGGCCCGCGATGAAGCCGCCGGCGGCGAGGCCGAGCGCGAGCACGATCGCGCCGATCAACAGCAGGGCCACGGTCGTGCGGCGCACCGCGCGGCGCACGGCGGCGACGCTCTGCGTGATCCGCACCACGCCGACGACGCGGCCGCCGCGCGTGCCGCCGAGCACCGGCGCGGCGGTCGCGAGCACGGCCTGGCCGAGCGTCTGCGAGCTGCGCTGGTCCTGGAACGAGCGCCCGCCCAGCGCCGCGTGGACCTCGGGGCGGTCCGCGTAGCTCGTCCCGAGCTGGCCGTGCGCGGAGTCGGCGAGCAGCCGGCCCTGCGCGTCGAGCACGATCACGCGCCCGCGCACGGCGCGCGCCGCCGAGCGCGTCAGCTGCCGCAGCGCGCGCTGGCGCGGGGGCGCGACGAGGTCGGCCGCCGAGGCGGCGACGACGTCCGTCTGCCCGCGCGCCTGCGTGCGCACCTCGGCCTGCACGCGGTCGTTGAGGCTGAAGGTCAGCGGGACCTCGAGCGCGACGACCGCCAGCAGCAGCACGTACGCGAGCGCCAGCAGCAGGCGCGTCCGCAGCCCTATGCCGCCAGCTCCTCGTCCGAGGCGAAGCGGAAGCCGACCCCGCGGACCGTGTGGATGAAGCGCGGTCTGGCCGGGTCGTCGCCGAGCTTGCGGCGCAGCCAGCCGACGTGGACGTCGAGCGTCTTCGTCGGGCCGAACCAGTTGGCGTCCCACACGTCGGCCATCAGGTCCTCGCGGCTGACGACCCTGCCGGCGTCGCGCATCAGCCGCACGAGCAGGTCGAGCTCCTTGCGCGAGAGCGGCAGCTCCTCGCCGCGGAGGCGGGCGCGGCGGGCGGCGGCGTCGACCTCGAGCGGACCGGCGCGCAGCGCGTCGGGGTCGGCCTCGCGCCCGCCGGCCGCGGCCCCGCCGGCGCGGCGCAGTACGGCGCGGATCCGGGCGATCACCTCGGCGCCGCTGAACGGCTTGACGACGTAGTCGTCGGCGCCGAGCTCGAGCCCCACGACGCGGTCGCCCTCCGTCCCGCGCGCCGTCAGCATCACGATCGGGATGTCCCCGCGGCGGCGCAGCTCCTGGCACACCTCGCGCCCGTCGCCGTCCGGCAGCGTCAGGTCGAGCAGCACGAGGTCCGGGTCGATCCGCGCCGCGGTCGCGAGCGCGTCGGCCGCCGTGTCGACGGTCGTCGTGTCGAAGCCGGCGCGGCGCAGCGCCTGCGAGAACGGCTCCGCGATCGACGGCTCGTCCTCGACGAACAGGATGCGGGGGCCGGCGCCTTCCGTCATTCCGCGCAGGCTAGCCTTCCGCTCCGTGGTCCGCATCCTGTTCGTCTGCCTCGGGAAGATCTGTCGCTCGCCGACCGCGGAGGCCGTGATGGCACGACTCGTCGGGGATGCCGGCCTCGACCGGGAGATCGAGCTCGACAGCGCCGGCACGGGCGCCTGGCACGTCGGCAGCCCGCCCGACGAGCGCGCGACCGCGGCCGCCGCCGCCCGGGGCATCGCGATCCGCGGCGTCGCGCGGCAGGTGCGACCCGAGGACTTCGAGCGCTTCGACCTGCTGCTCGCGATGGACGCCGACAACCAGCGCAACCTGCGCGCGCTCGCGCCGGACGCGGAGGCGGCCGCGAAGGTGCGGATGCTGCGCGCATTCGACCCAGCCGCCGCCGACGCCGTCAGCCTCGACGTGCCGGACCCCTACTACGGCGGCGAGGACGGCTTCGACCGCGTGCTCGACCTCGTCGAGGCCGCCTGCGCCGGGCTGCTCGCCGAGCTGCGCGACACGGCGCCGTCGGCCCCCGTCTTCGGCCCGAGCTAGGGCGCCCGTGCCGCCGGCGTCATGCGCCGCTACGTCTCGAGCTAGCGCGTCAACGCCGGGCCGCCCGGCGCCTCCGCCGGTGCCGGACCGCCGGGCAACGCCGCGCGCACCTGGTAGATCCCGGTGAAACCGGAGACGAAGCCGTTGCGCGCCGCGCGCAGGTAGAGCCGCCAGACGCGGATCCGCTCCGCGCCGGCGAGTCGCGTGGCCTCGTCCAGGTTGGCGTCGAGGTTCTGCGCCCAGTGCCGCAGCGTCTCCGCGTAGTCGGCGCTGAAGCCCTCGACGTGCTGCGTCGCGAACCCGGCGCGTTCGAGCGCGAGCAGCACACGGCTGAGGTGGAGCGGCTCCGCGTCGGGGAACACGTAGCGCTCGGAGAACGCGCCGGCCTGCGGATCGCTGTGGCGCTGGCGCGTGATGCCGTGGTTGAGCAGCCGCCCGCCCGGCTTCAGCAGCTCGGCGAGCCGCGCCGCATAGCGGTCGATCTGCACCTCGCCGACGTGCTCCACCATCCCGATCGAGGCGATCGCGTCGAACGGCTCGGCCTCCAGCTCGCGGTAGTCGGCGAGGCGGATCTCGACGCGCTCCGCGAGGCCGGCGGCCTCCACGCGCGCTCTCGCGAGCGACGCCTGCGCCGGCGAGAGCGTGATGCCGGTCACGTGGACCCCGTGCCGCGCCGCCGCGTGCAGCGCGAACGCGCCCCAGCCGCAGCCGACGTCGAGCACCCGCTCGCCCTCGCGCAGGCCGAGCTTCGTGCACACCAGCTCCAGCTTCGCCTCCTGCGCCTCCTCCAGCGTCGCCGCGCCGGAGCGCGCCCAGACGCCGCAGGAGTAGGTCATCGTCGGTCCCAGGAACAGCCGGAAGAAGTCGTTCGAGACGTCGTAGTGGTGGCGCACGGCGCGCGCGTCGCGCTCGCGCGAGTGGCGCGTCCCGCGCGGCGCGAGCTCCGAGGCGGGCACCCGCGGCGGCCGCGTCAGCCCCATCGCCGCGACCGCGGCGGCCATCAGCCGCATCCGCGCGCGCCCGTCGAGCCGCGGCGGCTGCCACGTGTCGAGCAGCCGCATGACCGCGTCGAGGTCGTCGATCGCCAGCTCGCCCGAGACGTACGCGCGGCCCAGGCCGAGCTGCCCCGGCGCGCGCAGCGCGTGCGCGATCGCGCGCGGGGAGCGGACCGTGAAGGTGGGCGCCGGCCCCGCGCCGTTCCCGCCCGCGTCGGCGGTCGCCGGCAGCTCGCCGCCGTCCCAGAATCGCAGCGCGAACGGCCGCGACGGCAGCGCTCGGGCGACCTCTCTGCGCAGCGGACCGGTCACGGCGAGCCCCATCGCGAGGACCCTAGCGCCAACCCGTGCGCAACAGTCCGCCGGTCGGCCGTTCCACGCTACACTGCGTGGCTCGCGCCGGCTGGCGGTCGGTTTGCTGTCCGCCATCCGGTCGCGGACACGTGCCCATATCGACCTTGGAACGCCCATGGCCCGCGGAGACGTCCGGATCGCAGTCACGCTCGCGTGCGAAGACTGCAAGCGACGCAACTACCAGACGAACAAGAGCAAGCGCAACGATCCCGAGCGGATCCAGCTGCGCAAGTACTGCCGCTGGTGCAAGACGCACACGGCGCACCGGGAGACGCGCTAGCGCGAACCCGAGCCATGGCCCGCGACCGCAGACGAGCGAAGCAGCGCCGAGACCGCCAGGCCCGTGCCGGCGGCGCTCAGGCGCGCCGGGCCGCCGACGCGCAGCAGCATCCCGACGGGGCTGCGCCTGCGCCCGGGGCGCCGC
>DASVFS010000182.1:0-8151 GCA_036379915.1 Conexibacter sp. | reverse complement strand
ACGAGCGCGCGCTCGTCGACCAACTCGCCGAGCGGCGCCGGCCGCTCGGCGCCGCCGAGCGCCGTCAGCTGCACGACGCGCCGGCCGGCGAGGCGCGTGAGCGCCTGCCGCAGTGGCGTGCCCGGGTTCACGAAGCCGGCGCCGGGCAGCTGGAGGCCCATCGCCTCGACGAGCAGCTGGTTCGAGTTGGCGGTGCCGTAGAAGGTGCAGGTGCCGGGCGCGTGGTAGGCGGCCGACTCGGCCGCGAGCAGCTCGTCTCTGCTTGCCTTCCCCTCGGCGTGCAGCTGGCGCACGCGGCTCTTCTCCGCGTTCGGCAGGCCGGACGGCATCGGGCCCGCCGGCACGAGCAGCGCCGGCAGGTGGCCGAACGCGAGCGCGCCGATCAGCAGACCGGGGACGATCTTGTCGCACACGCCGAGCAGCAGCGTCGCGTCGAACATGTCGTGCGAGAGCGCGACGCCGGTCGCCATCGCGATCACGTCGCGGCTGAACAGCGACAGCTCCATCCCCGCGCGCCCCTGCGTGATGCCGTCGCACATCGCCGGCACGCCGCCGGCGACCTGCGCCACGCCGCCGGCCGCCAGCACGGCGCGCCGCAG
Organism: Conexibacter sp.; assembly: GCA_036379915.1. Classification (GTDB taxonomy): domain Bacteria; phylum Actinomycetota; class Thermoleophilia; order Solirubrobacterales; family Solirubrobacteraceae; genus Conexibacter. The sequence continues at coordinate 7,552 of DASVFS010000182.1, read as the reverse complement.
CGTCGCCGGGTAGGTGGCGAACGGCTGGTGCGCCGACAGCATGTCGTTGTAGGAGGTGACGATCGCGACGTTCGGCCGCTGCGCCTGGCCGAACAGCGGGCGCTCGTCGGCCCCGCAGGCGGCGAGCCCGTGCGCGAGGTTCGCGCAGCCGAGGCGCCCGCGGGCGGGGCCGCGCGCGCCCGCCGCCGCGATCCGCTCGAGGTACGCGGCGCGGGTGCCGGCGCTGCGCGCGGCGACGCGCTCGGTGACCTCGGCGACGGCCGGGTGCAGGGAAGCGGGCATCGCACCCGATTATGCCGATGTACATGCAAAAGTCCATTGCGATACGGCGTAAGCCGGCCATGACTGCCGGCAAGACCCGCCGATCAGGGGGGCGGAGGCGCCCGCGGTCCGCGCGTCGGGGCCGCGCCCGGCTCCGGCTCGCCTCCGCATCGCGGGGATGCCAGGATGAGGGGCACCGGATGTCGCTGTCCTTCCCCATTCAGCTGCTGCTCGTCGAGGACGACCCCGGCGACGCGCTGCTCGTCGAGTCGCTGATCACGGGCGTGGCGCCGAATGTCGACGTGATGCGCGTCGAGCGCCTCCAGGAGGCGGCCGAGATGCTGCCCGGCGGGATCGACTGCGTGCTGCTCGACCTCGGCCTTCCGGACGCGATGGGGCTCGAAGCGGTCGAGCGCCTGCGCGCCGCCGCGCCGGACGCCGCGATCGTCGTGCTGACGGGCCACGACGACGAGCAGCGCGGCGTCGACGCGCTCTCGCGCGGCGCCGAGGACTACCTCGTCAAGGGCGTGGTCGACGGGCCGCTGCTCGCGCGCGCGATCCGCTACGCGATCGAGCGCTGCCGCGCCGACCGCTCGCAGCGCGAGCTGATCGAGGCGCGCCTGCACGCGCGCGAGAACGCGCGGCTCGAGCGCGGCCTGCTGCCGCAGGCGCTCGTGCGCGACCCGCGCATCTCGCTCAGCACGACGTACCGGCCCGGTCGCCGCCGCTCGCTGCTCGGCGGCGACTTCTACGACGCGGTCGAGCTCGACGACGGCACGCTGCACGTGCTGATCGGCGACGTCAGCGGCCACGGGCCCGACGAAGCGGCGCTCGGCGTCTGCCTGCGCGTCGCCTGGCGCACGCTGATGCTCGCCCACGAGCCGCCCGACGAGGCGCTGGCGCTGCTGCAGGAGGTGCTCGTGCACGAGCGCCACGCGGCGGCGATCTTCGCGACGGCCTGCATGCTGAGCGTCGCGCCGGGCCGCGCCGGCGGCGAGCTGCGCGTGGCGGGCCATCCGCCCCCGGTCGTCGTCGACGGCGACGGCCTGCGCGCGCTCGACGTGCCGCACGTGACGCCCCCGCTCGGCTTCGTCGAGCCGGGCGAGTGGCGCGGCAACCCGCTGCGCTTCGCCGGCGACTGGGCGATGCTGCTCTACACCGACGGCCTGATCGACGGGCGCATCGGCGAGGGGCCGGAGCGGCTCGGCGAGGAGCGGCTCGTGGAGCTGCTGCGGCGGCGCATCGACGGCGACGTCGCCGGCCTCGCCGACGCGTCGCCGCTGCTCGACGAGCTCGTGACGGAGGTCGAGCGGCTGCACGGCGGCGATCTGACCGACGACGTCGCGATGGTCGTCGTGGCGGCGCGGGGCGGCGGCGCGTGAGCGACGGACGCACGCGGCCGCCGCGGCCGCCGCTCGTGCGCCGCCTCTCGACGAGCCAGTGGTTCGCGCTGGCGGCCAGCGCGCTCGCGCTCGTGACGGCCGTCGGCACCGCGCTCGGCGTGGTCGCGATCACGCGGCTCACGAACGCGCGCAACACGGTGCTCGACCGCAACGGCCCGGCGGTGCTCGCGCAGCTGCAGCTCAACACCGCGCTCGTCAACCAGGAGAGCGGCCTGCGCGGCTTCGTGCTGACCGGCCGCGAGCAGTTCCTCGCGCCCTACCGCGACGGGCGCATCTCCGAGCGTCAGCAGTACGTGGTGCTCGACCGCGTCCTGACCGGGGACGACATGGCCGACGTGCGTCGCGACACCGCGCGCGTGAAGGCGCGGGCGCTCGCCTGGCACCGGCGCTACGCCGAACCGGTGATCCAGGCCGTGCGCGCGCATGGACCCGACACGCCGGACGAGCCGTCGCCGACCGTCGGCGGCCGGCTGTTCGGCGAGTTGCGCGTGGCGCTCGCTCGCCAGGCCGAGTCGCTGTCGCGCGTGCGGATCGAAGGTCGCACGCACTTCAAGGACATGGCGAGCTTCCTGACGGCGGCGTTCGCGGCCATCGTCGTGCTGATCGCGATCGGGATCGCGGGGGCGCTGCTGGCGCTGCGCGTCACGACGACGCGCCCGCTGCGCCTGCTCGGCCGCAGCGTGCGGCGCGTCGCGCGCGGCGAGTTCGAGCACGACATCGCGCGCGCGGGCGCGCGCGACGTCGTCGAGCTGGGCGACGACGTCGACTCGATGCGGCAGCGGATCGTCGCCGAGCTGTCGAGCCTGCGCGAGGCGCACGACCAGCTCGACGAGCAGGCGCGCGAGCTGACGCGCTCGAACGCCGAGCTGGAGCAGTTCGCCTACGTCGCCTCGCACGACCTGCAGGAGCCGCTGCGCAAGGTCGCGAGCTTCTGCCAGCTGATCGAGCAGCGCTACGAGGACCAGCTCGACGCGCGCGGCAAGCAGTACATCGCCTTCGCGGTCGACGGCGCGAAGCGCATGCAGCAGCTGATCAACGACCTGCTGGCCTTCTCGCGCGTCGGGCGCGTCGCGGCGGAGCAGCTCGTCTCCGGCGACGACGTGCTGCGCCAGGCGCTCGCGAGCCTCGGCCACGCGATCGAGGAGAGCGGCGCGCAGATCGAGGCCGGCCCGCTTCCGCAGGTGCGCGGGGAGCCGGCGCTGCTGTCCGCGGTCTTCCAGAACCTGGTCGGCAACGCGCTCAAGTTCCACGGCGACGGCGGTCGGCCGCACGTGTGGATCTCGGCGGAGCGTCGCGGCGAGGAGTGGCTCTTCACGTGCGCCGACGACGGGATCGGGATCGAGCCGGAGTACGCCGAACGCATCTTCATGATCTTCCAGCGGCTGCATCCGAAGGACGCCTATGCCGGCACCGGCATCGGCCTGGCGATGTGCCGCAAGATCGTCGAGTACCACGGCGGCCGCATCTGGCTCGAGACGAGCCCGCCGAACGGCCGCACGACCTTCCGCTTCACCCTGCCCGTCATCGAGGAGGAGCCCGTACCGACATGAGTCCGCCGCAGCTGCTGAACGCGATCGACGTCCTGCTCGTCGACGACGACCCGGGCGACACGCTGATGATCCGCGAGGCGTTCGAGCACAACAAGGTCAAGAACGCGCTCGAGTGCGTCGCCGACGGCGTGCAGGCGATGCAGTATCTGCGCAGAGAAGGCGAGTACGCGAACGCGCCGCGGCCGGACCTGATCCTGCTCGACCTCAACCTGCCGCGCAAGGACGGGCGCGAAGTGCTGGCCGAGATCAAGGGCGATTCCCAGCTGGCGACGATCCCGGTCGTGGTGCTGACGACCTCCCACGCCGAGGAGGACGTGCTGCGCAGCTACCAGCTGCATGCGAACGCGTATGTCACGAAGCCGGTCGACTTCGAGCGCTTCATCGAGGTCGTGCGCCAGATCGACGAGTTCTTCGTGACGGTGGTGAAGCTGCCGGGGCAGTAGCGCCTCCTCCGACAAGTAAGCGGAACGCGTTCCGGTTCGTGCTAGGATACGAACCGGAACTAATTCCGCTTACTTCGATCGGAGGCCCGCATGTCCGCCACCACCGCCGTTCAGCCGCTCGCCGGCGCCTACGCCGCAGACCCGGTCCACTCCAGCTTCGCGTTCGCCGTCCGCTACATGGGCGTCTCGACGTTCCGCGGGACGCTCGGCGACGTCGGGGCGACGTTCTCCGTCGGCGCCGACGGCGCCGCGCTCGAGGGTTCCGCGGCGGTCGAGTCGATCTCGATCCGCACGCCGCAGCAGTTCCGCGACCACGTCCTCTCGGCCGAGTTCTTCGACGCCGAGCGCCATCCGCGCGTGACCTTCCGCTCGACGCGCGTCGAGCTGGGGGAGGACGGGCGCGCGCTCGTCGACGGCGAGCTGACGATCAAGGGCACGACGCTGCCGGTCCGCGCCGAGGGCGCTTGGACGCCCGAGGCGGAGCTGTTCGGCACGCGCAAGGGCGGCCTGACGCTGACGGCGACGGTCGATCGCACCGCGTACGGCCTCGCGTGGAACGCCGACCTGCCGACCGGCGGCAAGGCGCTCGCCGACGACGTCGAGCTGACGGTCGAGCTGACGCTGATCCCCGTCGCGGACGACGGCGGCGAGGCGTAGTCGCATGCGGGTGCTCGGCCTCTCCGGCAGCCTCCGGCGCGGCTCCCACAACCGCGCGCTGCTGCGCGCCGCGGCGGCGACGTTGCCGCCCGACGCGGAGCTGGCGGTGTGGGACCGGCTGGCCGAGCTGCCCGCGTACGACGAGGACCTCGACACGGCGCCCGTGCCCGAGCCGGTGCGGGCGCTGCGGATGGCGATCGCCGACGCCGACGCGCTGCTGCTCGCGACGCCGGAGTACAACGCGTCGCTTCCGGGTGCCCTCAAGAACGCGCTCGACTGGGCCTCGCGTCCGCACGCGACGAACCCGCTGCGCGGCAAGCCGGTCGCGGTGATCGGCGCCAGCACCGGCCTGTTCGGCGCGGTGTGGGCGCAGGCGGAGGCGCGCAAGGTGCTGCGGACGATCGGCGCGCACGTGCTCGAGCGCGAACTGCCCGTCGGGCAGGCCGACGACGCGTTCGACGCGAGCGGGCGCCTGCGCGATCCCGACGCGCGCGCCGCGCTCGCGGCGATCGTCGACGAGCTGCGCGCGACGGCCGCCGCCGGCGAGCTGGCCGAAGTGGGCGCGGAGGCGGCATGATGCGTACCCCATGGAGGAGCTCCCGCTGATCGCCGCGCCGGCCGAGCAGACCGAGCGCGCCGACGCCGCGTCGAACCGCAGACGCATCCTCGCGGCGGCGACCGAGCTGTTCGCCGAGCGGGGACCCGACTGCGTCTCGATGCAGGACGTCGCGAAGGCGGCGGGCGTCGGGATGGGGACGATGTACCGCCGCTTCGGCGACCGCGCCGGCCTCACCTTCGCGCTGCTCGGCGAGCGCCACCTCGAGCTGCAGGAGCGGCTGCTGCGCGGCGCGCCGCCGCTCGGGCCGGGCGCGCCCACGCGCGAGCGCCTGCACGCGTTCGGCCGCGCGCGCATCGCGCTGCTGGACGACGGCGAGGCGGCGATGCTGCTGACGACCGCCGACGCCGGCGGCGCCACGCTGCGCGGTCCCGACGCCGCCTACCGCACGCATCTCGCCGTGCTGCTGCGCGAGGCGGCGCCCGCGCTCGACGCCGAGTACGCGGTCAACTCGCTCGTGATGGCGTTCGACGCGCGCCTGCACGTGCACCTGCGGCACGAGCGCGGATGGCCGCTCGCGCGCATCCAGGACGGCTGGTGCGCGCTCGCCGCCGCGTGGCTGGCGGTTGGCGCAAGCTAGGCTCCCGCGCGATGTCGCCCTTCTGGATCTGGACGCAGGTGCTGATCGTCGCCTGCGTGCTCGCCGGCGTCGTGATCGCGATCGTGAAACTGGCGTAGCGCCCGAGTGTCGCGGCTATGATCCGCGCGCACTTCGTCAGCGGCAAAGGGAGCGTCCGTGTTCGGCTCGATCGTCGTGGGAACCGATGGCTCGGAAACCGCTCGTGAGGCGGTCCGTCAGGCCGTCGAGCTGGCCAAGCTGGCGGGCGCGACGCTCGAGGTCGTGAGCGCGTACGAGCCGGTCTCCGGACAGCGCCTGAAGGACGAGGCGATCGAGGCGCCGCGCGACCTGCAGTGGTCGGTCAACCCGCGCGAGGACGTCGACGCGACGCTCGCCGAGGCGGCCGAGGACGCGCGCGCCGCCGGCGTGCCGGAGGTGCGCACGTTCGCGCGTCAGGGCGACCCGGCCGACGCGATCCTCGACGTCGCCGAGGAGCAGGACAGCGACCTGATCATCGTCGGCAACAAGGGCATGACCGGCGCGAAGCGCTTCCTGCTCGGCTCGGTGCCGAACAAGGTCAGCCACCACGCGCCCTGCTCGGTGCTGATCATCCGCACGACCTGAGACCGGGCGCGCGGCTCGCGCGGCGCGCTCAGGCGGCGGCCGCGCCCGCCCGCGCCCGCGCGATCGCCTCCTCGAAGCGCGCCTCCCACGTCGACGCGTTCTTCGTGAGCGTCTCGCCCGCGACCCACCTGCCGGCGCGCTTCGTCAGCTTCGCGCGCTCGCGCGGCTTGTCGAGCAGGCGCGCGAGCGCGTCGTGCCAGCCGTCGTCGGCGACGAGGCGGCCGCCCTGTTTCTCGCCGTGGCCGACGTAGGGACCTATCGGCGAGGCGAGCCAGCACGCGCCCGCGGCGGCGTACTCCTTCAGCTTGACGTTCGAGCGCGCCTGGTTCATCGCGATGTCGGACAGCGGCGCGATGCCGACGTCGAACACGCCCGCCGCTCTCGTCAGCTCCATCAGCGGCACGACGTTCACGTGGCGGTAGCGCTCGCCGCGCAGCCCGAGGCCGAGCCCGAACGAGACGACGCGCACCTCCGGCCGCTCGTCGAGCAGCCGCTGGAGCGCCTCGCGGATCGGGATCCGCTCCGTGTCTATCTGGTGCTCGAGCCCGGCTATCCAGCCGATCGTGACGCCCTCGCGCGGCGGACGGGAGCGCAGCACGAACTGGTCCGGCACGTGGTTCTCGACGACCTCCGCGTGGCGCGCCCCATACTCGCGCAGCCGCTGGACGAGGTGCGCGCTCGGCGCGGTCACGAGGTCGGCGATCTGGAAGAGCTTGCGCATCCCGGCCAGGCGCCGCTCCCACATCATCCCGCCCTGCCTGCGGTAGCCGGGCGTGCCCTTCGGCACCGAGCCGAGGTCGTCGTCGTTGTCCCACGCGACGGCCGCGCCGTGCGCCTTCGCCGCGCGCGCGAGCCCGATCACGCCTTCTTCGGCATAGCGGTGGATGTACAGCACGTCGACGTCGCGCACGGCCGCGAGCGACGGGTCGCCTTCGTTGATCGGCACGTGCTCGACGTCGTGCCCGCGCACCTGCGCGAGCGCCGCCATCGGACCTCCCCCGCGGTAGAAGCCGTTCCCCGTCCTGGGATCGGCGACGAATGCGATCCGCATCTGCTCAGCATGCCTGGGCCGCGGCCCGGCGGGCAAGCGGGAACCGTCAGCGCGGCGCGCGCGCCGCGCCGCTCGTGCACTGCGGCGTCTGCGTCGCGGTCGAGGTCGCCGCGCCGGCGTCGACGAGCCCGTAGCCGTAGACGCGGTTGGGTCCGGGGATCCCGAGCGGGCGCGCGGTCGCCTTCAGGCGGCACTCGACCTGGGACGGCGTCGGCCGCGCGCCGAGCACGCCGCTGGCGATCGTGAGCGCGGCGGCCGCCGCGACGTGCGGCGCGGCCATCGACGTGCCGTCGTAGCCGGACGGCAGGCCGAAGCGCGCGACCGAGTCGGTGTAGGTCATCTGGTAGACGTCGCCGCCGTGCTGGCCCGGGCGGCAGTTCGGGTCGTT
>DASVFS010000181.1:0-7013 GCA_036379915.1 Conexibacter sp. | reverse complement strand
GGTGCGCGCGCTGCTGGAGCACGGCGACGGCCTCGTCGCGTACGTGACCGTCGTCGACGCGCCGGCGGTGGCGACGTGCCATCAGGCGGGGATCGGCGCGAGCGTTGAGCTGCACGTCGGCGCGTCGATCGACACCCGCTTCCAACAGCCCGTCGCCGTCTCCGGCACCGTCGCGTCGCTGCGCGCCGCCGAGCCGCTCGCGCTCGTCGGACCGGTGTTCGCCGGCATGGACGTGTCGATGGGGCGCGCCGCGGTCGTGCGTTGCGGCGCGTTGCACATGCTGCTGTCCGAGCAGCCGGCGTGCGCGTTCGACGTCGCGCCGTTCCAGGCGATGGGCCTGGAGCCGGCCGACGCGGACGTGATCGTGACGCGCTCGGCGACCCTGTTCCGCGCCGGCCTCGCACACGTCATGCACGGCGAGCCGCTGTTCCTCGACATCCCGGGGCCCAGCACGCCGCGCTTCTCGCAGCTCGACTACGTCCGGGCGCCGCGCCCGCTCTACCCCCTGGAGGATCTATGAGGTCTGGCGTCCGCACGGCCGCCGTGCCGCACCGGTTGGATGACAACCGCATCCCGCCCTTGTACGGGGGCGGAGCGCGCATCGACGCGTTCCGCGTCTCCGCCGGCCCGGTATGCGGGCCCGAGGACTGGGTCGGCTCGGTGTGGGAGCTGCCGACGTACTTCGCGGCCGCGGGGCGTGACGACTGGGGGCTGTCGCGCCTGCCTGACGGCCAGTACCTGCGCGACGCGATCGCCGCGGACGCGGAGGGATGGCTGGGCGCGCCGCTCGCGGCAGCGGCCGGCGGGACGCCGGGGGTGCTCGTCAAGCTGCTCGACGCGGGCGAGCGGCTGCCGGTCCACTTCCATCCGACGCGCCCGTTCGCAAGACGGCACCTCGGCTCGGCGTACGGCAAGACCGAGGGCTGGGCGATCATCGACGCCGAGCCGGGCGCCGCAGCCTGGCTCGGGTTCCGCAACGACGTCTCGCTGGAGACGCTGCGCGAGTGGGTCGCAACGCAGAACAGCGACGCGATGCTCGCGGCGATGAACCGCCACGACGTCTCCGCCGGCGACGCGATCTACGTGCCGGCCGGCGTGCCGCATGCGTTCGGCCCCGGGATCCTGCTGTGCGAGCTGCAGGAGCCGACGTCGTTCTCGATCCACATGGAGCACGTGTCCTACGGCATGGACGACGACGTCGCGACGCTCGGCCTCGGCTGGGAGACGGCCCTCGAGGGGGTCGAGCTGCGGGCGATGGCCGACGAGGTGGACGGGATGTGGAGCGCCGCGTGGGAGGCGCACAGCGGCCCGGGCGGCCGCGCCGATCACCTGTTTCCGCGCGAGGCGCTGCCGTTCTTCGACGCGCAGCGGGTCGCGGTGCGTGGGAAGCTGGAGCTGCTGCCGTCGTTCGGCGTGCTCGTGGTGCTGCGCGGGGAGGGGCGCCTGCTCGTCCAGGACGGGGAGCACGACATGGTCGCCGGCGAGACGTGGATCGTGCCGCACGGAGCCGGGCCTGTGCAGCTCGCCGGCGAGCTCGACGCGCTGCTGTGCCTGCCACCGCTCGTGCAGGGTGCCGCGACGTGACGGGCGCGCATGCCGGCGGCCGGCTCGTCTCGATCGGCGAGGGCCTCGGCGAGCTGTCGCTCGGCGAGCCCGGTGCGACGTTCGTGACGCTCGGGAGCGGCGGCGACGCGGCCAACCTCGGCGTGATGGCCGCACGCCTCGGGGCGTCCGTGCGCCTCGGCGGGCGTGTCGGCGACGACGGGCTCGGCCGATGGCTGCTCGCGTGCTGGCGCAGCAACGGCATCGACGTCGGCAGCGTACGCATCGACGCCGACGCGGCGACGGGGCTATACGTCAACGAGCCGACCCCGGACGGCCATCGCTTCGTCTACTGGCGGACAGGCTCGGCCGGCAGCCGCCTCGAGCCCGGCGATCTTGCGGAAGACCTGTTCGACGACGTGGGCCTGCTCGTGCTCACGGGCGTGACGCTCGCCGTCTCCGACTCCAGCGCCCGCGCGGTCGCGCATGCGGTGGCGGCCGCGCGCGCGGCCGGCGGGCGCGTGGCGTGCGTGCTGAACCACCGCCCGGCACTCGGCGGCGACGTCGGCGAGCTGGCGGCGCTCGCGCGCGCGAGCGACACGCTGATCGGATCGCGCGAGGACGCGCACGCGGTGTTCGGCACGAGCGAGCCGACGACGCTGCGCGAGCTGCTGGCGGGCGGCCCGCAGGAGCTGGTGGTGACGCACGGCGCCGGCGCCGCGGTCGCGTTCGACGGCGACCGGGGATGGCTGCAGTCGGTCCCGCAGGTCGAGGCGCGCAACGCCGGCGGCGCCGGCGACGCGCTCGCGGGCGCGTACCTCGCCGCACGGCTGCGCGGCGAGCCGGTCGCCCGCAGCCTTGCATGGGGCGTCGCGGCTGCGAGCTTGAGCGTGCAGCGCGAGGGCTGCGCGAGCGCCTACCCCACGGCGGCGGAGACGGCAGCGCTGCTGAGCGAGCTGCCTCCGGTCGCGCGGCTGTCCGGGAGCGACGGCGCATGAGCGGCGCGATCGACGAGATCGCCGCCCAGCGGATCGTGCCGGTGCTGCGCACCGCCGACGTGGAGGACGCCGTGGCGACGGCGCGCGCGTGCGCCGCCGCGGGCATGCGCGTGATCGAGCTGACGCGCACGACGCCGGACGTCGAGCGCGCGCTCGAGCAGCTGCGCGACGACGGCCTCGTGCTGGGCCTCGGAACGGTCACGCACCGCGACCAGGTCCGTGACGCAGCACGCGCCGGAGCGCGCTTCGTCATCTCGTTCGCGGCGCCGGCCGGCATGGTCGAGGTCGCGCACGAGCACGGCCTCGCGGCGATCCCGGGCGCACTGACGCCGAGCGAGATCGCAGCGTGCGTCGACGCAGGGGCCGACGCGGTGAAGCTGTTCCCGGCGCGCGAGACCTCGCCCGCGTATCTGCGCGATCTGCATGCCGTCCTGCCCGATCTGCGCGTGACGGCGACCGGCGGGCTCCGGGCGACCGCCGACAGCGCCGGCGCATGGCTCGCCGCGGGCGCGATCGCCGTCGGCATCGGCAGCGAGCTGGGGAGCGTCGCCCGCGACGGCGCGGCCGAGGTGCGCCGCCGCGCGAGCGCCGCGCTCGGCCTCGTCGCAGCCTAGCCGGCCGGTCCCGCGAGGCTGCGCGCGACGTCGATGCAGCGGGCGAAGCGCACGCGCCCGTCGTCGCACAGGTCGCGCACGAAGTCCGCGAACGCCGCCAGCGGACCGGCGCGCCCGGTCATCTCCGGATGGCAGGTCAGCACGAGCGGTCGTTGCTCGACGATCGCCGCATCGACCTCGCGTCTCCAGGTGACGATCATCTCAGCGGCGTCGCGCAGCGGGCCGCCGTGGCTCGAGGTCCAGCCGAGGTGCGGGAAGTCGTCGAGGGTCCAGTGGACCGGCAGCTCGAGGATCTCGAGCTCGCCGTGGCGCTCGACGTAGGGACGGTCGTCGCCCATGCAGCTGCTGTCGTAGGCGAAGCCGTTCTCGACGAGCAGCGCGAGCGTCGTCGGCGTGAGCTGCCACGACGGCGAGCGATAGCCGAGCGGTCGCTCGCCGGTGCAGCGCTCGATCGCCTCGACGCCGCGCAGGAGGTCCTCGCGTTGCGCGCTTGCGGACAGCGTCACGGGCGGGACGTGGTGGTAGCCATGGTGGCCGACTTCGTGGCCGGCGGCGTGGATCTCCTTGACGCGGTCCGGGTAGGCGTCGCATGTCCAGCCCGGGAGGAAGAAGGTCGCCTGCAGCTCCAGCTCCGCGAGCATCGCGAGGATGCGATGGATGCCGCGGCGGGCGCCATACGCGCCCCACGAGCGCTGCGTCAGGTCATAGGCGGCGTCCGCGACGCCGGGCTGCAGCCACGGCGAGTCGGCGTCGAAGTCGAAGGTGAGCAGAACGGTGGCGGTCATGTCACTCAGTCGGGGGGACGTAGCTTCCGGCGGTGATTCCGCCGTCGATCGCCAGGGTGGCGCCGGTGACGTACGACGCCTCGTCGCTGAGCAGCCATGCCACGCACGCCGCGATCTCATGCGGATGCGCGTAGCGCCCGGCCGGCACGCGCTGCTCGAGCGCCGCGCGCCCCGCCGAGAGGTCCTCGGAGCCGGCGGCCTGCTCCGTCCGCCGGACCATCGCGGTGTCGGTGAGGCCCGGACAGACGGCGTTGACCCGGATGCCGTCCCGCGCCGCCTCGAGCGCCGCGCTTCGGACGAGGCCGATCACCGCGTGCTTGGACGCCACATACGGGCCCCACAGCTGGGCGCCGGCGAGCCCACCTGCGGACGACGTCACCACGATCGACCCTCCACCGGCCTGGCCCGCGAGCTGCCGCAGCGCGGCTCGCAGCCCGAGATACACGCCGCGGACGTTGACCGCCATCACCTTGTCGAGCTCCGCCACGTCGCTCTCCGCCAGCGGCACGAGCTTGCCGGCGTACGCGGCGTTCAAGTGCACGCCGTCGATCCGCCCGAAGCGCTCCAGCGCCGCGTTCATGTAGCCCTCGACGCCCTCGGGCGTCGAGACGTCGGCGCCCACGCCGACCGCAGCGGTCGGCAGCTGCGCCGCGAGCCGGCCTGCAGCAGCGGCATCGAGGTCCGCAGCGACGACGTGCGCGCCCTCTTGGCTGAGGCGTCGGGCGACCGCACCACCGATCCCACCCGCGGCGCCGGTCACGATCACGACGTTCTCACGCAGGCACTCGAGCGACATCCCGAAGCTCCTTCCTCTAGCGGGCGAGGTAGCCGCCGTCGACCGGAAGCTCGACGCCTGTCACGTATTGCGATTCGTCGGCGGCGAGGTAGACCGCCGCCCACGCGACGTCGGCGGGCTGTCCGCCCCGCCCCATCGGCGTGTCGCCGATGAACTGCCGCGTGAGGTCCTTCGGCTGATTCTGGTGGGCAGGCGTGTCGATCCAGCCGGGCAGGATTGCGTTGACGCGGATCCCCGCCGTGGCGTACGTGACGGCAGCGTTCCGCGTGATGCCAATCACGGCGGCCTTGCTGGCGTGATAGGCGGCGATCCCGGCAACGGCGCGCGATCCGAAGATGGACGAGATGTTGATGATCGATCCGAGCCCGTGGGAGAGCATCGAGGGCACGACCGTCTTGATGCCGAGGTACGTGCCGAGCTGGTTGACGCCGACGATGCGATCCCACTCTTCCCGCGTCAACTCATGGAGCGGCGCGTAGGCGCCGATGCCCGCGTTGTTGACGAGCACGTCGATCCGGCGATGCCGTTCGAGGATGCTGGACACGACGGCGTTCCAGCTCTCCTCGTCGGTGACGTCGAGACGACGCGAGGTCTCCCCGTCGTCCTCGCACTGCACATCGGCGCAGACGACAAGCGCGCCCTGGTCGCGGAAGCCATCGACGATCCCCTTGCCAATGCCCTGATGCCCGCCGGTGACGAGCGCGACCTTGCCGCTCAACCGGCCGCCGCCCACCGGTTCGGTCGCGCCCATCACAGCACCTTGTACTTCGCGAACGCGTCACCCAGCGGCAGGCCCTCCCGCAACTCGGCGCGCATGGTCCGCTCGGTCGAGCGCTTCTGCTCCGCCAGGGCGAGCACCTCGCCGACCGCCTCTCCGGGAATCACGACGACGCCGTCGGGATCCGCCACGACGCAGTCGCACGGCTGCACGAGGACGCCGCCGCAGACGATCGGCACAGCGATCGCGTCAACGTCGAGGCGTCCATAGCTGTCGCGCGGATCGAGCCCCCGCACGAACGACGGAAATCCCATCGCGACGAGCGCGCTTGCGTCACGCGCACAGGAGTCGGCGACAACGCCCACCGCCCCGCGGTACGACGACGCGGAGGCGAGCAGCTCGCCCCAGAAGGCCGCGCCCTCGCTCTCCGAGACGACCATCACGTCGCCCGGCTGCAGCGCGTCGACGGCAGCGATCTCCATCTTGTACGCGTCCTCGAAGTCGGTCGGCGGACCGTCGACATCGACCACGCGCACCGTTGCCGCCCACCCGGCGACGCGGAAGCCTGGTGCGAGCGGCCGGATCCGCGGATGCATCACCGCGTCGGCCACCCCCAGCCGGTCGAGGCAGTCCGAGGCGAGCGCAGCGCCGAGCCCCGCAAGGCGGGCCACAACATCCAAGTCGCGCCCGTCGGTCCGCTGTCGTGTCGCTGAGCTCACGCTGCCTGTTCTCCTCTTCGTCGATGGCTGTCAGGGCATGTGCCCTGCGAAATTCTATACTCATCCAACAAGATATGAATTTCATCTACCAAAACAGCGAGCTGTTCGCTCGAGCGACCGCCACGGTCGGCGAGTCGCCGGTGTGGGATGGATGCGGCGACCGCCTGTGGTGGACCGACCTCGCCCGCGGCCGGCTGCTCGCGCACGACGCAGACGGCCGCCTCGTCTACGACGCGCGGCTCGGCAGCACGCTCGGCGCCGTCGTGCTGCGTGAGGGCGGCGGCCTCACAGCCGCGCTCGACGGGCGCGTCGTCGCGATCGACGCCGGCAACGACCGGCCCCGCGTGCGCCCGCTCGCCGACCTCGGCCTCGCCGGCCGGCCGCTGCGTGTGAACGACGCGGCCTGCGATCCGAACGGGCGCCTGTGGGTTGGCGTCGTCGGGACCGCGCCGCAGCGCGCGCCCGGGGAGTTGCACGTGCTGGAGGACGGGCGCACGCGGCGCGTCCTCGACGGGCTCGCGTTCCCGAACGGCTTCGACTGGAGCCCGGACGGCGCTGCGCTCTACCTGGTCGAGAGCCACGCGCGCCGCGTGCGCGTCCATCCGTTCGACGCCGCGAGCGGCGAGCTGGGCGACCCAGCCGAGTTCGTGCAGCTGCCGCCCGAGGACGGCCTCCCGGACGGCGTCGCGGTCGACGCCGAAGGCGGCGTCTGGGTCGCGGTCTGGGGCGCTGGCGAGGTCCGCCGTTATACCCCCGCCGGCACCCTCGCGGCGACCGTCGCCTGCCCTGCCTCGCAGACCAGCAGCTGTGCCTTCGGCGGTCCGGACCGCCGCACGCTCTA
>DASVFS010000180.1:0-17707 GCA_036379915.1 Conexibacter sp. | reverse complement strand
ACGGGCAGTGACGCGAGGCGCTCGAGGCGACGCTCTCCCCGCCCGCGATCGTGGCGCGCAGGTACAGCGGGTTGTCGCCGTCGAGCAGCACGGCGCGCAGCAGCGGACGCGTCGACGGCTCGGGGAGGCTCGCGCCGGCAGCGCGCGCGATCAGCGTCGCGACCGCGTCGGCCTGCTGCGCCGCGATGCCGCCCTGCTTGATCGCGAAGGTCGTCGCGTCGCCGGCCGCGTACACGTCGGACAGGCCGGGGACGCGCCCGCGCTCGTCGACGTGGACGAAGCCGTTCGCGTCGCTCGGGACGCCGCCGAGCGACGGGCCGGCGAGGACCGGGAGGGCGACGACCCGGTCCGCGTCGAGCGTGCGCGCGCCGGGCGCGAGCGCGAGCGCGAGGCCGTCGTAGTCGTGCGCGTACGCGCCGCCGAGGAAGTGGACGCCGGCGGCCGCGAGGCGCTCCTCGACCGCTGCGCTGCCGGCGCCGCGGAAGAGCGCGAGCGGCACGTCCTCGGGCGTGACCAGCGCCAACTGCACGCCGTCGAGGCCGGCGGCGCGCACGTGCGCGGCGGTCATCAGCGCGAGCTCGTAGGCGGGCAGCGGCCAGACGCGGCCGGGCGGCACGACGAACGCCATCCGCCGCACGGCGCCCTGCTCGAGCTCGCGTACCGTTCGCCGCAAACGCTCGGACTGCGCGTCGGCGAAGAACGTCTGCGCGTGCGGGAGGCCGACGCCCGGGCGCGCGCCGGGGGCGAGCACCAGCGCGTCGTAGGCGATCCGCTCGCCGCCCTCGGTGCGCAGCTCGCGCGCCGCGCCGTCGACCGCGGCGAGCGCGTCGCGACGGTGCGTGACGTCGAGGTCCGCGCAGACCTCGGCGAGCTCGTAGCGGCGCGTCGCGCGAGCGCCGAACGGCTCGAGCACCGCGGTCGGGCGGTAGTGGAGCTGCTCCGCCGGGCTGACGAGCGTCAGCGGGAGCGCGTCCCCCGTCAACGTGCGCAGCGCGAGCAGCGCCTCCATGCCGGCGATGCCGCCGCCGGCGACGACGACGTGCAGCGGGCGCAGCGAGGACCGCCGGTGCGAGCTCATGACGTCACGCTACGACGCCCGCGCCGGCGTGCCATCGGGGTGTGTCCGGCCGCGCTCGCGGCCGACTACGGACCCGCTATGGTCGCGCCATGAGCGCAGAGGAGCCGTCCGCCGCGCCTGCGCCCGAGGCGGCGGCGACACGCGTGGTGATCGCCGACGACCACGCCGTCGTGCGCACCGGCCTGAAGATGGTGCTGGACGCCGAGGAGGGGATCGAGGTCGTCGCCGAGGCCGGCGACGTGGACGGGGCGCTGCGCGCCGTGCGCACGCACCGCCCGGACGTGCTGGTGCTCGACCTCAACATGCCGGGCGAACCGAGCCTGCCGGCGATCCCCCGCATCGTCGAACAGGTTCCCGAGACGGCGATCGTCGTGCTGACGATGCAGCAGGACCCGGCGTTCGCGCGCGAGGCGCTGCGCTCCGGCGCGCGCGGCTACGTACTCAAGGAGGCGGCCGACGCAGAGCTCGTGCAGGCGGTGCGGATGGCGACCGAAGGCCGCACGTACCTCAACCCCGAGCTCGGCGCGCGGATGGCGGCCGAGCCGCCGCCGAGCGGCCCGCCCGACGACCTCACCGAGCGCGAGCTGGAGGTGCTGCGACTGATCGCGCTCGGCCACACGAACAGCGAGATCGCCTCGCAGCTGTACCTGAGCGTGCGCACCGTCGAGTCGCATCGCGCGCACATCCAACAGAAGGTGCGCCGTTCCTCGCGCGCGGAGCTGGTGCGCTACGCGCTCGACCACGGACTGATCGAGGCCGGAGCCTAGGCGGCCGCCTGGCCGCCGGCGCCCGCCCGGCGCCGCAGGCGCGCCGCGACGGTCGTGCCCGCGCCCGGGGCGCTGTCGATCTCGAGCGTGCCGTCGGCCAGGCCGACGCGCTCGCGCATGCCGGTGATGCCGAAGCCCTCGCGCGGGAGCGACGGGTCGAAGCCGGCGCCGTCGTCGCGCACCGCCACGTCGACCGCGTCGCCGTGCGCGACGATCTCGATCGCGACGGCTCTCGCGCGGGCGTGCTTGACGACGTTCGTGAGCGCCTCCTGCACGAGCCGGTAGACGGTCGTCTCCAGCTCGGCCGGAAGGCGCTCGTCGTCGGCGCCGAGGCTCACCTCCGTCTCCACCTCGAGCCCCTCGACCGCCGCCACGCGACTCGCGAGCGACTCGATCGCCGGCTGCAGTCCGAGCTCGTCGAGCGCGGCCGGGCGCAGCTCGGTGATCAGCATGCGCAGCTTCTCGATCTCCGTGCCGATCTGCTCGACGGCCGTGCGCACCGCCCGCTCGAGCGCGGCGGCGTCGCTGCGGCGCAGCGCCGAGGACAGCAGCACCTGGAAGCCCGCCAACGCCTGCAGCGTCTCGTCGTGCAGCTCGCGCGCCCAGCGGCGGCGCTCCTGCTCGGCGGCCGCCATCGTGCCGCGCAGCCGTTCGTGCTCGACCGTCTGCGCGGTCGCGACCGCCGTCGCCGCGCTGGCGGCGAACGACTGCAGCAGCGCCTCCTGCTCGGCGCCGAACTCCTGCTCGACGGAGCCGATGCGGTCGAACGCGACGAGCACCCCGAGCGCGCGGCCGCGGAACTCGAGCGGCACGAGCAGCGCGGTGTGCGCGTCGCGCACCCCGAGCCGGTCGCTGGAGATGCGCAGCCGGCTCGCCACGTCGCGGATGCGCTCCGCCCGCGCGCCGCGCAGGATCTCGCCGGACGTCGAGCCCTCGACCGGGATGCGCCGGCCGACGACGCCGGGCTCGGCCTCGCCGGCGCAGGCGGCCACCTCCATCTCGTCCCCGTCGCGCAGCAGGATCACCATCGCGCGCGCGTCGACGAGCGCGCGGCCGCGCTTGACGATCAGCTCGAGCACGCGGTCGAGCTGCGTCTCGGCGCCGATCGCGCGGGCGATCGCGGTCGTCGCCTCGAGCCCCTGGACGACCTGCTCGAGCTCGTCGCGCCGCTGCTGGAGGCGCTGGTAGAGGCTCGCGTTCTCGATCGCGACGGCCGCCCAGTCGGCGAGGATCACGGCCGTCTGCTCGTCCGCCGCGTCGAAGTCGCCGCCTTCCTTGTCGGTCAGGTAGAGGTTTCCCCAGGCGTTGCCGCGGATCAGGATCGGCACCCCGAGGAACGTGTGCATCGGCGGGTGGTTCGCGGGGAAGCCGTACGAGCGCGGGTGCGTGCGCAGGTCGTGCAGCCGCAGGGGTCTCGGCTCCTGGATCAGCAGCCCGAGGATGCCGCGGCCGTGCGGCAGGTCGCCGATCGCGCGGTGGGTCTGCGGGTCGATCCCGCGCGTGACGAAGCGGTCGAGCGACCGGCGCGACTCGTCGAGCACGCCGAGCGCCGCGTGGCGGGCGCCGGTCAGCTCGCGCGCAACGTCGAGCACCTGCGCGAGCAGCGTCTCGAGGTCGCGCTCGGAGACGAGCGAACGACCGACCTCGATGAGGCGGCGCAGCCGCTGCTCGTCGAGCTCCTGGTCGATGATCGCCTCGTCCCTTCCCATGCCCGGTCCCGCACAGGGGCCATCATTGAACCACGCTACGGGCGGCTGGGATACACCCCGGCCAGCGCGATGATGAAGGTGACCGGCAGCGGCGCCGACGGCGTCGTGTCCTGGCGCAGGTCCGGTAGGGCGAACGTGTCGACCCCGTCGCCGCCGTAGGTCGTGCCGATCAGGCTGAAGAGTGGCGCGTGGTCGGCGATCGGCAGCAGCTGCCCATGGCAGCGCGCCCAGCCTCTCGGCGCGAAGTCCCCTCCGAACATGCGTATCTCTCCCAGAAAGGGCTCTGCCATGCGTCTGCGCTCCCGCTCTCGCTCCCCACGACGTCTGCCGGCCGGCACGCTATCGCTGATCGCGACGATCCGCAAAGCGGTTTGATTGGTCCGGCGGGACTTGCGTAATCGTGCGGACGCGCTCAGCCGCGCGGCGACAGCACGACGAGTGGGATCGTCCGCCCGGCGCGTCTCTGATAGCCGGCGAAGCCGCGATACGTCGCCAGGCAGCGGGGCCACAGCCGCTCGCGCTCCTCCGCGCTCGCCTCGTGCGCGCGGACGTCGAGGACGCGCCGCCCGACCTGGATCGTCGTGTCCGGGTTCGCGCGCAGGTTGTGCAGCCAGGCCGGGTGTCTCGGATAGCCACCCTTGGAGGCGACGAGCACGTAGTCGTCTCCGTCGCGCGTGTACACGAGCGGGCTGGTGCGTCTGACGCCGCTGCGCGCGCCCACGTGGTCGAGCAGCAGCATCTGCGGCAGCCCGGGCGGTCGGTGCCCGAGGCGGCCGCCGCTGCGGCGGTAGAGCGCGACGTGCGCGCCCATCAGGCGCGTCAGCAGCGGCCAGGAGCGGTCGACGAGCGCGTTCGGCATCGCCCACGGCACTCTACGTGCCGGTCGATCGCGCGGCGCCGCTTCACTGTTCCCTGTCGGCTCTCGCTCTCGCTTCCCGGACTTCCTTGTTCAGCTTGGCGAGCCCCCTGCGCTGCCGCTCCCTGGCTATCCTCCTCGCGTACGCCTCGAGCCGGTCGGTGTCCGCCTTCGTCCAGCCCGCGCCTTCGCCGCGCAGCCGCAGCTGTCCGAGCCAGCCGTCGTCGCCGCCTTCGTAGGTGCTGACGGTGGAGACGTAGGCGACGAGCTCCTCGAATTCGCGTTCCGAGAGCACGTCTCTGAAGGCCGGCATGCCCGGTTCGCCCGAGGAGATCGTGTAGCGGACGTGCGTCTCTTCGAGCCCTTGGTGCCCGGCGGCGTCGAGGTTGTAGCGTCTGCCTCTGGCGCCGGCGTCGGCGAGCGTGTGGCAGCCGGCGCATATTTCGTTGAAGCGCGCGCGGGCGTAGGTCCAGCGGTCCTGTCTGACCCTCTGCACCTGCACCACCCTTCTCGTACTCGCCACGGTGCCGGAGGAGGAGTCCGAGTCGCCGCTGTCGCCGCAGCCGGCCGCGAACGCGGTCGTCGCCAGCGCGGCCAGCAGGCACGCGCACAGCGGCAGCATCCTGCGCCGCAGCAGCAGCCGGCCGTCAATCCACTTCGGCATCCCGTCCCCCTCGTTTCCGATCGATCCCCCATCGCCGGAGGCGACGCGTCGCGCCGACGCGACCCCGAGCCAGGGTGAGGATCTCAGGTTTGCAGGCGCCCTGCAGGACCAACCGTTGAGCGACCCCCCATCGCACCGTTACCCTGACTGTGACGCCGACGTTCCGGGAGCGCGCCGTGACACTGCTGACGCTCGAGCACGTCTCGAAGACCTACCAGCGCGGCCGCCGCGAGCTGCCGGCGCTCCACGACGTGTCGCTCGACGTCGACGCCGGCGAGATCGTCGGCGTGTGGGGCCGGCGCTTCTCCGGGCGCACGACGCTGCTGCGCATCGCCGCCGGGCTCGAGACCCCCGACAGCGGTCGCGTGCTGCTCGACGGCGTCGCGATGGCCGACCATCCCGAGGGTGCGCTGCGACGCCGCATCGCCTACTGCCACACGAGCTTCGCGCCCGCGCACGCGGAGCTGGTCGTCGAGCACGTCGCCGTCCCGCTGCTGGCGGTCGGGACGCGGATGGACCGCGCCTGCACGCGCGCGCAGGCGATGCTCGACCGGGTCGGCGCCGGCGCGTGCGCCGAGCTGCGCCCGCACGAGCTGGCGCAGGCCGAGCTGATGCGCGTCGTGCTCGCGCGCGCCTTGCTGCAGCAACCGCAGCTGCTGCTGATCGACGAGCCGACGAGCGGGGTCGACCTGCTCGAGCGCGAGGACCTGCTGACGACGCTGCGGGTGACCGCCAAGGACGAGCGCGTCGCGGTGCTGCTGACCGCCGCGGACACCGCCGGCGTCGCCGGGGCCGACCGGGCGCTCGCGCTCGTCGACGGGGCGCTGGACGGCGGCGCCGGCCCGCGCGCGGCGGCGGTCGTGCCGTTCAAGCGTCCGCGTGCCGAGCCGTCCGCCTGACGCCGTAGAGCGCGAGCAGCGGCAGCGCGACGACGGCGGCGAGCGAGACGAGCTCGGCGACGGCGTCGCCCGTCCCGAAGCCGTCGAGCCGACGCGCGTGGAAGACGAGGTGGAGGACGCTGAAGAGGATCCAGCCCCAGCAGGCGGCGAGCACGAGCTGGCGCTGCAGCGTCGCGGCCGCCCACGCGAGCACGAGCGCGAAGCCGAGGTAGAAGGCGCCGACGTCGGTGACGAGGTGCTCGTTGTACGGCGGCAGGCGGTCGACCCAGTGGCCGACGTACGGAAAGTCGTCGTAGAAGGTGCGCGGCGCGAACGCCGCGACCACGCCGACGCCCGCCGCGCTCGCCGCCGTGAGCCACAGCGCCGCACGGGCGATCGTGGGGGCGCGCATGCGCGCGACGGTAGCGCTCAGGCGGCGGCCGCGGTCGCAGTCGCCGCGTGCGGCGGGCGCCGCAGCGCCCAGCGCTCGATCCGCTCGAGCTGGCCGGCGAGCCCGAGCAGCCGGCCTTCGCTGTTCGCCGGCCCGAGCAGCTGCGCGCCGACCGGCAGGCCGGCGGCCGTGACGCCCGCCGGGACGTTGACGCCGGGCCAGCCGAGCACGTTCCACGGCCACGTGTAGGGGCAGTAGCCGACCATCGTCTTGTCGGTCGGCCACGCCTCGAGCCCGTCGATCGAGCCGATCGGCGCCGGTGGCTTGGCCGTCGTCGGCATCAGCACGACGTCGTAGCGGTGGAAGATGCGCCCGACGGAGCGGTGCAGCGGACGCTCGAGCGCGTGTGCCAGCCGCAGCAGCGGGGCGAGCGCCTTGCCGAGGCGCACCGTGCCGTGCGTACGCGGGTCGAGCTGCGCGCGATCGTTCACGTGCAGCTCGACCCACTCGCGTACCCCGCCCGTCGATCGAGGCATGAAGGAGAGGCCGACGAGGCCGTACGCGGGATCGGCCTCCTCGACGTGGTGGCCGAGTCCCGCGAGCGTGCGCGCGAGGCGCGCGACCGGCTCGCGCACCTCGGGGTCGAGCGTCGCCGGGGCGATCGACCACGGGACCTTCCACGACAGCGCGATCCGCAGGCGGCCGGGCTCCCTGCGCGCGGCCTCCGCGAACGGCTCCGGCGGAGGCGGCGGTTGGTACGCGTCCTCGGGGCGATTGCCGGCGAGCACGTCGAGCAGCAGCGCCGCGTCGTCGACCGTGCGCGCGAGCGGGCCGATGCAGGTGAGCCCGTTGAAGGCGGAGGCGAGCGGCCACGTCGAGACGCGCCCGCGCTGCGGCTTGACGCCGACGAGGTGGGTCCAGGCGGCCGGGATTCGCACCGAGCCGGCGCCATCGGAGCCGGCGGCGGCGGGCACGAGGCCGGCGGCGACGGCGGCGGCCGAGCCGCCCGAGGAGCCGCCGGGGCTGTGACCGAGCGACCACGGGTTGCGCGTGGCGCCGAAGGCCGGGCCCTCGGTGAAGGGCCACTGGCCGACCTCGGGCGTGTTCGTCTTGCCGACGATCACGGCGCCGGCGGCGCGCAGCTTGCGCGCGACCTCGCCGTCGCCGTGGCGCGGATGGAAGGTGCCGGGGCAGCCGAAGTTGGTCGACTCGCCCGCGAGGTCCATGTCGTCCTTGATCGCGACGGGCACGCCGAGCAGCGGCAGGCGCTCGCCGGCGGCGTGGCGGCGGTCGGCCGCGTCGGCCTCGGCGCGCGCGGCGTCGCTGCGCACGCAGCGGAAGGCGTTGAGCTGTGGCTGGCTCTGCTCGATGCGCGCGAGCGCCGCGTCCACGAGCTCGCGCGCGGAGGCGTTGCCGGAGGCGACGAGCGCGGCCTGCGCGCGCAGGCCGATGAAGGCGAGGTCGTCGTCGGTTGCGTCGAGCGCTCCGTCGTGCGCGCGGCCGTTCCCCGATGGCGATGCGGTGCTGCCCATGCCTGCGGCTCCAGTTCCTCGGTCGTTCGAACGAACGATACGGGAGCGACGGCTAGAATGCGCCACATCTCCGGCGCCCTTACACAGACTGCCCCCGCCTCCGCTACACGCGCGCGGATCCTCCACGCGACCTTGCGCGTGATCGCGGCCGGCGGCGTCGGCGCCGTCAGCAACCGGCGCGTGGCGGCCGAGGCGGGCGTCGCGCTCGGCTCGCTGACGTACCACTTCCCCAGCCAGACCGATCTGCTGCGCGAGTCGCTGCTGCTGTACGCCGCTGAGGAGGTCGCGCGGCTCGAGGCGCTCGCGGCCGAGCTGCGCCGTGGGACGACGGGCGACGGCCCGAGCACCGAGCAGGCGGCCGCGGTCGTCGAGCAGGTCGCCGCGCGCGACGCCGGGCGGCCGGAGGAGATCGCCGAGCTCGAGCTGCACCTGCACGCATCGCGCGACCCGGCGCTGCACGACGCCTCGCGCCGCTGCTTCGCGGCCTACGAGCAGTTCGCGCGGGCGGCGCTCGACGCGCTCGGCGTGCCCGAGCCGGACCGCCACGCGCGCACCGTCGTCGCGCTGCTGTGCGGCCTCGGCGTCCGCCGGCTCGGCACCGGCGAGCACGCCGCCGCCGGCACCGCCGACGCGCTGCTGACGGTGATCCGCGGGGCGACGGCGGCCGAGACGCCAAGTAGCCAATTTTCCGATTGACGGCGGCCGAGCGCCGCTCATAGGCTCGCCCGCGGCAAGGGGACCGTGCGCAGGGCACGGTCCGGGGACCTTCTGCGAAAGGGAGCGCACGTGCCGACCGTCTACGAGATCCAGGGGCTCGGATGGCTGCCCGACTATCCCGACCACCGCGACTACACCCACGAGCAGCCGGAGGTCAGAAGCCTGCTCGCGAGCGTCGGCGCGGCCAGACCGCTCAGCAGAGGACTGCCGGCCGCCGTCGACCTGCGCAGATGGTGCTCTCCGATCGAGGACCAGGGCGCGCTCGGGTCGTGCACGGCGAACGCCGGCGTCGGCCTCTACGAGTACTTCGAGCGGCGCGCGTTCGGAGCGCACACGAACGGCTCGCGCCTGTTCCTCTACAAGAACACGCGCCAGCTGATGCACTGGAGAGGCGACACCGGCGCGTTCCTGCGCACGACGATGGGATCGATGGCGCTGTTCGGGATCGCGCCCGAGGCGCACTGGCCATACGACATCGCGCGCTTCGACGAGGATCCGCCGGCGTTCGCCTACGCGCTCGCGCAGAGCTACCAGGCGCTCACGTACGCGCGCCTCGACCCGCCCGGGCGCGCGCCGACAGCCGTGCTCGACCAGATCAAGACGAACCTCGCGGCGGGGATTCCGTCGATGTTCGGCTTCACCGTCTACGGCTCGATCCAGCAGGCGAGCGACGACGGCAAGATCCCGTATCCCGGAGCGAGCGACGCAACCGTCGGCGGTCACGCGATCGTCGCCGTCGGCTACGACGACAGACTGAGAATCAGAAACGAGCTCGGCGGCGTCGCCACGACCGGCGCGCTGCTGATCCGCAACTCGTGGGGAACCGGATGGGGCGACGGCGGCTACGGCTGGCTGCCGTACCGCTACGTCGTCGACCAGCTCGCCACCGACTGGTGGATCATGCTGACGGCGGAGTGGATCGACACGAGACAGTTCGGTCGCTGATCGCGCGCGGCGCGAGCAGCGACTAGGTTGCGCGCATGCGCGCGATCCAGATCGCCGAGCTGAGCGGGCCCGACGACGCGCTGCGCTACGTCGAGCTGCCCGAGCCGGAGCCGGCGCACCCGCTGTCGCCGAACGGCGAGCAGGCGGTCGTCGTCGAGGTGCATGCCGCCGGCGTGTCGTTCCCCGAGGTGCTGCAGACACGCGGCGAGTACCAGTTCAGACCGCCGCTGCCGTTCGTGCCCGGCTCCGAGGTCGGCGGTGTGGTGCGCAGCGCGCCCGCCGGGAACGGCCTGCGGCCGGGCGACCGCGTCGCCGCCTTCACGGCGCTCGGCGCGTTCGCCGAGACCGCGGTCGCGCCCGCCTTCTTCACCTTCAAGCTGCCCGAGCGGCTCGACTTCGGGCAGGGCGCCGGCCTCGTCCTCAACTACCACACCGCCTACTTCGCGCTGAGGACGCGTGGGCGCCTCGAGGAAGGCGAGTGGGTGCTCGTTCACGGCGCCGCCGGCGGCGTCGGCACCGCCGCGCTGCAGGTCGCGCGCGGGCTCGGCGCACGCACGATCGCGGTCGTCTCGACGGAGGCGAAGGCGCGGATCGCCCAGGAGGCCGGCGCCGACCACGTCGTGCGCTCCGACGGCCCCTGGAAGGACGAGGCGAAGGAGCTGTCGGGCGGCGGCGTCGACGTCGTACTCGACCCGGTCGGCGGTGAGCGCTTCACCGACAGCCTGCGCGCGCTGCGCGAGGGCGGCCGCGTCGTCGTCGTCGGCTTCACCGGCGGCTCGATCCCCGAGGTGAGAGTCAACCGGCTGCTGCTGAACAACGTCGAGGTGGTCGGAGCGGGCTGGGGCGCCTACGCGATGCCGAAGCCGGACTACGTGCGCGAGGTCGGCGCCGCGCTGGAGCGGCTGATCGAGCGCGACTACGTCTGCCCACTGATCGGCGCGCGCTTCGACTTCGACGACGCGGCGAGCGCGCTCAAGTGCATCGACGCGCGCCAGGCGACCGGCAAGGTCGTGCTGGACGTGCGCGCGGGGTAGGGCGATGGATCTCACGTTCAGCGCCGAGGAGGCCGCGTTCCGCGACGAGCTGCGCGCATGGCTCGCGGCGAACCCCGCTGGCACGGCGCCGCACGGTGACGAGGACGCGCATTACGGCTGGCGGCGCGACTGGCAGCGCCGGTTGGCGGACGGCGGCTGGGCTGCTGTCCACTGGCCGGCCGAGCACGGCGGCCGTGGCGCGACGCTCACGCAGTCGGCGATCTTCTACGAGGAGCTCGCGGCGGCCGGCGCGCCGCTGCCGGCGAACGTGCTGGGCCTGCTGCTGGCCGGCCCCACCATCATGACCTGGGGCACGCCCGAGCAGCAGGAGCGTCACCTCGTCCCGATTCTCACCGCCGAGGAGATCTGGTGCCAGGGCTTCAGCGAGCCGGACGCGGGGAGTGACTTGGCGGCGCTGAAGACGCGCGCCGTCAAGGACGGCGACGAGTGGGTGATCACCGGCCAGAAGGTGTGGACCTCGATGGCGCAGTACGCGAAGTGGTGCATGCTCGTCGCGCGCACGGACGCGGACGCGCCGAAGAAGCACCAGGGCCTCACGTACTTCCTGATGGACATGGAGCAGGACGGCGTCGAGATCGTCCCGCTGAAGCAGATCACCGGTGAGTCGGAGTTCAACGAGCTGTTCCTCGACGGCGCGCGCGTGCCCGAGGCGAACGTGCTCGGCGGCGTCGGCAACGGCTGGAAGGTCGCCCTGACCACGCTGATGAACGAGCGGTCGGGGCTGGCCTTCTTCCTGCAGGTGCGGATGCGGCAAATGCTCGACGACCTTGTCCGCGAGGCGTCGGCGCGCGGGCTGACGGACGACCCGGTCGTCGCCGACAAGCTCGGCGAGCTGCACTTGCGCTGCGAGGTGCTGCGCCTGACCGCCTACCGCGGCCTGACCGCGATCGAGACGTACGGCCAGCCCGGGCCGGAGGGCTCGCTGACGAAGTGGATGTGGTCGGACACGAACCAGGCGCTGACGCAGCTCGCCGCCGACATCCTCGGCCCCGAGGCGCTCACCGACGGCGCGCCGTGGGCGTTCGAGCTGCTGCGCGCCCGCGGCAACTCGATCGAGGGCGGCACGACCGAGGTCCTCAAGAACATCGTCGCCGAGCGGGTGCTCGGTCTCCCGCGGCTGAAGTGACGCCATGCACTTCGACCTGACCGAGGACCAGAAGGAGATCAAGCGCGTCGCGCGCGAGTTGCTCGCCGCGCGCTCCGCGTGGGCGCGCGTGCGCGAGGCGGCCGAGGGCGCCGCCTACGACCCGGCGCTGTGGGACGAGCTGCGCGCGCTCGGCTGGCCCGGCATCGCGGTGAGCGAGGAGCACGGCGGCCAGGGCCTCGGCGCGGTCGAGCTGGCGGTGCTGCTGGAGGAGCTCGGCTACGCGTGCGCGGCGACGCCGTTCCTGTCGACCGCGGCGGCGGCCGCGGCGATCCAGGCGTGCGGCTCCGACGCGCAGCGGGCGCGCTGGCTGCCGGCGCTGGCGAGCGGCGAGGCGACGGGCGGGATCGGCACGCGCGCGCTGTGCGCGGACGGCGTCGGCGCGGCGGTGCTCGTGCTGCTGGAGCGGCCCTCCGGCGAGGCGATGCTCGTGAGCGGCGCCGAGGTGGCGCCGTTGGAGACGATCGACCCGACGCGCCGCTACGCGACCGTCAGCGGCGGCGAGGCCGAGCCGCTCGGCAACGGGGGCGCCGGCGCGGTCGCGGCGGCGGACCGGATCCGCGCCGCCGTCGCCGCGGAGGTCGTCGGCGTCGCGCAGCGCGCGCTCGGGATGACGCTGGAGTACGTGAAGGAGCGCAGACAGTTCGGCGTGCCGGTCGGCTCCTTCCAGGCCGTGCAGAACCGCTGCGCGCAGATGCTGCTCGACACCGAGTCGGCGCGCTCGACCGCGCTGTTCGCGGCCTGGGCGGCCGACGCCGCGCCCGAGCGGCTGCCGGAGGCGGCCGCGCTGGCGGCGGCCGCGGCGGCCGACGGCGGCCGCTCCGTCACCGCGTCCGCGATCCAGGCGCACGGCGGCATCGGCTTCACGTGGGAGGCCGACGTCCACTGGCTCTACAAGCGCGCCCAGCTCGACGCCGCCCTGCTCGGCGGCGCGCGCCAGCACC
This sequence comes from Conexibacter sp., assembly GCA_036379915.1. Taxonomy (GTDB): domain Bacteria; phylum Actinomycetota; class Thermoleophilia; order Solirubrobacterales; family Solirubrobacteraceae; genus Conexibacter. The sequence goes on along the minus strand of DASVFS010000180.1, from coordinate 5,027 downwards.
GCGCGCGGCTCGCGTCGCTCGCCGCAGCGCGGGTCGTCTCAGCAATCTCCTGAGCCACGGCGGAGCCGCTGAGAACGTGCCCTCCTTGGCACGTCCGACGTGCCACACCGCTGAGGCAAGATCCGTATTGGATGTTATTCCGTCTATATGGATGGTATTCTGTCCATATGGATGTCGCCCGGCCGTATACCGCACTCAGCTCCTCGCTTGACAGCACCGTGCTGGCCGTGCTCGCGCGAACGACCTACCCACTCACAGGCCGAGACGTCGCTCGTCTTGCAGGGCGAAGCTCACACAGCGGCGTGCTCGACGTCCTCAATCGCCTTACGGAGCACGGTCTGGTCGATCGCCGGGAGGCCGGACGGGCATGGCTCTACACGCTGAACCGCGAGCACCTGGCAGCCCCTGCCGTCGAGGTGCTCGCCGACATGCGAACGACGCTGCTGGAGCGCGTGCGCGGCGCGATCGAGGCGTGGAAGCTCGAGCCGATCCACGTCTCGCTCTTCGGCTCGGCGGCGCGAGGCGACGGCGACACGCAGAGCGACATCGACCTCTTCCTCGTGCGGCCGACCGAAGTCGACGAGGACGACCAGACCTGGGTCGACCAGCGCGACGGCCTTGCCACGTCGGTGCAGCGTTGGACCGGCAACCGAGCCGGCATCGCCGAGGTCAGCGAAGAGGAGCTGAACCGCCTGCGCGAGGAGGCACCGCCGATCGTGGCGGCCTTGAGAGACGACGCGATCACCCTGCACGGGCGTCCGATCGCCGAGCTGCTGTCGAACGCGGTGTCATGACCGGACGCGCAGCACGCACGCAGGACTGTTCAGCAGCCGAAGCACGTGGCCGACTCGCAAAGGCCCGCAAGTTCCTCGAAGTCGCGGAACTGGTGCACGAGATCGCCGAGGAGGGAGACGACGAGTCTGCCAGTGTCTCCGCAGCGTTGTTCGTGTTGGCCGGGATCGCCGCCGCGGATGCCGCATGCTGCCACGTACTCGGTCGTCGTTCGCGCGCGCAAGATCATCGTGCAGCCGAGGATCTCGTCACAGGAATTCTTCCGGGCGGACCACAGGCCGCGATCTCACTCCGTCGCCTGCTGAACCTCAAAGACGAGGCGCATTACGGCTTCTATGCAGTCGGTGGCAGCAAGCTCCGCGCGGCGAGCCGACAAGCGCGCACGGTTGTGAACTTTGCCGATGCGGCCATGCGTCCATGACCGGCGCCACTCCGCAGAGCAGCGGCTAGATTCGCCGCGTGCTGATCGAGTCGCCGTTGACGGGCGTGGTCGCCGAGCTGCTCGCGGGCGAGGGGACCGGCGTGCGGGAGGGCGCGGCGGTGCTCGTGCTCGAGGCGATGAAGATGCATCACGAGGTGGTCGCGCCGGCGGCCGGCGTGGTGCGCGAGCTGGCGGTCGCGGTCGGGGAGCAGGTGGTGGAGGGGCAGCGGCTGTTCCGGGTGGAGGCGACCGAGGTCGAGGTGGCGGAGCCGGCGGACGACGCCGGTGCCGAGGAGGCGATCCGCCCCGATCTGGCTGCGGTGCTCGAGCGGCGGCGGCGGGCGGCCGACGACGCCACGCGCCCGGAGGCGGTCGCGAAGCGCCACGCCGGCGGCCTGCGCACCGCGCGCGAGAACGTCGCCGACCTGTGCGACGCGGGCTCGTTCAACGAGTACGGCGCGCTCACGCTGGCCGCGCAACGCGCCCGCCGCAGCGAGCAGGAGCTGATCGACAAGACCCCCGGGGACGGGATCGTCACCGGCGTCGGGACCGTCGACGGCCGGCGCGCCGCGGTGCTCGCCTACGACTACACGGTCCTCGCCGGCACGCAGGGGATCCGCAACCACAGAAAGACCGACCGCCTGCTCGCGCTCGCCGAGCGCCACCGGCTGCCGCTGGTGCTGTTCGCGGAGGGCGGCGGCGGGCGCCCGGGCGACACCGACTCCTCCGAGCTGTTCCACCTCGTCGTGCCGAGCTTCCACACGTTCGCGCGGCTGTCGGGGCTCGTCCCGCGGATCGGGATCGCCTCCGGCCGCTGCTTCGCCGGCAACGCCGCGCTGCTCGGCTGCTGCGACGTCGTGATCGCGACGCCCGAGGCGAGCATCGGGATGGGCGGGCCGGCGATGATCGAGGGCGGCGGGCTCGGCTCGTTCGCGCCCGAGCAGGTCGGGCCGGTGAGCGTGCAGGAGCCCAACGGCGTGATCGACGTCGTCGCGGCCGACGAGGCGGAGGCGGTGTCGCTCGCAAAGCGCTTCCTGTCCTACCTGGCCGCGGACGTGCGGGGGGACTGGTCCGCCGCCGACCAGGCGCTGCTGCGCACCGCGATCCCCGCCGACCCGAAGCGCGTCCACGACGCGCGCGCCCTGCTGCGCACGCTCGCCGACGCCGACTCGGTGCTCGAGCTGCGCCCGGCCTTCGGCCGCACCGTCATCACCGCGTTCGCGCGGATCGAGGGGCGGCCGCTCGGCGTGATCGCCAACGACCCGAGACACCTCGCCGGCGCGCTCGACGCCGACGGCTCCGACAAGGCCGCCCGCTTCATGCAGCTGTGCGACGCGTTCGGGCTTCCACTGCTCACGCTCGTCGACACGCCCGGCTTCATGGTCGGCCCCGAGTCCGAGCGGACGGCGGCGGTCCGCCACACCTCGCGCATGTTCCTCACCGCCGCCACGCTCAGCGTGCCGTTCCTGTGCGTGATCGTGCGGCGCGCGTTCGGGCTCGGCGCGCAGGCGATGGCGGGCGGCTCGCTGCACGCGCCCGCGATCACGCTCGCGTGGCCGAGCGGGGAGCTGGGCGCGATGGGCGTCGAGGGCGCCGTGCGGCTGGCGCTGCGCAACGAGCTCGACCAGATCGCGGACGCGGCGGAGCGCGAGCAGCGCGTGAAGGACCTCGTCGCCGCGGTGCGCGCGCAGAGCACGGCGCTCAACGCCGCGACCTACTTCGAGCTCGACGACGTGATCGACCCGGCCGACACGCGCGCGCGGCTCGTGCAGACGCTCGCCGCCACGCCGGTCCCGCCGCCGGACCCGGTCAGCGGGCGGCGACGCACGATGGTCGACGCCTGGTGAGGCGACGCGGGCGCCGCCCGCTCACGCGCGGACCGGGCGCGCTGCTGCGTCCGCGCGCGCTCGCTCGACCGCGCCGCGGTAGGCCGCCTGCCAGCGCGCCGCGCCCGCTCTGATCGTCTCCCTCTGCACCCACGCGCGCGCCCGCTCGGTCAGCGCGCGGCGGCGGTCCGGGTCGAGCAGCAGCGCTTCCAGCGTCGGCAGCCACTCGTCGTCGCGCACGATCTGCCCGCCCTGCTCCTCCCCCATGCCGCGGTACGGCCCGACCGGCGAGGCGAGCCACATCGCGCCCGCCGCCGCGTACTCCTTCAGCTTCACGTTCGAGCGCGCCCGGTTGAACGCCGTGTCGCGCAGCGGCGCGAGCCCGATGTCGAAGTCCGACTCGCTCGGGATCAGCTGTTCGAACGGGACGCCGTCGGAGTAGGTGTAGCGGTGCTCGCTGCGCAGTCTCAGGTCGACGCCCAACGCGACGACGCGCACGCCGTCGTGCCGCTCGAGCAGCCGTTCGAGCATCTGGCCGAACCTCATGCTGCGCATGTCGGGTTCGTGCTCGCCGGCGAGCACGACGCCGATCACGACGCCCTGGTGGCGCCTGCGCGGATGCTGGAGGTCGGTGGGCGCGAGATAGTTCTCGATCGCGAGCACGTGCTCGGCGCCGTGCTCGCGGTAGACCTGCGCGAGGTGCTCGTTCGTCGTCGTCACCAGGTGCGCGGTGCGCACCGCCTCGACCACTTGCTTGACATGGCGCCTGATGCCGCGGCGACCGCCGTGCAGGTGCCAGGCTTCGCTTCCGCGTTCGACGGAGCTTATGTCGTCGTCCGAGTCCCACACGATGGCAATCCCGGCGCGCCGCATCCGCGCCATGATCTCCAGCCCCTCCTGGTCGTGCGTCTGCTGGACGTGCATCACATCCCACGTGGGGACGTCGCCTCGCTCGGCCGCCTTGAACGTGGGATCGCCCGGCCAGTGGATCGTGTGGCCGCGTCGCGCCATCTCCTGCAGCGGCACGATCACGCGGTAGTGGCCGTTCGCCGTCCTGGTGGTGACGCAGGCGAGCCGCAGCGCGCGTCCGTTTGCCGTTCCCCCTCGTGCCATCGCTTCCCCCGCGGCGATCTTCTCACAACGGCCGCGGGCGAATCGCCGCTCGATCCGCCGACTTGCGGTAGTTTGCCGCGCGTCTCCATGAGCCACGAGCAGACGACCGACCCCGTCGCCGTCGCGGCGCGCGCCGCCGCCGGGCGGCTCGCAGCCGAGCTGGGCGGCGACCTGCCGATGCGCGTCGAGGCCGCGCTCGCCGCCCGCGACGCCGAGCGACCGCTCCAGCAGTACGTGCTGGATCCGATCTCGCTCGGATCGCTGATCGTCGCGATCGCGAGCCTGGCCTGGACGATCCGCACGGATCTCGCGAAGCAGACGCCCAGACCGGCGAACGAGGTCGTCGCACGCAGCGTCCGCATCGCGCTGCGCGACGCCGACGGCGTGCGCGAGCTGCCGCCCGACCGCGTCGTCGAGGTCGTGGTCGAGGAGGTCCTCGGCGCCGGCGGCGGGCCGTCCGGCGGCTAGCTGCGCGGCGCGTAGCGGCGGTGGAGCATCAGCGCGTTGCCGTCCGGATCCGCGAAGAACGCCATGTGGCAGACGCCCGTGTCGAGCGTGTCGGCGGCGAACGTGACGCCGCGCGCCTCGAGCGCGGTGCGCGCGGCCGCGACGTCGTCGACGCGGAGGGCGATCGGCAGCGTGTTCGGCCGGAACTCGCGGCCGACCGCAGCCGAGTCGATCAGCGCGAGCGTGACGGTGCCGGTCTCGAACTCGGCGCCCATCGCCGGCGCGTCGCCGCGCTGGTAGACGGCGGACGCCTCCAGCCCGAGGACCTCGCCGTAGAACTCGCGCGCGCGGTCGAGGTCGGTGGTGGGGACGTTGACGAAGTCGACGCCGGTGACGGGACCGGTGGGAGAAACGCTCATCGCAGAGCC
>DASVFS010000179.1:0-7689 GCA_036379915.1 Conexibacter sp. | reverse complement strand
GCACCGGCTGCCACGTCTGCGGGTGCGCCCAGTCGGGCGCGTAGAGGACGGTCGTCCCGCGCGCGTCGAGCTGCGGCGGCACGACGGCGCGCGCCCACCGCGGCGGCGCGCTGCGCGTCAGCTCGGCGAGCCTGCGCTCGGCGATCGCGGCGGCGTGGTCCCAGCTCATCCGCTCGGCGGCGCGTCGCGCGTGCGCGCCGCGCTCCGCGCGCCCGTCCGCTCCCGCCGCGGCGGCCTCGCGCAGGGCGACGGCGAGCACGTCGGGGTCGACCTCGAGCGCGCACGCCGGTCCGGCGGTCGGTCCGGCGTACGTGCGCGCCTCGAACGCCACACGGCGCGAGCGCAGCGGCCAGCCGGCGTCCGGCGTGCAGAACTCGCCCGTCGGACCGGCGGCGGTGTGAATCACGGGCACGCCGCACGCCATCGCCTCGAGGGCGGGCAGACAGAAGCCCTCGCCGCGGTACGGCAGCACGACCACGTCGGCGGCGCGGTAGAGCGCGGGCAGCTCGGACGCGGGCAGGTCCTCCGTCAGGTAGGTCACGGGGGCGACGTCGTCGCGAGCGGCGAGCGCACGCACCTCGTCGCCGGCCGTCTGCCCCTTGTAGGTGCTGCCGACGCCGAAGTCCTTCACGACGAGCCGCACGTCGTCGCCGGGCTCGAACGCGCGCGCCCACGCGGCCAGCAGCACGTCGATGCCCTTGCGCCAGATCGTCCCTCCGACGAACAGGAACGTGCACGACGCGGCGCCGAGGTCGCGTGCCGGTCCGTCCGGCGAGAAGCGCTCCAGGTCCACCCCGTTCGGGACGACGTCGACGATTCCCGGCGGCATCCCGCTCGCGACGTAGCCGTCGCGCACGAACGCGCTCGGCACCCACACGCGGTCGACGCGCTCGCGCACCTGGTGGACCCACGCGCGCGGCGGCGCCCCGACCTCCCACGGGAGGATCGCGATCGTCGGGCCCTCGCTGCCCGGCGCGAAGTCCGGCGGCCAGCAGTGCGTGATCGTCGGCGCCGCGAGCGGCAGCTGCCCGCTGCGCGGCTCGCGTTTGACCAGCTCGTAGCCGCGCGCCCCGAGCGCGTCCCCGAGACCGTCGTTGACGTGCGCGAGCGAGTGCACGCCGTCGTGCTCGCCGCGCAGCACAAGCTGGGTCCACAGGGTGTTGTCGGTCGGGGCCATCTCCCCCGATGATCGGCCCGTCAGCGCATGCGCTTGAGCCGCCGCACGACAAGCGCCGCCAGCCCGAGCCGGTATGCCGCGTACGGCATCAGCGAGCGATCACGCTCGACCTGTTTGATCAGCCACGTCGACGCGAGCGTCGAGGCGAACGACGCGGCCGTCCCGAGCGCGAACGCAACGTGTACGTCGCGCGGCAGCCCGCGTCTCCACAAGCGCCAGCCCTTCAAGCCGGTCGCCGCCAGGATCAGCGGCAGCGCCGCGTGGCGCGAGAGCACGTTCGCGTCCTCGCGCGTGAAGTGCCGCCACCGTGCGGCGGCGAGCGTCGCGCCGTTGCGCGAGACGCCGGGGACGAGCGCGCACGCCTGGCCGATCCCGAGTGCGAGCCCGTCCTGCCAGCCGGCCGCCGCGCGCGTGCGCCGCTGCGGCATGTGGTCAGCGGCCGCCATCGCGAGCGCGCCGGCGACCAAGCCGGCGGCCGTCGTGGCGGGCGTGCCGAGGTGGCGCTCGATCGGCCGCTCGAACAGGAACGCGAGCGCGCCCGCCGGCGCGAACGACAGCACGAGCAGCGTGAGCCGCCGGCGGTTGAGCCCGCGGGCGGTCTCTTCGACTTCTGCGCGCAGGCCGATCAGCAGCGCTGCCGCGGTGCCGGCATGCAGTGCGACCTCAAACGCCTTGCGCAGCTCCGCGTCGAGCTCGCGGTAGCGCCAGCCGGCGAGCCACGGCACGAGCGCGATGTGGCCGGAGGAAGAGATCGGCAGCAGCTCGGCGGGCCCGTGCAGCGTGCCGAGCGCGAGCGCCTCGCGCAGCGGCAGCGCGCGCTCGCTCACGCTGCGATGCGGCCGCGGGCGCGGTTGCGCCGCCAGCGCACGACGTAGTACACGGCGGCCGCGACGATCAGCGCCGCGAACGCGTAGTCGAGATAGTGCAGGCGGTCCTTCCAGTCCTCCCACTTCGCGCCCGCCTCCTTGCCGATGAGCGTGAGCGCGAACACCCAGGGGATCGAACCGAGGAACGTGAAGATCGAGAAGCGCAGGAAGTTCATGCGCGCGACGCCGGCCGGGAGCGAGATGAAGGTGCGGACGATCGGCATCATGCGCGTCCAGAAGACGGTCGCCTCGCCGTGGTCCGCGAACCAGCGGTCGGCGGTCGCGAGGTGCTTCGGCGAGATGTGCAGCTTTCTGCCGTGGCGCTCGACGAGCTCGATGCGGCCGAAGTAGCCGACGCCGTACGCGATCCACGAGCCGACGAGGTTGGCGCTCGCGCCGACGAGCGTCGCGGCGATCAGCGAGTACTCGCCTCTCGCGACGTTGAAGCCGGTGAACAGCATCGTCGCCTCGGACGGGATCGGGATGCACGCGCTCTCGAGCGTCATCAGCACGAACACGCCGGCGAGGCCGATCTTGTCGACGACGTCGGTCGCGAAGTTCGCGAGCGACTCGGTGATCGAGGCGAGGACGAGCACCGGAGAAGCCTAACGAGGGGCCGGTCCCGCCGTGCCCGCGGCCGGCGCTAGGGTTCGCCGCGCCGATGGCCGTCCCCCTGTTCGACACCGTCTCGCCGGTCGCGCCGCTGCGCGCCGAGCTCGACGCGGCGATCGCGCGCGTGCTCGACGGCGGGACCTACGTCCTCGGCCCGCAGGTGGAGGCGTTCGAGCGCGAGTTCGCGGCCTACCTCGGCGTGCGGCACGTCGTCGGCGTGGCGAACGGCACCGACGCGATCACGCTCGCGCTGCAGGCGCTCGGCGTCGGGCCCGGCGACGAGGTCGTCGTGCCCGCCTTCACCTTCTACGCGAGCGCCGAGGCGATCCCGCCGACCGGCGCGACGCCCGTCTTCTGCGACGTCGACCCCGAGACGATGTGCGTCACCGCCGAGACGGTGCGCGCGGCCTTGACGCCGCGCACGAGAGCGGTCGTCGCCGTCGACCTGTTCGGCAATCCCGCGCCGATCCTCGAGATCGCGGCGCTCGGCGTGCCGGTAGTCGAGGACGCGGCGCAGGCCGCGGGCGCGCGACTCGCTGCGCGGGCCGCCGGTGCGCTCGGCGACGTCGCGACGTTCTCCTTCTTCCCCTCGAAGAACCTCGGCTGCTTCGGCGACGGCGGCGCGATCGCGACCGACGACGACGCGCTCGCCGACGCCGCGCGCGTGCTGCGCTTCCACGGGATGCGCGATCCGCGCGCGCCGCGCTACGAGCGGATCGGCTGGAACTCGCGGCTCGACGAGCTGCAGGCGGCGATCCTGCGCGTGCTGCTGCCGTCGCTCGACATGTGGTCCGACGGGCGGCGCGCCGCCGCTGCGCACTACGCGGACGCGGGCCTCGGCGAGCTGGTGGCGCCGCCGGTCCCCACCGACGGCGCCGCGCCCGCCTGGCACCTGTTCGTCGTGCGCCATCCGCGCGCGGCGCAGCTCGCCGCTTCGCTTCCCGCCGCCGGCATCGGCGCTCGCACCTACTACGACGTTCCGCTCCACCGCCAGGCCGCGCTCGCGCCGTGGGTCCCCGCCGACCTGTCGCTGCCCGCGACCGACGAGCTCGCCCGCACTCATCTCGCGATCCCGATGAGCCCGCTGCTCGATCGCGCCGCCGCCGACGAGGTGACCGCGGCGGTGCGGGCGGCGCTGGCGTAGCGCATGCGCGTCTGGATCGACCTCACCAACTCGCCCCACGTGCTCGTGATGCGGCCGGTGATCGAGCTGCTGCGCGCCGACGGCCACGACGTGCACGTGACCGCGCGCGACTTCGCGCAGACGCTCGCGCTGTGCGAGCGCTTCGGGATCGAGCACACGGCGATCGGTCATCACCGCGGCGGCCGGCTCGCCGCGAAGGGACTCGGCCTCGCGCAGCGCTCCGCCGCGCTCGTGCGCTGGGCGCGGCGGCACGGGCGCTTCGACCTCGCGCTCGGGCACGGCTCCAACGACGTGACGGTCGCCGCGGCGCTGCTGCGGATCCCGTGCAGCACGACGTTCGACTACGAGTGGGCGACCGTCCAGCACACCGTCAACTGCCGCCTCGCGCAGGCGGTCGTCGTGCCGGAGGCGATCCCGCCCGAGCGGCTCGACCGCTACGGCGCCCGCCGCAAGCTCCAGCGCTACGCGGGCCTGAAGGAGGAGTACTACCTCGCCGACTTCGAGCCCGACCCGGCGGTGCTGGAGGAGCTGTCGCTCGATCCCGCGCAGCCGCTCGTCGTCGTGCGCACGCCGCCGGCGGTCTCGCTCTACCACCGCTTCGAGCACGACACGTTCGGCGCGGTGCTGGCGCGGCTGCGCGACGAGGGCGCGCAGACGGTCGTGCTGCCGCGCACGCCCGAGCAGCGCGCCGAGCTGAGCGCGGCCGGCGGGTTCGTGATCCCCGCGCGCGCGATCGACGCGCAGTCGCTGATCGCCTACGCCGACCTCGTGATCAGCGCCGGCGGCACGATGAACCGCGAGGCCGTCGCGCTCGGCACACCGGTCTTCTCCTCGTTCGAGGGCAGACTCGGCGCGGTCGACGAGCGCCTGATCGCCGAGGGCCGCCTGCGACTGCTGCGCGACCCGGCCGACGTCGTCGTCGCCAAGCGCGCCGCTCGGCCGGGCGCCGCGCCCGACCGCACCCGCCGCGACCCGCGCGACTTCACGCGACTGCTGTGCGCCCCCCTCGGCGAAGCGGTCGTCGCCCCGTAGACTCTCCGTCAATGCGCCGGTGGTATCGCTCCGGGGCGTTTCCGGTTCACCGCCACTCCCTCGTGCAGCTGATCGTGGACGGTGGGCTCGTCGCCCTCGCGTACATGCTCGCGTTCGAGCTGCGCTTCGACAACGGCATCCCCCGCCGCTACGACCTGCTGCGCGACGACACGATCCTGTGGGTCGTCCCGCTGTGCGTCGCCGTGTTCGCGATCTTCGGGCTCTACCAGCGGCTGTGGACCTACGTCGGCCAGCGCGACTACGAGGCGCTGCTGCGCGCGGTGCTCGTCTCCGCGGTGCTCGTCGTCGGCCTCATCGCCGTCGGGCACCCGGTGCAGGTCGAGGCGCGCAACGGCGTCGAGCTGGCCGTCGGGATGCCGACCGGCGTCGTCGCGATGTGGGTGCTGCTGACGCTGTTCCTGACCGCCGGCGTGCGCTTCCTCGCGCATCTCGCGTTCGAGGGCCGCGCGCGCGGCTTCCGCTCGGCGAAGGGCGCGCGCACGGTCCTGATCGTCGGCGGCGGCGACGGCGGCCGCCTCGTCGTGCGCGAGCTCGTGCGCAACCCGGACCTCGGCCTGCGCCCGATCGGCTTCCTCGACGACGACCCGCGCAAGCGCGGCATGAAGGACGAGCACCACCTGAAGGTGCTGGGGACCACGAGCGACGACGATCTCGCGCGCGTGCTCGAGACCGCCGAGCCCGACGAGGTGATCGTCGCGATCCCGTCCGCGCCCGGGACGCTGCGCGGCCGCGTCGTCGCCGCCTGCCGCCCGCGCGGCATCCCCGTGCGCACGCTCCCGACCGTCTTCGAGCTGCTGCAGGACGGCACGACCGGCAACGGCGGCATCAGAGTGATGCGCCAGCTGCGCGAGCTGCAGGTCGAGGACGTGCTCGGCCGCGAGCCGGTGCGGATGGAGCTCGACCGCGTCGGCGCCTACCTCGCCAACCAGGTCGTGCTCGTGACCGGCGCCGGCGGCTCGATCGGCGGCGAGCTGTGCCGCCAGATCGCTCGCGTGGGCCCGCGCAAGCTCGTGCTCGTCGACCACGCCGAGGACAACCTGTTCGAGATCGCGCGCGAGCTGGAGGACGAGCGCCACGTGCGCACCGCCGTCCCGGTCCTGGCCGACTGCAAGGAGGCGGAGCGCATGCGCGAGGTGTTCGCCGAGCACCGCCCCGCGGTCGTCTTCCACGCCGCCGCCTACAAGCACGTCGGGATGATGGAGCTGAACCCCGTCGAGGCCGTGCGCAACAACGCGCTCGCGACGCGGCTCGTCGCGCGCATCGCCGGCGAGGCCGGCGTCAAGACGTTCGTGCTCGTCTCGACCGACAAGGCGGTCTCGCCCGCGACCGTGATGGGCGCCTCGAAGGCGCTCGCCGAGTGGGCCGTCGAAGCGGCCGCCGAACGCCACCCGGCGACGCGCTTCGCGACCGTCCGCTTCGGCAACGTGCTCGGCTCCTCCGGCTCGGTCGTGCCGATCTTCCGCCGCCAGATCGCCGCCGGCGGTCCGGTCACCGTGACCGACGCGCGCATGCAGCGCTACTTCATGACGATCCCGGAGGCGGTCCAGCTGATCATCCGCTCGGGCTCGCTGAGCGAGCGCTCGGGCGAGGTGTTCGTGCTCGAGATGGGCGAGCCGGTGAAGATCGTCGAGCTGGCGAAGGCGATGATCCGCCTGTCCGGCTTCGAGCCCGACCGCGACATCGCGATCGAGGTCGTCGGCGCGAAGCCCGGCGAGAAGCTGCACGAGGAGCTGTTCAACCCGTACGAGCGGCCGCAGCCGACGCCGGCCGAGAAGATCCTGCGCGCGGAGCGCCCGCGCCTCGATCCCGCGTGGGTCGAGCGCACGTTCGACGAGGTCAACCTGTTCGTGCTGGAGGACGACGCGGCCGCGCTGGCCGCGAAGGTGAGCGAGCTGTCGGCGGTGCGGACGGCGCGCCCCGCCGATCCGGTCTCCCAAGTACCCTCGTCCGACCTGTAGTCCCGCGACGGCTCCCCCCTGGCCGTGATCTTCGCCGCTCTCTCAGTCCAAGACTTCATCGACAAGGTCGGCGCCTACGTCGGCTTCGCGGCCGCGGTCGGCCTCGCGCTGTTCGCGCTGCTGCTGTTCGCGCAGGCGCGCGAGCTGAAGCGCCTGCGCGAGTGGGGGGCGCAGGCGCACGACCGCATCGGCGAGTTGGAGAGACGGCTCGCGGCCGCGCTCGAGCTGGCGCGCCGCGCGAGCGCCGCGCAGCGCACCGGCGCCGGCGCGACGACCGGCGTCCCGCGTCCGGCGGCCGCCGGTCCGCGGCCCGGCGCGGCCGGCCGGCCCGGCGCCCTCCCGGGAGCGAGAGCGGGAGCGCCGGTGGTCGCGCGTACGAGCTCGCCGACGCGGCTGCCGCTGCTGCCGGCCGCCCCGGCGCGCGTCGCGGGCGCCGCGCTCGGCTCGGCGACCGTCTTCGTCCCGCTGCCGAAGCACCCGCCGGGTGCCGCCCCCGCGCCGGCTCCGGCGCAGGCGCCCGCGACGAGCGTCCTGGCGCCCGCGGCCGCGCCGCCCGGCGCGCCTGCGCCGCCGGCTGCGGTCCCCGCTCCGGCGGCCGCCCCGGCCGCGATCCCCGCCGCCGCGGCAGCCGCCGCCGCGCCCGCGCCGGCCGGAGGCGCGCCGGCGCCCGCGACCGTCGCCGCCCAGGGGCCGGCCCAGCCTGCGCCCGCCACGCCCGCGCCGACGCCGCCCGCTCCCGCCCGCCCGCCCGGCACGAACGGTCACAGCGACACCTTCCCGCCCGTCCCGCCGGTGCGCCGGCCCGCGCCGCCCGCGCGCGGCCCGGCCGGCAGACGCCCCGTCGCGCGCCCGGCCGCGCGTCCGGGTCAGCGGCCCGTG
>DASVFS010000178.1:0-7535 GCA_036379915.1 Conexibacter sp. | reverse complement strand
GCGACGCTGATCACGATGGTCCTCGCCACGCTCACGGGGATCGCCGCCGGCTACTTTCGCGGCGTCGTCGACGGCGTGCTCGCGCGCGTCCTCGACCTGATCTGGGCCTATCCGGTCGTGCTGCTGGGGATCGCGCTCGGCACCTCGCTCGCGCTCGGCGGCATCTCGATCGGCCCGCTGCACCTGCAGGGCAACTCGCTGATGGTGCCCGCGGTCATCATCGGGATCGTCTACGTCCCGTACGTCGCCAAGCCGATCCGCGGGCAGGTGCTCGGGCTGCGCGAGCAGGAGTTCGTCGACGCCGCGCGGGTAGGCGGTGCCGGCCCGCTGCGGATCATGTGGAGCGAGATCCTGCCGAACGTCTCCTCGACGCTCGTCGTGTTCGTCCCGCTGATGATCGCGAACGCGATCCTGCTGGAGGCGGCGCTGTCATACCTCGGCGCCGGCGTGCAGCCGCCGAACCCGTCGTGGGGGACGATGATCTCCGACGGCATCCGGCTGATCCCGAGCGCGATGCACCTGACGTTCGTGCCCGGAGTCATGCTGGTCCTCGCCGTGCTGGGGGTCAACGTGTTCGGCGACGGCGTGCGCGACGCGCTCGACCCGCGCGCGAAGGTGCGGCTGGAGGAGCACGCCGAGGAGGCGTCGCGATGACGCGCTTCGTCGTGCGGCGCTCGATCTCGATGGTGCTCGTGCTGTTCGCGATCTCCGTCATGACGTTCCTGATCTTCCAGGTGATCCCGAACGGCGACCCGGCGCAGCGGATGGCGGGACGCACCTCGACGCCGGAGACGGTCGCCGCGATCCGGCGCACGTGGGGCTTCGACGACCCGATCTGGCAGCAGTACCTGACGACGATGAAGAAGATCTTCACGGGCGAGGTGATCTCCTACACGCAGCAGGTCAACGTGCTCGACCAGATCTGGCAGGACCTGCCGGCGACGCTGTCGCTGGCGATCGGCGCGGGGGTGATCTGGTTCGCGATGGGCGTGCTGTTCGGCGTGCTGAGCGCGCTGCGCGCCGGTCGCTTCACCGACCGCGCGCTGACGGTCGCCGCGCTCGTCGGCGTCTCGACGCCGGTGTTCCTGCTCGGCGCGGTCGCGCTCTACTTCCTCGCGTTCAAGGTCCAGCTGTTCCCGAACGGCGGCTACGTGCCGCTCACGCAGGACCCGCTCGACTGGCTCGCCCACATGATCCTGCCGTGGCTCGTGTTGAGCGTCCTGTTCATCGGGATCTACTCGCGCGTGCTGCGCTCGAACCTGCTGGACACGATGAGCGAGGACTACGTGCGCACCGCGCGCGCGAAGGGGATCTCGGAGCGGCGCGTGCTCGTGCGACACGTGCTGCGCAACTCGCTGATCCCGATCGTGTCGCTGTGGTCGCTGGACTTCGCCGCCGTGATCGGCGGCGGCGCGATCCTCACCGAGTCGGTCTTCAACCTGCAGGGCGTCGGGCAGTACGCGGCCGAGTCGATCCAGCGGCTCGACGTGCCGCCGGTGCTCGTGATCGTGATGCTCGGCGCGTTCGCCGTCGTGGTGCTGAGCGCGATCACCGATGTGATCTTCGCGCTGCTCGACCCGCGGATCCGGTTGAGCGGATGAGCGACCATCTCCTCAGCGTGGAGGACCTGCGCGTCGGCTTCCGCACCGAGGACGGCCTCGTGCAGGCGGTCGACGGCGTCTCGTTCCACGTCGACGCCGGCGAGGTGCTGGCGATCGTCGGCGAGTCGGGCTGCGGCAAGTCGGTGACGGGCATGACGCTGCTCGGCCTCACGCGCGGGCCGAACGCGCGCTTCGACGGCCGCGCCGCGTTCCGCGGACACGACCTCGTCACCGCGTCGGACGCCGAGCTGCGGCGCATCCGCGGCGCGGCGATCGCGATGGTCTTCCAGGACCCGATGACGGCGCTCAACCCGGTGCAGCGGGTCGGTCCCCAGATCGCGGAGCAGATCCACGCGCACGAGCAGATCTCCGACGACGCGGCGCTCGAGCGGGCGCGCGAGCTGCTCGAGCGCGTCGGGATCCCGCGGCCGGCGGAGCGCCTGCGCGCGTTCCCGCACGAGCTGTCCGGCGGCATGCGGCAGCGCGTGATGATCGCGATGGCGCTGACGTGCGGGCCCGACCTGCTGATCGCCGACGAGCCGACGACCGCGCTCGACGTGACGATCCAGGCGCAGATCCTCGAGGAGGTGCGGCGCCTGCGCGCGGAGACGGGCGCGGCCGTGATCCTGATCACGCACGACCTCGGCGTCGTGGCCGACGTCGCCGACCGCGTCGCGGTGATGTACGCGGGGCAGATCGTCGAGCAGGGGACGCTCGACGAGATCTTCTACGACCCGCAGCACCCGTACACGTGGGGGCTGCTCGGGTCGATCGCGCGCGTCGACCGCCCGCGACCGGCGCGGCTGCCGGCGATCGCGGGGACGCCGCCGTCGCTGGCGGACCCGCCGCGCGGCTGCCGCTTCCGGCCGCGCTGCCCGCATGCGTTCGCGCAGTGCGGCGAGCTGCCGCCGCTGGAGGCGCGCGCCGGCCATCCGGACCGCTGCTGGCTGACGCCCGAGCAGAAGCGCGAGAAGCGCGACGTGGGCGGGCAGATCGGCCTGCCCAGCGGGGAGGTCGCCGCGTGAGCGCGACCGTGCCGCATGCGCCCGCCGCGCAGCCGCTGCTCGAGGTCGAGCACCTCGTCGTGCACTTCCCGATCAAGCGCGGCGTGCTGTTCGACCGCACGGTCGGGCACGTGCACGCGGTCTCGGACGTGTCGCTGACGCTCGCGGAGGGGGAGACGCTCGGGATCGTCGGCGAGTCCGGCTGCGGCAAGACGACGCTCGTGCGCGCGATCGCGCGGCTCGTCGACGCGACCGACGGCGCGATCCGCTTCCGCGGCGAGGACATCACGCACGCCGGCCGGCGCGCGCTCACGCCGGTGCGGCGCGAGCTGCAGATGGTCTTCCAGGACCCGCAGGCGTCGCTCAACCCGCGCAAGCGCGTCGGCCAGCTCGTCGGCGCGCCGCTGCGGCTGCAGCGCGGCGCGCGCGCCGACGGCGACGGGAACGGCGACGGGCCGGACGTCGGCGCGCGCGTGCGCGAACTGCTCGAGCGCGTCGGCCTGAGCGCCGAGCACGTGAACCGCTTCCCGCACGAGTTCTCCGGCGGGCAGCGCCAGCGGATCGGGATCGCGCGCGCGCTCGCGACCGACCCGCAGCTGATCCTGCTCGACGAGCCGGTCTCGGCGCTCGACGTGTCCGTGCAGGCGCAGGTCGTCAACCTGCTCGACGACCTGCAGGACGAGCTGCGGCTCAGCTACGTGTTCGTCGCGCACGACCTGTCGGTCGTGCGGCACGTGTCGGACCGCATCGCGGTCATGTACCTCGGCAAGCTCGTCGAGTCGGCGCCCGCGGAGGAGCTGTACGTCAAGCCGATCCATCCCTACACGGCCGCGCTGCTCGACGCGATCCCGATCCCGGATCCGCGCGAGAACCGCGCGCGCGAGCGCGAGGTCGTGCGCGGCGAGCCGCCGAACCCGATCGATCCGCCGAGCGGCTGCCGCTTCCGCACCCGCTGCCCGCGCGCGACGGAGCTGTGCGCGCGCGTCGAGCCGCCGCTCACGGCCTATCCGGGCGGGCATCTGGCCGCCTGCCACCACCCGCTCGAGGTCACCGAGGCGGAGCTCGGAGCGGCGACGCGCTCGCCGCTCAGTCCCGCTGGAGCGGGGGAGGAGATTCCTTAGGGAGCTCCAAACGTGTCGGGGACGTCCGCTACCTTGCGCCGCTCGCTGCGTTAGGAAGCACTGTGCCGCCCGCCGCGGCGCCCACCAGCAAGCAACCCCCCGAAGGAGGACGCCTTCGTGCGCCATCGGACTCTGATCGTCGTCGTGACCCTGATCTCGCTGCTCCTGCCCGCCGCGATCGCGAGCGCGGGCAGCCGGCAGTTCACGACCGTCGAGGCCCCGGCGGAGCTGCTGTTCAGCGGCTCGCCCGACGCCGCGCTCGACACGATCAGCGACCTCGGCGCGACGGCGATCCGCCTCCAGCTGTCGTGGAGCTTGGTCGCTCCCGACCCCGACGCCAAGCGCGCGCCGTCCTTCAACCAGACCGACCCGAACGCCTACCCGGCTGGGGCATGGGCTCGCTACGACGCGGCGATCGACGGCGCGCGGGCGCGCGGGCTGAAGGTCTACGTGACGCTCACCGGGCCGGCGCCGCGCTGGGCGACGGCCGCGAAGCGCGACAAGCTGACGAAGCCGAGCGCCGAGGCGTTCAGCAAGTTCGCGAGCGCCGCCGGCCGTCGCTACGGCACGAAGGTCTCGTGGTGGTCGATCTGGAACGAGCCGAACCTGGGCAAGCTGCTCAAGCCGATCAGAGGGCTGCAGAGCGCGGCCGTCTACCGCCAGCTCTACCTGCAGGCGTACGCGGGCCTCCGGAGCGTCGGCGTGCGCGCGCCGATCCTGCTCGGCGAGCTGGCGCCGATCGGCAACTCGCTCCGCGACACCGGCACGATCCACCCGCTGCAGTTCCTGCGCAAGGCGCTGTGCCTCGACGGCCGCTGGCACAAGGCGCGCTCGTGCGGCAAGGTGCCGACGCAGGGCGTCGCGATGCACCCCTACACGCCGAAGTTCGGCCCCGGCTTCCAGCCGCACCACCAGGACGACGTGACGATCGGCGTGCTGTCGCGGCTCGTGCGAGGGCTCGATCGCGCGGCCGCCGCGGGCGCGCTCCCGCGCCGGCTGCCGGTCTACGTGAGCGAGTTCGGCGTGCAGAGCTACCCGGACCGCCAGTTCGGCGTGTCGCTGCCGACGCAGTCGGACTTCCGCTCGATCGGCGAGAAGATCGCCTGGAGCAATCCCCGCGTTAAGTCGTTCTCGCAGTACCTGCTGCGCGACGACGCGCCGTCGGAGGGCGCGCACGGCAAGTTCGAGTCGGGCCTGTTCCTCTACCAGGGCGGCGTGCCGAAGCCGTCGTACTACGGCTTCCGGCTGCCGCTCGTCGTGACGAAGAAGCCGCACGGGCGCGTCGCGCTGTGGGGCTTCGTGCGACCCGCCCACGGCCGCGCCGGCTCGCTCGAGCTCCAGGTCAAGGACCGGCGCGGCGACTGGAGAGCGCTGGCGACGCAGCGCTACGGCGGCAGCGGCTACTGGCAGCGCGGCGCGGCCGCGAAGGCCGGGCGACAGTGGCGCGTCGTGTGGACCGACCCTGCGACCGGCACGGAGTGGGCCGGCTCGGCGACCCTCGCGCGCTAGCACCGCGCCGGCATCCCGCTCTAGCGCGACGGTCCCGTAGTGTGCGGCGCCGATGGCCGGCGCCGCACGAGACCGACGCACCCTGAAGCTCGCCGCGATCGGCACCGCCGGCGGGCTCTTCAGCGGCCTCTTCGGCGTCGGCGGCGGCGCCGTGATGGTGCCGCTGCTGCTGCTGTGGCTCGCGTACGAGGAGCGCGCGGCGGCGGCCACCTCGCTCGGGGCGATCGCGATCGTCTCGCTGTTCGGGGCCGGCGCGCAGGGGCTCTATGGGAACGTCGACGTCGCCGACGCGCTGGTGGTGGGGATCCCCGCGGTCGGCGGGGTGCTGCTCGGGACGTGGGCGCAGCAGCGCGTCCCGGCCGACGCGATCGCGTTCGCGTTCGCCGCGCTGCTCGTCGCCGCGGCGATCCAGCTCGCGCTCGCGTCGTGATCGTCGCGGCGCTCATCGGCGTCGCCGCCGGCGTCGCCTCGGGCCTGCTGGGGATCGGCGGCGGGATCCTGCTCGTGCCCGCGCTGACGATCGTGCTCGGCGACGGCCAGGTGGAGGCGGAGGCGACGTCGCTGCTGGCGATCGTGCCGGTCGCGCTCGTCGGCAGCTGGCGCCAGCGCCGCTACGGCAACCTGCGCGTCCACGACGCCGCCGTCATGGGCGTGCTGTCGATCGCCGGCGTGCTGGCCGGCGTGGCGCTGGCGAACGCGCTGCCCGAGCGCGCGCTGAGGATCGGCTTCGCGCTGTTGTTGCTCAACATGGCGCGTCAGCTCGTCCGGCGCGGCGTGTCCGGACGTCGGAGACGGTTGGCCGCCTGAGCTCAAGTCCCGCGCTCCGCTGCCGAATCACGGGGCGTGAAGGGCTTCCTGGGCATCCGCTGGAGCGTCGGACGCAAGCTCGGACTCGCGTTCGGAGGCGTCGTCTGCTTCCTGCTCGGCGTCTCGATCGTCGCGCTGCACGCGATCGGCACGCTCACGCGCGATCACGACCGCGTGGTCGACATGGTGCCGCAGCTGGTCGGAGCCGACCAGGACCGCATCGCCGCCGCGAACGACAGCTTCCACGCGACCGTCAACTCGACGCGGCTGCTGATCGGCGTCGCGACGATCGCCGGGGCGCTGCTCGCGGTCGCGGTCGCGGTGTGGATCACGCTCGCGCTGCGGATGCGCGTGCGGCGCGTGCTCTCGCGCCTGCAGCATCTGCGCGACGACGACGTGAAGGGGCTCGCGGACGGGCTCGAGGCCGTCGCCAACGGCGACATGACCGTCGAGGTGCGCACCTCGACGCGGCCGATCCAGCGCATCTCCAGCGACGAGATCGGCGAGGTCTCGCTCGCCGTCAACGCGATCCACCAGACGACCCTCACCTCGCTCGACGCCTACAACCGCATGCGCGCCCGCGTCGCGACGATCCTGGGGGAGATCGCACACAGCTCCGCGAGCGTCGCCGCCGCCTCGCAGCAGATGGCCACCACGTCGGAGGAGACGGGCCGCGCGATCGGCGAGATCGCGATGACCGTCGGCGAGGTCGCCCAGGGCGCCGAGCGCCAGGTGCGCTCGGTCGCGGAGGCACGCGAGCTGACGGCCGAGGTCGCCGCCGCCACGCAGCAGAGCGCGGGCGACGCGCAGGAGACGGCGAGCGCGGCGCAGCAAGCACGCGCGGTCGCCGAGGAGGGCGCCGCGACGGTGACGCGCGCGACGGAGGCGATGCGCGCCGCGCGCACGGTCTCCACCGAGGCGACCGGCGCGATCCGCGAGCTGGGGGAGAAGAGCGAGCGGATCGGCGGGATCGTCGGCACGATCACCGGGATCGCGGAGCAGACGAACCTGCTGGCGCTGAACGCGGCGATCGAGGCCGCGCGCGCGGGGGAGCAGGGCCGCGGGTTCGCGGTCGTCGCCGAGGAGGTTCGCAAGCTCGCCGAGGAATCCTCGCGCGCCGCCGGCTCGATCGCCGGACTGGTCGACGAGATTCAGCGCGAGACGGGCCGCGTCGTCGCGGTCGTCGAGGACGGCGCGCGTCAGACGGAGGACGGCGCGGCGACGGTCGAACAGGCGCGCGCCTCGTTCGAGCGCATCGGCGGCTCGGTCGAGAACATGCACGAGCGCGTCGAACGGATCGCCGCGTCGATCGAGCAGATCGCCGAGCGTGCCGCGCGGATGCAGGAGTCGATGGCGCAGGTCGCGGCGGTGGCCGAGCAGTCCTCCGCCTCGAGCGAGCAGGTCTCCGCCTCCACGCAGCAGACCTCCGCCGCCACCGAGCAGGTCGCCGCCAGCGCGCAGGAGCTGGCGAAGACCGCCGAGGAGCCCGACCA
>DASVFS010000177.1:0-5791 GCA_036379915.1 Conexibacter sp. | reverse complement strand
GGGGAGGGACGGCGCGCGGCGACGGGAACGTCTGTTCGGTCGCCTATAGTCAATGCGGATGCCGCCCTCGGACCAGCTCGTCGTCTCCGGCGCGCGCGAGCACAACCTCAAGGACGTCACGATCGCGATGCCGCGCAACGCGCTCGTCGTGATCACGGGCCTCTCGGGCTCGGGCAAGTCGTCGCTCGCGTTCGACACGATCTACGCCGAGGGCCAGCGCCGCTACGTCGAGTCGCTCTCGGCCTACGCGCGCCAGTTCCTCGGGCAGATGGACAAGCCCGACGTCGACTCGATCGAGGGCCTCTCGCCGGCGATCTCGATCGACCAGAAGACGACGTCGCGCAACCCGCGCTCGACCGTTGGCACCGTCACCGAGATCTACGACTACCTGCGCCTGTTGTGGGCGCGCGTCGGGCATCCGCACTGCCCCAGATGCGGCAGACCGATCGCCGGCCAGTCGGCCGAGCAGATCATCGACCAGGTGATGGCGCTGTCGGACGGCACGCGCTTCATGGTGCTCGCGCCGATCGTGCGCGGGCGCAAGGGCGAGTACGGCAGACAGCTCGACGAGCTGCGCGCGGAGGGCTTCACGCGCGTGAGAGTCGACGGCGAGCTGCGCCGGCTCGACGAGCAGATTGTGCTCGACAAGAAGTACAGACACGACATCGCGGTGGTGGTGGATCGCCTCGTGATGCGCAGCGAGCTGCGCAAGCGGCTCGCCGACTCGATCGAGACGGCGGTGTCGCTGGCGGACGGGATCGTGGAGGTCGAGCTGGTCGATGAAGACCGCACGCTGACGTTCAGCGAGAAGTTCGCCTGCCTCGAGTGCGGCATCTCGTTCCCTGAGCTGGAGCCGCGCATCTTCTCGTTCAACGCGCCGCACGGCGCCTGTCCGCGCTGCACGGGCCTCGGCTCGCAGATGGTGATCGACCCGGAGCTCGTCGTGCCGGACCCGACGCTGTCGATCGGCGAGGGCGCGATCGCACCGTGGTCGGCGAGCGCCTCGAACTACTACGAGCAGCTCACCTCGGCGATATCGGAACGCTATGCGGTCGATCCCGACACGCCGTGGCAGGACCTGCCGCAGGAGCAGCGCGACTTCTTCCTCTACGGCACGAACGGCGACAAGGTCACCGTCCAGTACCGCAACCGCTTCGGCCGCCGGCGCACGTACACCACGGGCTTCGAAGGGATCATCACGAACCTCGAGCGGCGCTACAAGGAGACCGACTCCGACTGGGCGCGCGAGAGAATCGAGGAGTACATGTCGGTCGTGCCGTGCCCGGAGTGCGACGGCGCGCGGCTGCGGCCGGAGTCGCGCGCGGTGCGCGTCGGCGGGCTCGGCATCCACGAGTACGTGGCGATGCCGGCGCGGCGCGCGCTGGCGTGGATCCGCGCGCTGGAGCTGAGCGAGCAGGAGCGGCGGATCGCGCGGCTGGTGCTGCGCGAGATCGAGGAGCGGCTCGCGTTCCTCGAGAACGTCGGCGTCGGCTACCTGTCGATGGACCGCGCCGCCGCGACGCTGTCGGGCGGCGAGGCGCAGCGGATCCGGCTCGCGACGCAGATCGGCTCGTCGCTCGTCGGCGTCCTCTACATCCTCGACGAGCCGTCGATCGGCCTGCACCAGCGCGACAACGAGAAGCTGATCGCGACGCTCGAGCGGCTGCGCGACCTCGGCAACACCGTCCTTGTCGTCGAGCACGACGAGGGGACGATGCGCGCGGCCGACCATCTGATCGACATGGGCCCCGGCGCCGGCGAGCACGGCGGCTACGTGGTCGCGCAGGGCACGGCCGCCGAGGTCGAGCAGGTCGAAAGCTCGGCGACCGGCCAGTTCCTGTCGGGCGCCCGCAGCATCGAGGTGCCGGCGAGACGGCGTACGCCGTCCGGCTATGTGCGCGTCGAAGGCGCGACGCAGCACAACCTCAAGGACGTCGACGTCGACGTGCCGCTCGGCACCTTCTGCTGCGTGACGGGCGTGTCCGGCTCGGGCAAGTCGACGCTCGTCAACGAGGTCCTCTACAAGTCCGTCGCGAACCGGCTGCACCGGGCGAAGCAGCGGCCGGGCGCGCACCGCCGCATCACCGGGCTCGACCAGCTCGACAAGATCATCGCGGTCGACCAGTCGCCGATCGGACGCACGCCGCGCAGCAATCCAGCCACGTACATCGGCCTGTTCGACCAGATCCGCGACCTCTTCTCCAAGACCCCCGAGGCGAGAGTTCGCGGATATAAAGCCGGGCGCTTCTCCTTCAACGTCAAGGGCGGCCGCTGCGAGGTGTGCCGCGGCGACGGGCAGATCAAGATCGAGATGCACTTCCTGCCGGACGTCTACGTGCCGTGCGAGCAGTGCCACGGCAAGCGCTACAACCGCGAGACGCTCGAGGTGCGCTTCAAGGGCAAGAACATCTCCGAGGTGCTGGAGATGCCGATTGAGGAGGCGCTGAGCTTCTTCGAGCACATTCCGAAGATCCGCCGTCGCATCCAGACGCTGCACGACGTCGGGCTCGACTACATGCGCCTCGGCCAGCCGGCGACGACGCTGTCCGGCGGCGAGGCGCAGCGCGTGAAGCTCGCGGCCGAGCTGTGCAAGGTCGCGACGGGCAGAACGCTCTACATCCTCGACGAGCCGACGACCGGCCTGCACTTCGCCGACATCCAGCGGCTGCTCGAAGTGCTGCAGACGCTCGTGGCGCAGGGCAACTCGGTCGTCGTGATCGAGCACAACCTCGACGTGATCAAGACAGCCGACCGCCTGCTCGACATGGGGCCCGAGGGCGGCGACGAGGGCGGGCTGGTGATGGGCACCGGGACGCCGGAGGAGATCGCGGCGACGCCCGGCTCGGTCACCGGGGACTTCCTGCGTGAGCTGCTGCCCGTGCCTGCGCCGAGACGCAGACGCGCGGCTCGCAGGGTTGCTGCGGCTGCCTAGGGTTTCGGCCGCCGGGTACGCCGGGCGCGCAATGCTCCCCCGCGAGAGGCCGGTCGTGACGCCTCGCCGTCTGCGCTCCCTGCCCTGGGATCCGCGGGAAGCCTCTCGCGGAGGACATTGCGCGCCCAGCTGACCAGCAGCGTCCCGAGCGCGGCACGTCGGTGCTCGGGCGGTGTTGCTCAGCCGCGCGCGGCTTGTCCTGCTGGAGAGGCTTCTGCGGAACCCGCGAGCAGACCGAGCTGCGAGCGCGGCTTCTC
This sequence comes from Conexibacter sp., assembly GCA_036379915.1. Lineage (GTDB taxonomy): Bacteria > Actinomycetota > Thermoleophilia > Solirubrobacterales > Solirubrobacteraceae > Conexibacter. Next base: position 2,602 of record DASVFS010000177.1, on the reverse strand, counting down.
GAATGGCCTCTCCAGCAGGAGCAAGGCCGCGCGCCGGCGTACCTGGCGGCTCGCGCGTCGGCGTGCCGCGCGGCCGATCAGCCAGCGAAAGCGCTACACCGTCACGTGCACGACGGGGATCGCCAGCTCGGCGTCGGCGCGGCGCAGGGCGCGTTCCTCCAAACGGGTGCGCTCGTCCTCGTCGCGGGTGACGAACAGGATGGCCTCGGCGCCGGAGCGGCGCAGGGCGTCGGCCATCGCGGTCTCCGGGTCGTCGCTGCCGATCGTGCCGGTCGCCGTGAAGCCGTGTGCACGCGCCCAGGCGAGCGTCGCGTCGAGCCGTTGCCGGGCGTCCGCCATCTCCGCGTCGCGGTCGGACGTCGCGAAGTGCGCCTGCGATACGAGCACCGGCGCGATCACGTCGAGCTGCGGGTGCTCGCCGGCGGTCTGGCGGATCCGCTCGGCCGGGTCCTCGCCGGACAGCGGCGCGTCCGCGACGACGAGCACGCGTCTGCGGCCGACGCGCTCGCTCGAGGGGACGGTGTCCGCCGCGGCGTCCTATGCCCGTGGTCCCGGGGCCGCATGCGCGCGAAGCCGCGTGGGCGCGCTGTACGGTGTCGGACCGATGAGCGAGCGTGCGCGCCAGGCGCGCCTGTGGGCGCAGAAATGGCGGTGGTACGAGCGCAACGCGCTGCCGTGGAACCGCGCCCGCATCCATTGGGAGCTGCTCAAGCGCGAGGCGTTCGCGCGCTGGCCGCTGGAGGGGAACGTGTTGGAGGCGTTCGCGGACGGCCGCCTGGAGGTCGGTCCGCACGTGCTGCTCGAGCCGGGCGTGTGGCTGACGGCGCCGGCGCCGGGGCGGATCCGCATCGGCGCGGGCACGTTCCTCAACCGCAACGTGATGGTCGCGGCCGTCGAGCTGGTCGAGATCGGCGCCCTCTGCATGCTCGCGAACGGCTGCTTCGTGACCGACGGCAACCACCGCTTCGACGACCCCGAGACGCCCGTGCCGTGGCAGGGCTTCACGAGCAAGGGGCCGACGCGCATCGGCGACAACGCGTGGCTCGGCGCGAACGTCGTCGTCACGAGCGGCGTGACGATCGGCGAGCGGGCCGTGATCGGCGCGAACAGCGTCGTCACGAGCGACGTCCCGCCGCGCACGATCGCCGCCGGCACGCCGGCGCGGGTGCTGCGCGAGATCGACTACGGCGCGGCGCCCGTCTAGGGATCGCGCACCGATCAGCAGGCGTCTCGCGGTGCCGGTCGCCGTCAGCGTCGATCGCTCGTCGCGGCGGCGTAGGCCGCCAGGACGGCGAGCCCGACGACGCCCACGAGGATCCCAGGGAACGCCGACGTCAGCTCTGCGACGAGCAGGGCGACCGCCGCCAGCAGCGCGAGCCGCCGGACGGGCGGCCACGCCGCGTCGGCGCTCGGCGCCGGCCGCCCCCTGTGATGGGTGTGGGTGGACACGAGGCGCTTATGCCCACTGTCGCGCCGGAAGTTCGCAAAATGCGCGCAAGGCCGCGCGAAAGTCGGCAAGGTTGGCGCCTGCGCGTCTACGCCGACCGCTGGAGTTGGACCGTGACGAAGCGACTCGTCCTGCTGGTGCTCGCAGCCTCCCAGTTCCTGATGGTGCTGGACGCCGCCGTCATGAACGTCTCGATCTCGCAGCTCGTGGCGGACTTCGACACGACCGTGACGACGATCCAGGGCGTGATCACGCTCTACGCGCTCGTGATGGCGGCGCTGTTCATGACCGGCGGCAAGCTCGGCGACATCTTCGGCCGGCGCCGCGCGTTCGTGATCGGGCACGTGATCTACGGCGCCGGATCGCTGCTGACGGCGCTGTCCTGGTCGGTCGCGACGCTCACGCTCGGCTGGTCGATCCTCGAGGGGATCGGGGCCGCGATCGTGCTGCCGGCGCTCGCCGCACTCGTCGCCGGGAACTTCGAGGGCAAGGAGCGCGCGGCCGCCTACGGCGCGCTCGGCGGCGTCGCGGGTGCGGCGATCGCGGTCGGGCCGATCCTCGGCGGCTGGCTGACGACCGAGCTGACGTGGCGGCTCGTGTTCGCCGGCGAGGTCGTGCTCGTGATCGCGATCGTGCTGGCGACGCCGCGGCTCGTCGCCGACGTCCCGCGCGAGGGGCCCGCGCCGCGGCTCGACTGGGTCGGCGCGCTGCTGAGCGCGCTCGGGCTCGGGCTCGTCGTGTTCGGGGTGCTGCAGGCGAGCAGCTGGGGCTGGCTGGAGCCGCGCGACTCGCCGCTCGAGCCGTTCGGCTTCTCGCTCACGCCGTTCGTCGTCGCCGCCGGCGGCGTGCTGCTGGCGGCGTTCCGCGCGTGGGAGCGGCGCGAGGAGGAGCGCGAGCGCCCGCCGCTCGTGCATTTCGCGCTGCTCGCCCGCAGGACGCTGCGCAGCGGGCTCGCGACGCTGCTGGGGCAGAACGTCGTGCTGATGGGGATCTTCTTCGCGATTCCGCTCTACCTGCAGATCGTGCAGGGCTTCGACGCGCTCGAGACCGGCATCCGCATGCTGCCGACGTCGGTCGCGCTGCTCGTCACGGCGCTGCTCGGCGCGCGCCTCGCCGCTCGCTTCGCGCCGCGCACGATCGTGCGCGCGGGCTTCG
>DASVFS010000176.1:0-3094 GCA_036379915.1 Conexibacter sp. | reverse complement strand
CACCGACTACGAGCGCACGCTCGACTGGATCGACGCGGCCGTCGCGCTCGGCGCGCGCGAGTACCTGTGCGTCGCCGCGGTCCACACGGTGATGGAGTCGCGCGAGGACGCGGCGCTCAGAGCGGCGGTCGACGGCGCCGCCTTCACGGTCCCCGACGGCCAGCCGCTCGCGTGGGCGCTGCGCAAGCTCGGCCACCGGATCGACGCGCGCGTCTACGGTCCGGAGCTGATGGAGCGCGCGTGCGCGCGCGCCGCCCGCAGCGGCCTGCGCTTCTACCTCTACGGCGGCCGCGACGACAAGGCGCTCGCGCAGCTGGCCGCCAATCTGCTCGATCGCCACGAGGGCCTCCAGCTCGCGGGCGGCTGGTCCCCGCCGCACCGCCCGCTCGCGGACGCCGAGCTGGACGAGATCGCCGCGCGCGTCAACGCCGCGAGAGCGGACGTGGTGTGGGTCGGGATCGGCGTCCCGAAGCAGGAGAAGTGGATGGCGGCGATGCGCGACCGGCTCGACGCGCCGGTGCTGATCGGCGTCGGCGCCGCGTTCGACTTCCACGCCGGGCTCGTGCCGCAGGCACCCGCGTGGATGCAGCGGCGCGGGCTCGAGTGGCTGTTCCGCCTCGCGCAGGAGCCGCGCCGCCTGTGGCGGCGCTACGCGCGCCACAACCCGCGCTTCGTCGCCGGCTTCGCGAAGCAGTGGGCCGCGCATCGGCGCGGCCGCGGCGCGCGCTAGTTATCCTGGGGACCTGCTAGCGCCTAGTTCGTCAATCGGGGGAATGACGGGGCGGCGACGCGACGGGGTGGGCAGCCGTGTCCGGCTGCGCAGCCGTCCCGAGCTGCGGCTCGACCATGCCATGAGGCAGGGCCGCGGCACCAGCAACTTCGACCTGCTGCGGCTGGTCGGCGCGACGCTCGTGCTCGTCGTCCACTCGTTCGAGCTCACGATAAACAGGAGAGCGCCGATCACGGCCATAGGCGAGGCCGTGGGCGAGATAGCGGTCGTCACGTTCTTCGTCATAAGCGGCTTCCTCATCACCCGCAGTTGGGCGTACGACCCGAAGCCGCTGTCGTTCGCGATCAAGCGGGTGTTGCGCCTGATGCCCGCGCTGCTCATATCGCTGCTGCTGACGGCGCTGCTGCTCGGTCCGTTGACGACCACGCTGCCGTTGAGCACCTACTTCGCGGAACCGGCCACGAAGGCGTACATACTGAGCAACGCGACGTTCCAGACGTTCGTCCAGCTCCCGGGCGTGTTCGCCCAGACGCCCTTCCCGAACGTCGTGAACCAGCCCCTGTGGACGCTGCCGGTCGAGGTGAAGGCGTACTGCGTCGTGGCGGTGCTCGGCCTGCTCGGCGTGGTCGCGCTGTCCGGTCGCCGGCGCCTGCTGGTGCCGGCCATCGCGCTCTTCTTCGCGCTGCTGGCGATCGACTCCACGCGCGCAGCGATCCCCCTCGGCGACCGCGTCGTCGCGACGATAGCCGACGTGCAGGGGCCTCCCGAAGTCGTCGCCATCGCGCACGCCGGGGTCCTGAACGAGCTGCCGCGGCTGGTCGCGGCGTACATGATCGGCGCCAGCCTGTTCGTGCTCGCCCGCTGGATCCCGCTGCGCTGGAGCATCGCCGGCGCGCTGGCCGTCGCCTGGGCCGTCGTGGCGGCGACGATAGGCCCCGACGCCGTTCCGCTCGCGACGGCGCTGGCGCTGCCGTACGTCGTGGTGCTGCTGGCCTACCGCACGAGCCACCTCGTGCGGCTGCCGCGGCGCATGGGCGACTACTCGTACGGCCTCTACATCTTCGCGTTCCCGATCCAGCAGGCGGTCATCCTGTGGCTCACGCCGTCGAGCGGCCTGGTCACCGTCGCCGTCGCCGGATCGATCACGCTGGCGCTCGCCGTCGCCTCGTGGCACTTCATCGAGGCGCCGTCGCTGACGCTCAAGCAGCGGATCCGACAGCCGCTCGAGCGCGAGGGCGCGGCGGCGGTCGCGCACCCGCTCGAGCGCATCGCGCTGCAGCCGGACGGGCCGGCGCCGGTGCGCGGCCGCGGCGAGCGCTAGCCTGCGGGGCCGATGGCGGTCAGCGCAGACAGCTTCGACGTCGCGGTCGTCGGCCTCGGCCGCGTCGGGCTGCCGCTCGCGCTGAGCTTCGCCGACCGCGGCCTGAGCGTGCTCGGGATCGACCGCGACATCGATCGTCTCGAGGCGGTCTCCGCGGGCCGCATGCCGTTCCAGGAGACCGGCGCCGACGAGCTGATCGCGAAGGTCCACAAGCGCGGCCGCCTGGCCGTCTCCGAGCGCGTCGCCGACGGCGCGCGCGCCGACGCGATCGTGCTGACGCTCGGCACGCCGTCGTTCAGCCACATCGAGATCGACATGCGCGACATCCGCTCGGCGCTCGACGACCTGCTGCCGCACCTGCGGCCGGGCCACACGATCGTCCTGCGGTCGACGATCGCGCCCGGCACGACCGACTTCGTCGCCGGCTACCTGGAGCGCCAGCGCGGCCTGCGCCCGGGCGTCGACGTGCACATCGCGCACGTGCCGGAGCGGATCGCGACCGGCAAGTTCCTCGCCGAGATCGACACGCTGCCGTGCATCGTCGGAGCGGTCGAGTCGAGCGACGGCGCGTCCGCCTCCGGCGAGCACGTCGCGCGCGTGTTCGAGGCGTTCGACGCGCCGATCGTCCAGACGACGCCGGTGCAGGCGGAGCTCGCGAAGATCTGGGCGAACATCCTGCGCTACACGCACTTCGCGCTGCCGAACCTGCTGATGATGGACTGCGAGCAGTACGGCGCGAACGTGTTCGAGGTGATCGACCTGATCAACCGCGACTACCCCCGCGGCGGGATCGCGCAGCCGGGCTTCACCGCCGGCACCTGCCTGCGCAAGGACTTCACCTTCTCCGAGGAGCGCTCGAACGCGCCCGGCATGCTGCTGGCCGTGTCGCGCGTGAACGAGTCGGTTCCCTCGGTCCTGGTGGACGGCGTCAAGCGGCGGGTCGGCGGGTCGCTGCGGTCGCGCCGGGTGGCTGTGCTCGGGCTGGCGTTCAAGCGCGACACGGACGACGAGCGCGACTCCCTGTCGCACAAGCTGATCCGGCT
>DASVFS010000175.1:0-6970 GCA_036379915.1 Conexibacter sp. | reverse complement strand
AGGCCTTCTTCCCCCACGCGGCGTTGCTGCATCACGCTTTCGCGCATTGTGCAAGATTCCCCACTGCTGCCTCCCGTAGGAGTCTGGGCCGTGTCTCAGTCCCAGTGTGGCTGATCGTCCTCTCAGACCAGCTACCCATCGGAGCCTTGGTAGGCCGTTACCCCACCAACAAGCTAATGGGCCGCGGGCCCATCCTGATGCGGAAGCCGAAGCTACCTTTCCTCACCGGCCTTATGACCGGAGAGCACATTTGGTATTAGCCCGAGTTTCCTCGGGTTGTCCCAATCATCAGGGCAGGTTACCCACGTGTTACTCACCCGTTCGCGGCTTTGCCCCAGGGCAAGCCCTGGTTCGTCGCTCCACTTGCATGTGTTAAGCACGCCGCCAGCGTTCGTCCTGAGCCAGGATCAAACTCTCCGTGAAGAACGACATGTGTGTACTTCTACGAAGAGCGTCGCGATGCCCACTGCGGGAGGCCCACGTACACGTAGGGGCCGCCCGGGCATCGGACGGGGTCTAATTCTGGCGCCACCGTTCTCCCGCTCGCGCTGGCGCGGCGGGCGGCGGCTTTCGAAACCTGGACGCACACGACGGCCGGACCATTCCGGCCTGTCGGTGCACATGCTGTTGAGTTTTCAAAGACCGCCGTGCCTCTCAGGAGGGGATTCCTCCGTGCTGACACGCCGAGAGCAGCACTCTCGGTGCGGGCGCGAAAGTATAGCGCTTGCGCGCAGGCGGGGGAAGCTCGGCTTCCTTTGCCCCGGACTGCCCTTTCGCAGGACGCCCTGGCCGTCCGGGGACGACGTTGCGCACAGGATAGCCGGTCTTGCGACGGACCGGTCGTCCGCCCGCGCAGGGCCGGCGCACACGCCGTCAGGACAGCACGTGGACGACCACCTCGCGGCTGCGCGGCCGGTCGTCGAAGTCGATCAGCACGAGCTGCTGCCACGTCCCGAGCGCGAGCGAGCCGGCGACGATCGGGACGCTCTCAGATGGGCCGATCAGCGCCGCCCGCAGGTGCGCGTGGGCGTTCGTGTCGGCGTTGCGGCGGTTGTGCTCGTAGTCGCCCGCTCGCGGCGCCAGCCGCTCCAGCAGCTCGGTCAGGTCGGCGATCCCGCCCGGCTCGTACTCCATCGTCGTGACGGCGACGGTCGACCCGCGCGCGAACGCGACGGCGACGCCGTGCGCCACGCCGCTCGTGCGCACGACGCTGCGCACGCCCTCGGTCAGGTCCACGATCTGGCCGTCGCCGGCGGTCTCTACCTTCAGCAGGCCGCCCTGGACGGCCATCAGCTGCGCACGAGGCGCGCGAAGCGGCGCTTGCCGAGCTGCAGGACGCGGCCGTCGAGCTCGGCGACAGGCAGGTCGAGCGGCTCGGCCGCGAGCGGCTCACCGTCGAGCTTCACCCCGCCCTGCGCCAGCTGCCGCCGTGCCTCGGACGTGGAGATGCCGAACGCGGCCGCGAGCTGGGCGGGCAGGTGCACCATGCCGTCGCCGAGGAGGTCGACCTCGGGGACCTGCTCCGGCGGCTTGTGCTCGCGGTGGACGCGGTCGAACGCCTGCTCGGCGGCCTCGGCCGCCGCGGCATCGTGGAAGCGCGCGACGAGCGCCCGCGCGAGCGCGCGCTTCGCGTCGCGTGGGTCGGCGTCGGCCGGCAGCGGCGCGCCGAGCAGCAGCTCGTACCACTGGCCCATCGCCCCGTCCGGCAGCCGCAGTGTCTTGCCGTAGATCTCCTCCGGCGGCTCGGTCACGCCGATGTAGTTGCCGTAGGACTTCGACATCTTCCGCTCGCCGTCGATCCCCGGCAGGATCGGCATCGTCAGGATCGCCTGCTCGGGCTGGCCGTAGGCCGTCTGCACGTCGCGGCCGAGCAACAGGTTGAACGTCTGGTCGGTCCCTCCCAGCTCGACGTCCGCGCGCACCGCAACCGAGTCGTAGCCCTGCAGCAGCGGGTAGAGCAGCTCGAGGATCGAGATCGGCGCATGCGCCGCGTAGCGCTTCGCGAAGTCGTCGCGCTCGAGCATCCGCGCGATCGTCGCGGTGCGGACGAGGCGGAACAGCTCCTCCATCGGCATGTCGAGCCACTCGCCGTTGCGCCGCACCTCGAGCCGCTCGGCGTCGAGCACCTTCAGCGCCTGCTGCTGGAACGTCGCGGCGTTCGCGTCGATCTGCTCGCCCGAGAGGACGGGGCGCGTGGAGGAGCGCCCGCTCGGATCGCCGACGCGGGCGGTGTAGTCCCCGACGATCAGCACGACCGTGTGGCCGAGCTCCTGGAACTCGCGCAGCTTGCCGAGGACGACGGTGAAGCCGAGGTGGATGTCGGGCGCCGTCGGATCGATCCCGAGCTTCACCCGCAGCGGCCGCCCGACGCGCGCCGCCTCGGTCAGCTTGGCCTCCAGGCCGCCCTGCGGCAGCGCGTCGACGGCGTTGCGCTCGAGCCACGCGGCCTGCTGGGCGGGGGTGCGGAGGTCCGCGGCGACGGTGTGGGGGTCCGGAATCACGGGGGCCGAATGCTAGACTGCCGGCCCGGCGAGGCCCACGCCGCCACGGCCCGCCGCGCGCCGCCTTCACCCGTCGCCCCGGCGCGCCGCACCCCCCGGACGCATGACCGACGCGCACGGCAACACCACGACGTCCACCCGCCCGCGCGCGCGGCTCCCGCGCCTGTCGCTGCGACGGCGCCGCACGCCAGGCCGGCCGCGCATCAGGAAGCTGCGCGTGCTCGCGATCTTCGCCGGGCTGGGCCTGCTCGCGTTCGTCTCGACGATCTTCGGGATGATGATGGCGGTCGCGTCCGACCTGCCGCAGCTCGAGAACAGAGAGCAGTACAGCGCGAACAAGGACAACTCGATCCTGCTCGACTACCGCGGCCGCAAGCTCGGGATCCTCACCAACAACCAGAACGTCGTGCTCGTCGGGCCCTACGACATCGCGCCGGCGATGAAGCACGCGACGATCGCGATCGAGGACAAGCGCTTCTACACCAATCCGGGCTACGACCTGAAGGGCATCGCGCGCGCGCTGTGGGCCGACGTCGGCACCGGCGGCGCGGCGCAGGGCGCCTCGACGATCACGCAGCAGTTTGTGAAGGTCGCGCTCGAGGCGCAGGGCGAGCGCACGGTGTTCCAGAAGCTCCGCGAGGCGGCGCTCGCCTACCACCTCACGCGCAAGTGGTCGAAGGAGAAGATCCTCACCGAGTACCTGAACGCGATCTACTTCGGCAACGGCGCATACGGGATCGAGTCGGCGGCGCGCGTGTACTTCGGCAAGCGGCACGGCTGGGGCGCGGTCGGCGGCTGCGGCACGACGCGCGCGAACATGTGCGCCGCCCAGCTCACGACGCCCGAGGCGGCGTTCCTCGCGGGGATCATCCAGTCGCCGACGGGCTACGACCCGATCGCCCACCCGGGGGCCTCGAAGACGCGCCGCGACCTCGTGCTGCGCTACATGCGCGATCAGGGCTACATCACGGCGAGCGAGTACGCCGACGACGTGCAGGACCCGCTGCCGACGCAGGCGGACCTGACCCCGCCGCAGGAGAGAAGCGAGTCGCCCTACTTCACGAGCTGGGTGCGCCAGCAGGTCGTCGACCACTTCGGGCCGTTCAAGGCGTTCAGCGGGAGCCTCGAGATCACCACGTCGCTCGACCTCGACCTGCAGCGCGCGGCCGAGCAGACGATCGCGCAGACGCTGCCGCCCGGCAGCGGGCTGCCGTCGGCCTCGCTCGTCGCGATCGACAACAAGACGGGCGAGGTGCGCGCGATGGTCGGCGGCGCCGACTACGCGACGAGCCCGTTCAACCTCGCGACCCAGGGACAGCGGCAGCCGGGCTCCACGTTCAAGCCGTTCGTGCTGACGAGCGCGCTGCTGTCCGGCATCTCGCCGAACTCGGTCTGGGCCTCGGCGCAGAAGCAGTTCCCCGTGCCCGGGAGCGGCGGGAGAGAGTTCTTCGTCGTCAGAAACTACGGCGGCGCCTACTCCGGCTCGCAGTCGCTCGCGGGCGCCACGACGACCTCCGACAACTCGGTCTTCGCCGAGGTCGGCATCCGCGTGGGCACCGAGAAGATCGCGCGCGTCGCGCGTCGGCTCGGGATCCGCACGCCGGTCTCCACGAACTACGCGATGATCCTCGGCGGCCTCAGAGACGGCGTCACGCCGCTCGACATGGCGCACGCCTACGAGACGTTCGCGACCGGCGGCAAGCGCGTCTGGAATCCGCGACTCGGCGCGCCGGACAGAGGCCCGATCGGGATCCACATGGTGCGCGACGCGAACGGCGACGTGCTGCGGAGCAATCCGAAGACGCTCGAGCGGACGCAGGTGATCCCCGGCGGCGTCGCCGCCCAGGTCTCGCAGATCCTCCAGACCGTCGTCGCCTACGGCACCGGCAGAGCCGCCGCGATCCCCGGCTTCGCCGCCGGCAAGACGGGCACGACCGAGAACTACGGCGACGCGTGGTTCGTCGGCTGGAACGAGCGGATGACGGTCGCGATCTGGGTCGGCTATCCCGACAGACTCGTGCCGATGCTGACGCAGTTCGGCGGCGAGCCGGTCGCCGGCGGCACGTATCCGGCGCTGCTGTGGCACAACTTCATGGTCCAGGCGACGGCGATCCTCGAGCAGCGCGCGGCGATTGCCGAGGCGCTGCGCAAGGGCGACGACGCCAGCTCGGTCACCACCACCGTCCCCGACGTCGACGCGGCGCCGACGGGCGACGGCACCGCGACCGAGCCCGGGGCGACGGACGGCGCGGGCGCGGACGGCGGCGCAACCACCCCCGGCACCACGGACGGCGACACGGGCGGAGGCGACGGGACCGCCCCGGCGGACGGCGGCGACACCGGCTCCCCGGCGCCGCTCGACGGGGGCGGCGGCACGGGCACGCCGGCCACGCCTCCTGACGGCGGCGCCAACGGCGGCGGCGCCGCGGCCCCGAGCGGCTAGCCGGCGGCGAGCGCGGGGTCAGCCGGGAGAAGCGGTGCGCCGCCGCGCGGCGTCCGCTAGATTGGGCGTGTGAGAGGGGGACTCACAACGTTCGTCGCGGGCTGCGCGCTCGCGCTCTTCATGGTCGGGTGTGGCGGCGGCGAGAGCGCGCCGGGCACGGTCGCGGAACGGCCCGCCCCGACGACGACCGCTCCTGCCAGAAGAGCACCGCAGGAGAGGGGCCTGATGCAGTCGGACTGGGTTCACAGACTGGCGCCGAACCCGTGGCACAAGCCCACAGACGAGACCATAGGAAGACACCCCGGCTTCCAGCTCGACCACGTCGTCGTGAGAGAGCTCAGGAAGGGGACGGGCCCGGGCGTCAGGCCGCACGACATCGTCCTGATCGACTACATAGAGGGCGACTACCGCAGAGGCAGAATCTACAACGCCGCCTGGGGCAAGCCGCCCAACGGCACCGCGGGCGTGATACTCCAGCCGGCGGAACGCTGGCGCGGACTGGTGATCGGCATGACCGGTATGAGGAAGGGCGCGCGGCGGCAGATCCTCGTCCCCCCGCGCCTCGCCGGCACGCAGCCGGAACACGCCGAATACCACATCGTCGTGCTGTGGGACGTGGTGCTGCGCAAGATCCTCGCGCGCGGCTGCACGAACGACGGCGTCTACTGCCGCTCAGTCGCGACGTCGTGAGAGGTGCGCGCTGCCGCGCGCGCAGAAGCGCCACGGCAGCTCGACCGCCTTCGTGATGCCGATCCGGCGGCTCGCGACGAGCGCGACGTCGCGCCACGCGGCCGGCCGCGGATGGATCGCGACCGGCCCGCCGCCGGTCAGCCGCGTGTCGTTCTCGCCGAGCTCGATCCCGAGCGCCTGCGTCAGCTTGCCGGGCCCGGAGCAGAGCTGCTCGATCTGCGCGAGGCCGCGGCGCGCGCGCATCAGCTCGATTCCCTCCAGCGGCTCGAGCGCGCGGATCAGCACGGCCGCCCCGACGCCCTCGGGCTCGCAGACGGCGTTCAGCAGCGCGTGGATCCCGTACGAGCGGTAGACGTAGGCGCGCCCGGGCGGCCCGAACAGCGGCCGCGTGCGCGCGGTCAGGCCGACGAACGCGTGGCACGCCGGCTCGCTGTCGTGGTAGGCCTCGGTCTCGACGATCACGCCGCTGCAGCCGGCGTGCGCCACGACGCAGCCGACGAGCTCGCGCGCGACCTCGACGACCGGGCGGTCGTAGAAGGCGGCGGGGAGCGGCGTCACGGAGCGAGCAGCGCGCGGGCGCGCTCGAGCTGCTCCTGGACGCGGCGCAGCGAGGTCCCCCCCTCGGAGTCCTTCGACTCCAGCCACGCCTCGCCCTCGAGCACGCGGTAGTACTCCTCGTCCAGCAGCTCGGAGTGCTCGGCGAGCTCGTCGGAGCGCAGCTCGCTGAGCCTCCGGCCGCTGTCGACGGCGCGCTTGACGAGCGCGGCGACGACGCCGTGGCACTCGCGGAACGGCATCCCGCGGCGCACGAGCAGGTCGGCGACGTCGGTCGCCGCCGGGAACTCGTCGGAGGCCGCCTCCGCCATCCGCTCGCGGTCGAACGCGACCCCCTCGATCATCCCGGTCGCCGCCGCCAGGCACAGCTCGAGCGTGTCGACCGCGTCGAACAGGTGCTCCTTGTCCTCCTGCATGTCCTTGTTGTAGGTCAGCGGGAGCGCGTGCATCACGCCCTGCAGCGCGACGAAGTGCCCGGCGATCCGCGGCGCCTTCGCGCGCAGCAGCTCGGCCGCGTCGGGGTTCTTCTTCTGCGGCATGATCGACGAGCCCGAGGCCCACGCGTCGGAGACCTCCGCGAAGCCGAACTCGGAGCTCGACCACAGCACGAGCTCGGCGCCGAGGCGCGAGAGGTGCGTGCCGCAGGTCGCCGCCGCGGCGAGGTAGTCGAGCACGAAGTCGCGGTTGGAGACGGCGTCGATCGAGTTCTCGGCGACGCCGGCGAAGCCGAGCTCGCGCGCGACCGCCTGGCGGTCGGTGTCGAAGTTCACGCCCGCCAGCG
>DASVFS010000174.1:0-3072 GCA_036379915.1 Conexibacter sp. | reverse complement strand
GGGGGTCCATACGACCCCCAGAACGACACAGCTCGATCGAGGAGGGCGGCGAGCGGCGCGGCGCGGCGGGCGGCGGTGAGCTGCTCCTCGGCCTGGTCGCGCTGCGGACGTCTGGACTCCCAGCGGGCGAGGTCCTCGACGGCCTCCGCGTGGCGGGCGCGGCGCTCGGCCGCCGCTTGGGCTTCAGCGAGCGCCCGCTCCGCCTGCGCCCGGGCGGCGCCGGCGGCGGCGCGGGCGTCGGCGGCGCTCACCAGCTCCGCCGCGGCCCGCACGCCGAGGCCGGCGACCCACTCGGCGTAGCTGTCCGGCGCGTCGGGCGCGGGCTCGTCGGCGACCTCGGCGACGCGGGCGCCGAGCTCGCGGACCCCGCGCTCGGCGGCGTCGAGCTCGGCGGCGGCGGTGCGACGGCGGTCGTTCAGCCAGTGCTCGACGCGCGTGAAGCGGTCGGTGCCGAAGAGGCGTTCGAGCAGCGGCAGGCGCTCTCTGCTGTCCGCGCGCAGGAAGCGGGCGAACTCGCCCTGCGGGAGCAGGACGATCTGGCAGAACTGATCGTGGGACATGCCAAGCAGCGCTTCGAGCTCGTGGCGTGCCTCGTCAGGCCGGGCGGCCAGGGTGACCCACTCGTCGCTTGCGGGATCCAGCTCCTGGACGGTGCAGGTCGGCGGGTCCTCGGTGAACCCCTCGCCGCGCAGCTTCGGCCGCGCCTGCGGCGGGCGCCGAACCACGCGCAGCCGGCGCTCGCGCAGCGTCACCTCCAGCTCGACCTCGGTGCGCACCTCGGGCGACGCGTGGTCGCTCCGCAACCGGGCGTCGCGCGCCCGCGCGCCGGGGACCTGCCCGTACAGCGCGAACGCGACGGCGTCGAGCAGGGTGGTCTTGCCGGCGCCGGTGTCGCCGTGCAGCAGGAACAGGCCGGCCTCGCTCAGGGGGTCGAAGTCGACCTCCTCGGAGCCGGCGAACGCCTGGAAGGCGGTGACGCGCAGGCGGTGCAGGCGCACGGCGACCGCCTACCGGCGGCGCGGACCGCCGACCGCGCACGGCGCGAGGCGTGCCGGGCGGCGGCTCACGCGATCGCCTCCGCGACCCGCCGCGCCGTGAGCGCGTCGCGCAGCAGCGCCAGCTCGTCGTCGTCGGCCGCGCGACCGCGCGTGTCGGCGACGAAGCGCTGCACCAGCTCGTCGTCGTCCAGCCCGCGCAGGCGCTGGTAGGAGTCCTCCGGCCGCGCGCCGGCGCCCTGCGGGTCGAACGCGAGCGCGACAGCGTGCGGGAAGCGGTGGCGCAGCCGCTCCATCGCGTCGGACGGGCGCACCGGGTCGGTCAGCGTCGCCTGCACCCATGCGGCCTCCGCGTCCGCGAGCCGCGGGTCGGCGAGCAGCTCGTCGAGCGTGCCGCGCAGGTTCGCCAGCGCGCGCGGGACCGGGGTCGGCAGCAGCTCCACCAGCGGCAGCGCGCCCGCCACCACCTCGACCAAGGCGACCGACTTCGCCTGACCCGCCTCCGAGAACGAGAACGCCAGCGGCGAGCCGGCGTAGCGGCCGAGCCCTCCGCCCACGACCTGCGGCCCGTGCAGGTGCCCGAGCGCGACGTAGTCGGCGCCCTCGAACGCGAACGAGGGCACGCTCGCCGCGCCCCCGACCGCGAGGTCGCGTTCGCTCTCCGACGGCGTCCCGCCGGCCACGAACGCGTGCGCCATCACGGCGACGGGACCGGATCCGCGCGCCGCCACGGTTGCGCGGACCCGATCCATCGCGGCGCCCATCGCCGCAGCGTGCGTGCGCTCCTCGACGCCCAGCGCCGCGCGCACGAGGTCCGGCTCGAGGTAGGGGATGGCGTAGACGCAGCCGTCGCCGAGCGCGATCGGCGAAGCGGCCGCGAGCGGGTCCGTACGCACGTGCACGTCCGCGCGCGCGAGCAGCTCCGCGCCGAACCCCAGCCGCGCCGCCGAGTCGTGGTTCCCCGAGATGACCACCACCGGCGCCGCCTCCGCCAACCGTGCGAGCGCTTCGCTCGCGAGCCGCACCGCGTCGACCGGAGGCAGCGCGCGGTCGTACAGGTCGCCGGCGATCAGCACGCCGTCCACGCCGGCCGCGCGCGTCGCATCCACCAGGAAGTCGACGAACGCCGCCTGCGCGCCCAGCAGGTCCTCGCCGTGAAAGGCGCGGCCGAGGTGCCAGTCGGCGGTGTGGAGCAGGCGCATCGTGCGTCCACGATGGCGCGCGGGGCGGATGGAACCGACGTGCGGAATGGCGCGAACGCGCCACTGCGATGCGCGATGCTTGCAGCCATGCGACGCCTGCTCGGCCGGCTCGTTAGCGTCGCGCTCGTCGACACGGGCGCGCTGCTGCTCCTGAGCGCGGTCCTGCCCGGCTTCCACGCCGACAGCTTCGGCGCCGCGCTGATCCTCGCCGTGCTGCTCGCGCTCGCGAACGCGCTGATCTGGCCGCTGCTGATCCGCGTCGCGCTGCCGTTCACCGTGATGACGCTCGGGCTCGGCGCGCTCGCGCTCAACGCGCTCGTGCTGCTGGGGATCGCGGCGGTCGACTACGGGGTCCACGTCGAGGACTTCGGCACCGCGCTCGCCGTCACGCTGCTGATGACCGCGATCACGGGCGCGGTCAGCGCCGTGCTCGCGCTCGACAGCGGCGACCTGTGGACGCGCCACGTCGTCGTGCGCCAGCTCAAGCGCACGCGACTGGCGGTGGAGAGCGACGTCCCCGGGATCCTGTTCCTCGAGATCGACGGGCTCGCGCACGACGTGCTGCGGCGCGCGCTGCGCGACGGCAACGCGCCGACGCTCGCGCGCTGGGCGCACGCGGGCGGTCACCGGCTCGAGCGCTGGGAGACGAACTGGTCCTCGCAGACGGGCGCCTGCCAGGCGGGGATCCTGCACGGCTCCAACCACGACATGCCGGCGTTCCGCTGGTGGGAGAAGGAGCGCGGCGCGGCGATCGTCACGAACCACCCGCGCGACGCCGCCGAGCTGGAGCGCCGGCACTCGGACGGCAGAGGGCTGCTGCACGGCGACGGCGCCTCGCGCGCGAACATCCTGTCCGGCGACGCGCCGCACTCGAT
>DASVFS010000173.1:0-4066 GCA_036379915.1 Conexibacter sp. | reverse complement strand
ATCGCCGTCGCGCACCGGAACGCCGGCGTCGCCGTCCGCGCCAATGACGGTCGGCGCGACGAATTCGTCGTTCTCGCCGCGCGCATGGGCGGCCGCGAGCGCGGCCAGCGCGTCGTCGGCGCGGTCGAGCGCCTCGCGCGCCTCGCCGGCCTCGGCCTGCTCGAGCGCGGCCTCGGCCGCGGACACCTCGACGCCGGCGTCCGCGGCGAGCTTGAGCAGGGCGTCCATGGGCCCGGCAGCTTACGCCAGCGCCGGGAGCCCGAACTCGGAGCGGAACTCGGCCGTGTCGTGCAGCCGCGGGAACGGCTCGTCCGGCACCGCGACGCCGAGCATCTCGGCGAGCGGCTCCCAGCCGTCGACGCCGAGCTCCCACACGGTCAGGCGCTCGGGCGCGATCGTCGCCTCGATCTCCGCGCGGCGCGCGTCGTACAGCTCGCGGACCCACGCCTTGTCCTCGAATCTTCCCTGGAACTCGCCGTCCCACAGCAGCGCGTCGATCACGCCCCACAGCGCCGGGTTGGGCGGCGGCCGGTTCGCGTCCTGCTGCAGCTCCTCCGGCGGCGTCAGCTTCGCGGCGCGGATCGTGTTCTCCATGCTCCGATACCAGGGCTCGAACTCGCGCGCGTTGAGCAGCACCTTCGCGTCGGGGAACGCCGCGCAGATCTCGCGCCAGCGCGCCGCGGCCGGCCAGTCGACGGTCGCCTCGAAGCCGGCGAAGACGTCCTGCCAGGCGGCCCGTCCGTTCGCCACCTCGACCCACTTCGGGATCAAGCGGTCTCTGTCCGCGCCGACGATCAGGTCGATCATGTGGAAGCAGGGCCCCGCGCCGAGCCGCTCCAGCGCCGCCTTGAGCGACATCGTCCCCGTGCGGCCGAAGCCGACGCCGATGACCTTCACGTTGGACCTCCTTCGGGGGGAGTGAACGTGCCGCAGTGACCCTATCGCTAGGCTGGCCACGGAGCCAGTCCATGCCGCTTGTCGCCGACCTCGACCTCCCCGCGTTCGACTACACCGACGCGACCCTGCACGGTCCGCGCTTCCACGCGACGATGCGCGAGCTGCGCGCGCAGGGCTGGCTGGCGGCGACGCCGCTCGGCTACGTCGTGCTCGAGCGCGAGGCGGCCGCCTTCTTCCTGCGCTCGCGCTCGGCCGAGTTCCCCGGCATGAAGATCGCCGAGATCTTCGGGATCGACGACGGGCCGCTGTATGAGGAGATGCGCCGCAACATCCTCCACATCAACGGCACGGACCACGCGCGGCTGCGCAGACTCGTGAACCCGTCGTTCACGCCGCGCGCCGCCGAGCGCTGGCGGCCGGCGATGCGCGGCTTCATGGGCGAGCTGCTCGACGCGGCGCTCGCGCAGGAGGGTTCGGTCGACTTCGTCGGCGCGGTCGCGAAGCCGTACCCGTCGCTCGTGATCGCGACCGTCCTCGGCGCGCCGCTGGAGGACGCGCCGCGCCTGCACGAGGGGTCGAACTGGGTGCAGCGGCAGTTCGACGCGCCGACGCTGATGGCCGAGCGGCCGCGCATCGAGCGCCACGTCGTCGAGCTGTACGACTACCTCGACGCGCTGCTCGCGGCGCGACGCGACGACCCGGGCGACGACCTCATCTCGCAGCTGATCGCCGCGCGCGCGGAGGGCGACGACCGCCTCTCGGACGTCGAGCTGGTGAACCTCGTGCTCGACGTGCTGATCGGCGGGATCGACACGACGCAGTCGCAGCTCGCGCACGCGGTGCGGCTGCTCGCCGAGCACCCAGACCAGTGGGCGCAGCTGCGCGCCGACCCGTCGCTGGCCCCCGCCGCCGTGGAGGAGGCGCTGCGCTACGAGCCGATCACGCCCTTTACCGCGCGCATCCTCACCGAGGAGGTCGAGTACGGCGACGTCGTCTTCCCACGGGACACCGTTTTGCTGATCTGCGCGCACACGGCGAATCGCGACGGCGAGCGCGAGGGCGACGCGTTCGACGTCGCCTCCCCCCGCGAGGGCAGACCGCTCACGTTCGGGGCCGGGATCCACTACTGCCTCGGCGCGAACCTCGCGAGAGCGGAGCTGCAGGAGGGCCTGCGGCTGATCGCGGAGCGCGTCGAGGCGCTCGCGCTCGACGGCGCGCCGGACTTCGAGGGCGTGCAGGGCGTCTACGGCCTGCGGGCGCTGCCGCTGCGGCTCACCGGCGCGCCGTCCGCCGCGCGCGGGTAACGTGCCGCGCCGCGATGCGCCTCTCCCACGTCCAGGTCACGCATGAGTTCGCCGCGCCGGTCGAGCGGGTGTTCGCCTACCTGGCCGAGCACGAGAACCTCGCGGCGCTGTTCGGGACGCGCATCGAGCGGGTGCGCGACGGCGACACGGAGCGTAACGGCGTCGGCTCGTGCCGGCGGCTGAGCTTCAACGGGCTGCTGCCGTTCGAGGAGACCGTCACCTCGTTCGCGCCGAACGAGCGGATCGTCTACCGCATCACGAAGGGCAGCCCGATGCGCGACCACGAGGGCGTGATGGCGTTCGCTGCGAACGGCGGCGGCGGGACGCGACTCGACTACACGATCCAGCTCGGCTCGCCGGTGCCCGGCCTCGCGCCGCTCGTGGCGAAGGTCCTGCACGGCAACATCGCGCGCGGCCTGCGCAAGCTCGAGCGCGACGTCTGAGGCGCCCGGTGCGGGGGCGCGCGGCGCGCGCTACGAGTCGTCCGACGATCCGTCGTACGCCTGCGCGACCTCGGACAGCGGCACGCCGATGCCGGCGACGATCCGCAGCATCGTCGACGTGTACACGTCCGCCGCGCCGCGCTCCAGCCGCCCGACGAGGTTGGGATGCACGCCGGCCGCATGCGCGACGGCCTCCTGGGAGAGCTCGCGCTCGCGACGCGCCCAGCGGACGGCGCGCCCGAGCGCGCGCAGGTGCTCGTCTGCGGACGGCGGCGGCATGACTGGCAGCCTGCACCAGACCTAAGGTGTATTCCAGACCGCTATCGGTGGGACTTACACCTCAATCGGTTTGTCTCGGTAGGATCGGCCCACTCCGCACCGGATTCCAACGGATCCCCCGCGGCCGTCCCCGCACGCGGCGGGCTCGGTCCCGGTGCGAAGCGTGCCAGGGGAACCGTCCCGAACCTCTGGCACAGGCGAGTCCGGGCGGCCCGCGCAGCACCCCGACCGCTGCGGGGCCGCCCGGCCGCCGCAGGGCCCGATCCGCCTACCGCCTGGCGCGCCGCGCGTCGTAGGCGCGGCCGAGCTCGGCGAGGCCGATCCCGAGCCCGTCGACGACCGCGAGCAACGTCCCGACCTGCACGTTCGTCCCGCGCTCGAGCCGGCCGACCTGGTTGATGTGCACGTCGGCGCGCGCAGCGAGCGCCTCCTGCGAGAGGTCCAGCTCGCGCCGGACCGCCCGCACCGCTCTCCCCAGCTCTGCGACCTCCGCCCGTCTCGGCACTCGCAGCACCCTTCACTACAGATGCGGTTGCCACCAGACCTTGTAGGGCCCAAAAAGAACCTTGAAAGGTTCTTTTGGGCGGATGTTCGTTGCGGCGCACCGTTCGGCTACGGTGGGACCGATGCGCGCGCTCGCCCGCCGCAACGGAGACGTCTCCTTCTGGCAGGCGTCGCTCGGTGCGCCGCTCGCCCGCCCGCCGCTCGACGGCGACCGCGACGCCGACGTGTGCATCGTCGGCGGCGGCTTCACCGGCCTGTGGACCGCCTACCGGCTCGCGCGCGCCCGGCCCGAGCTCGCCGTCGTCGTGCTGGAGCGGGAGCGGGTCGGGTTCGGCGCCTCCGGCCGCAACGGCGGCTGGCTGACGCCGAGCGTCGCGGCGCCGCGCCGGATCGCGCCCGTGCAGGCGACGGCGCTCGAGCGCGCGATGCGCGCGAGCGTCGCCGACGTGCTCGCCGTCAGCGCCGAGGAGCGGATCGACTGCGACGCGGTCGCGGGCGGCGTGCTGCGCTTCGCGCGCAACCGTGCCCAGGCAGAGCGGTTGCGCGTGCAGGCGGTGGCCGCGCGGACCGGGGCGGATTCGGCGGCGGACGTGCCCGCAGCCGCGGGACCGGGCGAGGCGCTCGACCTGCTCGACGCGG
>DASVFS010000172.1:0-14620 GCA_036379915.1 Conexibacter sp. | reverse complement strand
CCGCACATGCGGCTCGGCGAGCTGCTCGCCGACGGCGGCAAGCGGGCCGCGTTCGCCGACGCGATCGCCGCGCGCGGTCTGCGGCTCGACGCGATCAACTGTTCCTCGGATCCGCTGCACCCGGTGCACGGCGCCGCGCATCGCACGCTGGTCGCGGACTCGCTGCGCCTCGCCGGCGAGCTCGGAGTCGAGAAGATCGTGAGCATGTCCGGCTGTCCCGGCGACTCGTCGCAGGCGCCGACGATCAACTGGATCTGGTTCCCGTGGCCCGACGAGATGCAGGCGATCCGCGAGCGGCAATGGGAGACCGCCGTCGAGGTCTGGTCCGAGCTGGCCGAGCTGGCGCGGGCGAACGGCGTGACGAAGATCGCGCTCGAGCTGCTGCCGCTCCAGCTCGTCTACAACGTCCCGACGCTGCTGCGGCTGCGCGAGGCGGTCGGCGAGGCGATCGGCGCGAACATCGACCCCAGCCACATGTTCTGGCAGCAGATGGACCCGCTGCGCGTCGTCGCGGCGCTCGGTCCCGCCGTCCACCACGTCCACCTGAAGGACACCGAGCTGTTCGCGGACGAGCTGGCGCTCAACGGCGTCCTCGACTACCGCAGCTGGGACGATCCGGCGCACCGCGCCTGGGTCTTCCGCACGGTCGGCCAGGGCCATCCGGCCTCGTTCTGGGGTGGCTTCGTCGACGCGCTGCGCGCGAGCGGCTACGACGGCGCGCTGAGCATCGAGAACGAGGATCTGCTGATGCCCGGGACGGTCGGCGTCCGCGAGGCGGTGTCGCTGATCGCCCCGTTCCTGGAGGCGGCGTGACGGCGGGCCCCGGGCGCGCTACGCGGCTTCGGCGACCGGCTCGAGCGCGTCGATCCGCGTGGAGAGGCGCGTGGCCGCGTCCTTGACCTGCTCGGCGAGCGCCGCGATGCGGTCGTCGGTCATGCGGATCGAGGGTCCGTCGATGCCGACGCAGCCGATCGCCTCGCCGAGCGCATTGAAGACCGGTGCGGAGATGCAGCGCACGCCGGGGTCGTTTTCCTCGTCGTCGAGCGCGTAGCCCTGCTCGGCGATTTCCTCCATCCGCACGCGCAGGATGTCGGGATGCGTGATCGTCCGCGGCGTGCGGGCTGGCAGCTCCGTGGGGATCGCCACGAGCCCGAACGCCAGCAGGCACTTGCCGGCCGAGGTGCAGTGCAGCGGCACCCGCCGGCCCTTGCCCGCCACGACGCGCAGCGGATGCGCCGTCTCGACGTCGTCGATCACGAGCGCCCATTGACCTGACGCGACCGCGGCGTGCGCGCACTCGCCCGTGTCCTGGACGAGTTGCACGAGGAACGGCTGTGCGAGCTCCCGCAGGCGGCGCTGGTCCATCGTCAGGCCGAGGTGCGTGCGCACCGCCGGACCGAGACGGAAGCCGCGGGCCGAGCCGTCCTTCGGCACGGCATAGCCCTTCGCCACGAGCGTCGCCATCAGCCGAGACGCCGTGCTCTTGTGCACGCCGAGCTCCGCCGCGACCTGGCCGATCGCGACGCCGCGTGGACGGCGGACGACGTCCGCCTCGACCTCGATCAGCAGGTCCAAGATCTTCAGCCCTCGCTCGAGGGCGGCAACCCCGCTCATAGCGCGATGTCTAGCACGCAAACTAGCCCGCGTCAATGTTGCGTATCTCGCCGGATCGGGAATCGGGTGCATTCTCTGCAACTCGGCGATCGCGGGATCGTGACAGGCGCATCATCAGTGCGGGCGGAGGCGGCGAGGCGACCGCACCGCGGTGGCGCGGGCCCAGCCGTGTCGCCGCCGCGAGCTGGCCGACCGCGACGCACGCGAGGACGCCGAACGGCACGCCGAACCCGCCGAAGCGATCGTGCAGGGCGCCCACCATCAGCGGGGCGAGCGCACCGACGAGGTAGCCGACGAGGAAGACCATCGCCGCAAGGCCGGTGGAGGCGGCCGGATCGGCGGCGACGTCGACGATCAGCGCGAGCGTGAGCGAGAAGCCGCCGCCGAGCCCGAGCCCGAGCACGACGGTCGCGAGCCACGGCGCCGCGCCCGGCAGCGCGAACAGCCAGACGGCGCCCGTGACCGTCAGCGCGACCGCGACGAGCAGGCCCGGACGCCGGTCGCGGCCGCGGTCGGTCAGCGCGGGCAGCACCAGCGCGCTCGCGAGCTGCGCGAGGTTGAGCACGCCGAGCAGGCCGCCGGCCGCCGCCGCGCTCCACCCGCGCGCCTCGTAGGCGGGGG
Source organism: Conexibacter sp. (assembly GCA_036379915.1). GTDB lineage: Bacteria > Actinomycetota > Thermoleophilia > Solirubrobacterales > Solirubrobacteraceae > Conexibacter. The sequence continues at coordinate 12,385 of DASVFS010000172.1, read as the reverse complement.
CGATCCAGGCGAGGTAGGCGTAGCTGAGCCCCGCCTGCAGCGCGAAGAAGGCTCCGAGCAGCCATGCGGCGCGCGTTCGCCACGGCAGCGGGGCAGAGGGCGTCGGCACGTGCGCGCGGTGGCAGCCGCCGCGGGCGAGGATCCATGCCCACAGCAGGATCGGCGGGATCGCGGGGAGCGCCCATGCCGCGAGCGAGCCCTGCCAGGAGCCGAGCAGCTGGGCGAGCGGAATCGCGAGGGCGCCGGCGGCCGCGGCCCCGAGCAGCATCGCGACCGAGGCGGCGCTCGTCGTCGCGCCGAGCCGCCGCGGGAACGCCGCCTTCACGAGCCCCGGCAGCATCACGCCGCAGGTGGCGACGCCCACGCCCGCGAGCGACGTCGCGGCGAACAGCGCCGCCGGCTGGGCGCCGGCGAGCCGCAGGCCGTTGCCCGCGGCGACGCAGGCGATCGCCACCGCCGTCGTCGCCTCGCGGCCCCAGCGTGCGGCCAGCCGGTGGGCCGGCGGGCCGAGCAGCGCCATGCACAGCGCGGGCAGCGACGTCAACAGGCCGACCGTCGCGCTCGAGACGCCCGCGTCGCGCTCGATCTGCGGCGCGAGCGCGGGCAGCGACGTGACCGTCGTGCGCAGGTTCAGCGCGACGAGGACGATCCCGCACGCGAGCAGCCGCCGCTGTCCCGTGGCGGGAACCGCGCTCATGGCGGCGGTGTCTAGCACGCACATCCCGCCGCGTCAATGTTGCGTATCGCGCCAGAGTCATCTTGTTGATGCGTAAGTCGCAACAACTCAGGTCTTGAGTCTTGACAGACGCGCCACCCTGTTCTACCGTCGGCTTCGACCGGCCTGGTCCCGACGTCTCGTCGGACCGCCGGCCACCGAGGAGGAGCTGAGCCGTGGAAAGGAGTGGTGAAGAAGCCGGTCGTCGTCCTGCTTGCCCCCGTAGGCGTGGTTCCGACCGCGTCTCAGCCGTGAAAGCCATCCCCCCGCCAGCGCGCACGACGCGCGATCGGCCGAGGCGATGGTGCTGCGTAACGTCTCTTGGAGGAGAGGAATCCGCGTAATGTCTTGTCACGAAGTCCCCCCGCGGCGCCGCGTGCTCCGCGTCTTCGGCTCGAAGCCGGGACGGTGGATCGCCACCGCGCTCGCGTGCACGGGCGCCGCCTTCGGATTCGCCGCGTGCGGCGACTCGAGCGACTCCGGTGACACCGCCGGCACCGTCGCCGTCCAGGCGGGCCAGAAGGAGCTGCCCGGCGGCGCGTCGCTCGCAGGCAAGAAGGTGCTGTTCCTGATCCACAGCACGCCGGACGACACGTTCTTCACCCCGGCGATCAACGGCGCCAAGGCCGCCGCGGCTCTGACGGGCCTCGAGGTCCAGGTCGAGTACGGCAACAACGACGACGCGACGACGCGCCGGATCGTCAACACCGCGATCGCGAACGGCATCGACGCGCTCGACCTGGGGATCCAGGACGCCGGCCTCAACGAGGTGCTGTGCCAGGCGAAGGAGAAGAGAATCCCGCTCGTCTCGTACAACGTCAACGGCGCGACCGGCGCCGGCGCCGACTGCGTGCCGGCCTTCGTGGGGCAGGACTTCGTCGCCTCCGGCGAGACGGTCGCGCAGCGGCTCATCGACAGCGGCCTGGTCAAGAGCGGCGACACGGCGCTCTGCCCGGTCGAGTTCCCCGCGCTGTCGTACGCCGTCGAGCGCTACCAGGGCGTCATGAACGTGCTCAGAGAGCACGGCATCAAGTGCGACGAGCTCGGCACCGGCGTCCAGCCGGGCGACGCCAAGGCCAAGGAGGTCAACTACCTCATCGGGCACCCGGACACCGCGGCCATCCTCGGGCTCGGCAACTTCGCGCTCACGGCGGCCGCCGAGGCCGTCAAGCAGGTCAAGCGCGACATCCCGATCGTCGGCTTCGATCTCTCGGAGCCGGTGCTCAACGGCATCAAGGACGGGACGATCATCGCCTCGATCGATCAGCAGCCCTACTCACAGGGGTATCTCTCGATCATGCAGCTCGCCCTCCAGATGAAGTACGGGCTGACGCCCGCGAGCATCAACACCAGCAACGGTGCGCTCGTCGACAGAAGCAACGTGAACGCGGTCACCTCGCTGGTGCCCGACTACCGCTAGCCGACCATCCATCGACCCGGCACTGAGATGAAGCTGACCACCGACACGAGCACGAGCCTCAGCCCCACGGCGGACGAAGGCGAGACCTCTTCGCAGAGCGAACCGCGATCCGCGGGAGCCGCGCGACGGGGGCTCGACCCGAGCTGGCGCTACCGGCTGCAGCAGTCGTCTGCGGACATCGTGCTGCTGTTCGTGCTGCTGCAGGTGGGAAGCATCGTCTACGCGCTGGCCAATCCGGACGATTTCGCATACACCAGCAACGGGAACGTCGTCACTGCCTTGCAGACGATCCCGTTGCTGGGCATCCCGGCGCTCGGCGTCGGGCTGCTCATGATCGCCGGTGAGTTCGACCTGTCCGTCGGAGCGAACCTGATCTTCACGAGCATCGTGATGGGCCAGCTCAACGAGCAGGGGATGGACGTCGGGCTGGCGGCGCTGATCGCGGTGGCGATCGGCGCCGGGATCGGCCTGCTGAACGGGATCATCACGATCGGGCTGAAGATCCCGTCGTTCATCGCGACGCTCGGGACGTTCGGCTTCTGGACGGCGGCCACGCTGTTCGTCCACGGCGCCGTCTCGCAGACGTTCACGCCGACGGGGACCTTCAAGGACCTCACGAGCGGGAGCATCGGCATCGTCCCGGCCGAGGCGCTCTGGTTCGCCGCGCTCGCGGTCGTCTTCTGGGCGCTGCTGCAACGCCACCGGATCGGCAACCACATCTTCGCGGCCGGCGGCGATCAGCACGCCGCGCTCGAGAGCGGCGTGCGCGTGAATCGCGCCAAGCTGCTGGCGTTCGCCCTCGTCGGCGTCTGCGCCGCCGTCGCCGGCGTCCTGTCCGCCTCGCGCATCGGCAACATCTCGCCCAGCAGCAACACGGACCTGCCGCTGGAGGCGATCGCGGCCTGCGTGATCGGCGGCCTGGCGCTGTACGGAGGCCGCGGCACGATCCTCGGGATCGTCGTCGGCGCCTCGCTCATCTACTGGATCGAGGACATGCTCCTGCTGCTCGCCGCCCCGAGCTTCTACCTCTCGGCGTTCGTCGGCGTGCTGATCATCGGCGCGGCCGCCTTCTACCAGATGCTGCGGACCCGCCGTGCCTAGTCCATCCGAGAGCCGAGAGACCCCCATGTCCGACAGCCTGATGCTCACCAACGCCTCCGACGGCCGTCCCGAGCCGGCCGCTCGCCCGGCGAGCCCGCTGCTCGAGCTGCGCGACGTCACCAAGCGCTACGGCAACCTCGACGTGCTCAAGTCGGTGTCGTTCAGCGTCGGGGAGGCCGAGATCGTCGGCCTCCTGGGCGACAACGGCGCGGGCAAGTCGACGACCGTCAAGACGATCTCCGGCGTCGTGCGCCCGACGAGCGGCGAGCTGCGCTGGCGCGGCGAGCGCGTGCAGTTCCAGAGCAACGCCGACGCGGCCGGGCGCGGCATCGAGACGATCTACCAGGACATGGCGCTGGTCGACTCGATGCCGATCTACCGCAACATCTTCCTCGGACGCGAGCTGACCGGTCCGCTCGGGTTCATGCAGCACCGCAAGATGCGCGAGATCGCCGAGCACGTGCTGAAGACGATCGTGGCGATCGAGGGCATCGACAGCCCCGACAAGCTCGTCGGCAGCCTCTCCGGCGGCCAGAAGCAGGCCGTCGCGATCGCCCGTGCGGTGCACTTCCGGCGCACGCTGCTCGTGCTCGACGAGCCGACGAGCGCGCTCGCGGTGCGGGCGACCGAGGCGCTCTTCGAGTACCTGCGCTCGCTGCGCGAGCAGGGCGTCTCCAGCGTCCTCGTGACGCACAACCTGTACGACGCCTACCGCATCTGCGACCGCTTCGTCGTGATGGCGCGCGGGCAGGTCATCGCGAACGCGAAGCGGGCGGCGACGTCGATCGAGGAGCTGACCGAGAAGGTCAGCCGCGGCTGAGGTGGGAGCGAGCGAGATGACCGACATCGACTTGAAGATCCACGCCGAGCTGCCGCAGCGGCGCGACTGGGGCATCGGCTGCATCGGGTCCGGTTGGATCATGCGCGACATCCAGCTGGCCGCCTACGCGGAGGCCGGCTTCGAGGTCGTCGCGATCGCGTCCCGCACGGAGGAGCGCGCGCGGACGGCGGCGGCCCAGTGGGGGATCCCGACCGTCCATCGCGACTGGCGCGAGCTGCTCGCCGACGCGCGCGTGCGGATCGTCGACGTCGCCTACCCGCCGGACCAGCAGCTCGAGATCGTGCGCGAGGCGGTCGCGCACGCCGACCACATCGAGGGGATCCTCGCGCAGAAGCCGCTGGCGCTCGACTTCGCCGAGGCGCGCGAGATCGTGCGCCTCTGCGACGAGGCCGGGATCGCGCTCGCGGTGAACCAGAACATGCGCTACGACCAGTCGATGCGCGCGCTGAAGTCGCTGCTCGACGGCGGCCAGCTCGGCGAGCCGGTCGTCGGCGAGATCGTGCTGAACACGCCCGCGCACTGGCAGGACTACATCCGCGACTACGAGCGGACCACGCTGCTCAACCTGTCGGTGCACCACCTCGACGTCTTCCGCCATCTGTTCGGCGACCCGGACGCGATCATGACGTCCGTCCGGCCCGACCCCAGCCTGGACCATCCGAACGCGGACGGCTCGGCCTTCTACGTGCTCGAGTACGCGGACGGCCTGCGGGCCGTCGGCGTCGACAACTGCTTCAGCTGGGCCGATCCGCGGATCGACTGGCGCGTCGAGGGCACCGAGGGGATCGCGAAGGGGACGATCGGCTGGCCGGACTACCCGGAGGGCAGTCCGAGCACGATCGACTACACGCTCCGCGGCGAGCCCGGCACGTGGCATCGGCCGCGCTGGCAGGAGCGCTGGTTCCCGCAGGCGTTCATCGGGACGATGGCGCAGCTGCTGCGAGCCGTGGAGGGCGGCGGCGAGCCCGAGATCTCGGGCCGCGACAACCTCAAGACGATGGCGCTGATCGAAGCGGCCTACCGCTCCGCCGCCGAGCGGCGCACGGTCGAGCTGCAGGAGATCCTCGCCCACGCGTGACGGACCGACGCGGAGGACTGAACGACATGAAGAGCACAGCGAAGCGCGACTACAGCCTGATCGGAGACAACGCGAAGCGCGCCGTCGAACAGGGCCTCGCGGCCGCCGAGTGGTACCACACGGAGGTTCCGCGCAAGCGGATGAAGGAGCTGATGCGGCGCAGCGACGGCCCGGCGCTGCGCAACACCGCGTTGTGGCTGGCGCTGCTCGTCGCCTTCGGCGTCGGCGGCGGGCTGCTGTGGGGCAGCTGGGCGTGCGTGCCGTTCTTCCTCTGCTACGGCGTGCTGTACGGGTCGGCGTCGGACTCGCGCTGGCACGAGTCCGGGCACGGGACGGCCTTCAAGACGGCCTGGCTCAACGACGTGCTCTACCAGGTCGCCTCGTTCATGAACCTGAAGGAGCCGACGCTCTACCGCTGGAGTCACGCGCGCCACCACACCGACACGCTGATCGTCGGGCGCGACCGCGAGATCGTCTCGATGCGCCCGCCGGACGCGCTGCGGCTGCTGCTCAACGTCTTCGCGCTGCGCGACGCGGCGGACCTCGTCGTCAGCCTCGCACGGCACGCGCTCGGCCGCCTCAGCGCCGAGGAGGCGACGTTCATCCCCGAGTCGGAGCGCCGCCGGGTCTTCTGGGAGGCGCGCGCGTGGGTGGCGGTCTACCTCGCGGTGCTCGCGCTGGCGCTCGCGCTCGGGTCGTTCCTGCCGTTCATGTACGTCGGCCTGCCGAGCCTCTACGGCCGCTGGCTCGCGATGTACTTCGCGCTGACGCAGCACGCCGGGCTGGCGGAGAACGTGCTCGACCACCGCCTCAACTCCCGCACGGTGTACATGAATCCGGTGTTCCGGTTCGTCTACTGCAACATGAACTACCACGTCGAGCACCACATGTTCCCGATGGTGCCCTTCCACGCGCTGCCGCAGCTGCACGCGGAGCTGCGTCACGACCTGCCCGTGCCGTACCGCAGCACGATCGCCGCCTATCGCGAGATCCTGCCGGCCATCTGGCGCCAGCTGCGGCATGCCGAGTACTACGTCGAGCGACGCCTGCCGGAGTCGGCGCGCTCGTTCCGGCCGGAGCTGCACCGCGCCGTCTTCGAGCGCTGAGATCGGACGGAGTCGACGATGAGCGAGGAGGAGGCGGCGGCGATGGCCGACGGCTGGGTCGAGGCGTGCAAAGTGGACGACGTCGAGGAGGAGGACGTGATCCCGTTCGAGCACGGCGGGCGCAGCTTCGCGATCTACCGCAGCCCGGACGACACCTTCCACGCGACGGACGGGATCTGCACGCACGAGCACGCGCACCTTGCGGACGGGCTCGTGATGGGCGACCTGATCGAGTGCCCGAAGCACAACGGGCGCTTCAACTACAAGACGGGCGAGGCGAAGCGCGCGCCGGTCTGCGTCAACCTCCGCACCTATCCGACGAGGGTCGAGGACGGGCGGGTCCTGCTCCAGCTCGACCAGGCCGGCTGAGGCGGACCGATGATCGCGATCGTCGGCGGCGGTGCGGCCGGTCTGTCGGCGGCCGCGGCGCTGCGCGAGCTCGGCTACGACGGCGAGCTGCGGCTGCTCGCCGCCGAGCCGGTGCCGCCCTACGAGCGTCCGCTGCTGTCGAAGCGCTTCCTCGTCGACGCCGCGCTCGACGCGCCGCCGCCGCTGCGGCCGCCGTCCGCGCTGGCGGAGCTCGGCATCGCGCCCGAGCTGGGTGTCGAGGCGGTCGCGCTCGAGCCGGCCGAGCGGCTGCTGCGCACGGCGCGCGGCGAGGAGCTGCGCTACGACCGCCTGCTGCTCGCCCCCGGCGCCGAGCCGCGGCGGCTCGAGCTGCCCGGCGCGTCGCTGCGCGGCGTCCACGTGCTGCGCGAGCTCGACGACGCGCGCGCGCTGCGCGCGAATCTGCGGGAGCGCCACGCGGTCGCGATCGTGGGCGGCGGCGTGATCGGCCTCGAGGTCGCTGCCAGCGCGCTGGCGCTCGGCGCGGACGTGACCGTCGTCGAGGCCGCGCCGCAGGTGATGGGCCGGGTCGTCCCGGCGGGCTTCGCGCAGCTGCTCGCCGAGCTCCATCGCGCGCGCGGCGTCGCGATCCGCACCGCCGTCCAGCCGGTCGCCTTCGAGGGAGCGGACGGACGCGTGCGCGGCGTGCGACTCGCCGACGGCGCGCTGGTGCCGGCGCAGACCGTCGTGGTCGGCGTGGGCGCGGTCCCGCGGACGGCGCTCGCGGCGCGCGCCGGGCTGGCGGTCGACGGCGGGATCGTCGTCGACGCGCGCTTCGCCTCGAGCGACGAGCGCGTCTTCGCCGCCGGCGACGCGGCGCGCGTCTTCCACACGCGGGAGGAGCGTCACGTCCGCTTCGAGCAGTGGCAGGTGGCCGAGGACCAGGGGCGCCACGCCGCGGCGAGCATGCTCGGCGTGGGCGAGCCCTACGGCGACGTGCCGTGGATGTGGTCCGACCAGGGCGAGCTGCACATGCAGGCGACCGGCTTCGGCTTCGACGGCGCCGAGATCGTGCGTCGCGGGACGCTCGAGGAGCGCGCGGGCGTCGCGTTCCTCGGCGTCCGCGACGGGCAGCTCGTCGCCGCCTGCGGCGTGTCGGTCGGCGCCGGGGTGGGGAGGACGATCCGCGCCGCGCAGCGCCTGATCGAGCATCGCGTCGCGGTCGACGCCGAGCAGCTCGCCGATCCCGCGCTCGAGCTGCGGCGCCTGGCGCGCGCGCACGCGTCGTGATGGCCAGGGTGCGCTACCACGAGCTGCTGCCGCACGAGATCCTCGCGCGGCGCGAGCGCTTCCCGGTCGCCTTCCTGCCGATCGGGACGCTCGAGTGGCACGCCGACCACGCGGCCGTGGGCCTCGACGGCCTCAAGGCCGAGCGCCTGTGCGAGCTCGCCGCCGAGGAGACGGGCGGATTCGCCTTCCCGACGCTCTGGTACGGCGAGCCGCGCGCCGTGAAGCACATGGACGCCGCAGCCGAGGAGAGCGGCGCGATCCGGGAGGCGCTGCGGCTCGGGCCCGCCCCGCCCGGCGACCCCGACGCGGAGATCGCGGCCTTCCAGGCGCTCGTGCGTCGGATCGTGCAGCAGCTCCACGCCTCCGGCATGCGGGTCGTGTGCGTCCTGTGCGGACACCACCCGCTGTACGACTGGGCGGAGCCGGTCGTCGCGGCGCTCAATCGCGAGGCGGACGGCGCGACGGCGCTCGTCGGGACGGAGGTCCACTACGGCGCCGATCCCGCGCGCGCCGGCGGCGACCACGCGGGCGTGTGGGAGACCTCGTACCTGTGGCATCTGCGGCCGGACTGCGTCGACCTCGCCGTCTACGAGCGCGGCGGCGCCGTCGAGCGGCCGCTCGGCATCGTGGGCGAGGACCCGCGCGGCGCCTCGCCGGAGCGCGGCGCGGTCGCGACCGCGCAGACGGTGGCCGGGATGGCCGGCGCCGCCCGCGCGGCGCTGCGCGCGCTCGCCTAGACCCTCGACTCGACTGAAACCGGAAAGGATCGTTTGTGCTCGACCAGGAGATCAGCAAGCTCGGCTACGGCGCGTGGGGGCTCAGCGGCGAGCTGGGCGCCTACGACCGCGGCGAGGCGAGGCGCTCGATCCTCGCCTACCTCGAAGGCGGCGGCAGCTTCATCGACACCGCGCGCGCGTACGGGGAGTCGGAGCGCCTGATCGGCGAGACGCTGCGCGAGTGGACGGGCGCTCCGCCGGTCGTCGCGACGAAGGTGCAGGGCCACGGCCCGAACCGCCGCTGGGGCTCGCCGTGGCCGGTCGAGGAGGTCTTCCCGCCGGGCAGCATCCGCGCGAGCGCCGAGGAGTCGCGCCGCCTGCTCGGCGTCGAGGCGCTCGACCTGCTGCAGCTGCATCTCTACTGGCCGACGTGGGGCGCGTCCGGCTACTGGCTGGAGGAGCTGCATGCGCTGCGCGAGGAGGGGGTCGTGCGGCGGATCGGCGTCTCGCTGCCGGACTTCCGGCACGAGGTCGGCCTGCCGGCCGTGCTGTGGGAGATCGTCGACTCCGTGCAGACGATCGTCAACGTCTTCGACCCGCTTGCGCTGGACTGCCTCGTGCCGATGGCGGCGGAGCGCGGCATCACGGTGATCGCCCGCGGCGCGCTCGACGAGGGCGGGCTCAGCGGCGCGATCGACGCGGACAGCACGTTCCGCGAGGGCGACATCCGCAACGTGTACTTCGCGCCGGAGAACGTCGCGCAGTACCCGCAGCGCCTCGAGCGCCTGCGCCGCTTCGTGCCGGAGCACGCCTCGTCGCTGGCCAACCTGGCGCTGCGCTTCGCGGCCGGCCAGCCGGGCGTCACGACGGTCATCGTCTCGATGGCCAGCGAACAGCTCGTGCGCGAGAACCTCGCCACGTTCGCCGAGCCGCCGCTGCCGCCGGACGTCGTCGACGAGCTGCGCACCCGCGACCGGTGGGTGCGGAACTTCTTCACGCCCGCCTACTGGCGCTGACGGGCGCGCGTCGCATGAGCGTCGTGCTGGTGACCGGGGCGAGCGGCCTGCTGGGCTCGCGGCTGCTGGAGCGGCTCAGCGCCGAGCACCGCGTCGTCGCGATGTCGCGCGGCGCGGTCGCGGGGCCCGCGCACGCGTGGGTTCGCGGCAGCTTCGCCTCGCCCGAGGACCTGCGGGCGCTCGACGCCTACCGCATCGACACCTGCGTCCATCTCGGCGCGGAGGTGGGCGGCTGCTCGGAGGAGGCCGGTCTGTCGGTCAACGTGCTGGGGACCGCCAGGCTGCTGCGCCGCCTCGTCGATCGGGGATGTCGGCACGCCGTCCTGGCCAGCTCGATCGGCGCGGTCGGCTGCCTGACGGAGGGCTTCCTGCCGCGCGCGCTGCCGATCGACGACGACCACCCGTGCGACGCGGTCGACGCCTACGGCCTCTCGAAGGCGCTGATGGAGGACGTCGCGTTCTACTTCGCGCGCACGTGTCCGGAGCTGGAGGTCGCGATCTTCCGGATCGGGGCGGTCCTGACCGAGCCTCCGAAGCCCGACGAGGAGACGTCGCTCGCCGCCTCGCGGCTGCCGTTCCGCGACGGCGGGTCGGTGGCCGCCGCAGACGTCGTCCAGGCGCTCGCCCTCGCGGTCGCACGCCGACTGGGCCCGGGGGCGCGACGCTTCAATCTCGTCGCGCCGACGACTGCGTCGCTGTACGCCACGGAGCGACTTGCGCAGGCGTACGGCTTCCGCCCCGCGCCGCCGCCGACCGCGTAGGAGTCCGGCGGCGCGCGTCGCGCCGTCAGGCCACGACCAGCTCGACGCCGGCCTGCTCCAGCGCGTCGACCGTCTCGCGGTGCGCGAGCGCGCCCTCGTCGGCGACGACCGTGTCGACCTCGTCGAGTCTGCACATCGTCGCCAGACACGAGACGTCGAACTTCGAGGCGTCGAGCACGAGCGTGACGTGCTTGGAGCGGGCGAGCATCGCGCGGCCGATCGAGGCCTCGCCGAGGTTCACGCAGCTCGCTCCGCTGCGCGCGTTGAGTCCGTTCGCGGAGAGGATCACCTCGTCGAGCGAGATGTCGGTGAGCGCGCGCTCGGCGAGCGGTCCGATCAGCTCGTAGGAGGCGGGCCGCACGACGCCGCCGAGCACGAGCAGCTGGAACTGCGAGCGCACCGTCAGCTCGTGCGCGATGTTGATCGCGTTGGTGACGATCGTGAGCGTCGTCTCGCGCTCGCCGCCTTCGAGGTCGGGCCGGACCGCGAGCGCGCGCGAGACCTCGGTCGTCGTCGTGCCGGCGTTCAGGCCGACGACGGTTCCCGGTCTGATGCGGTCCGCCGCGGCGCGCGCGATGCGCCGCTTCTCCTCCGCGTGACGCAGCGCGTTGTACTGGAGCGGCAGGTCGTACGTGGAGGAGTTCGTGACCGCGCCGCCGCGGGTGCGGATCAGCAGCTGCTTGAGCGCGAGCCCGTCGAGGTCGCGGCGGACGGTCGCGGTCGAGACCTTCAGCGCCTCCGCGAGCTGGTCGACGTCGACGTGCCCCTCCTGCGTGAGCGCGTCGAGGATGAACGCGATCCGGTCTCGCTGCGGCACCCGCTCTCCCACGCTCACACGGCCGATTCTCCCACGAAGGTGACGTGGACGCGACGCGGGCGCGCGCGCATCTGGTCGAAGTCGGCGAAGTAGATCCGCCCGAACTCGCCGAGCGCCAGCGCGCCGTCGACGATCGGCACGCTCTCCGAGCGCCCGAGCAACACCGAGCGCAGGTGCGCGTCGACGTTGAGGCTCCACCACGCCTCCTCCGAGCGCTCGCGGATCGCGCCTTCGATGTGCTGCGGCCCGGGATGCAGGTACTGCCCCTCGGCCGTGCAGTCGGGGACCGTGCGGCGCAGCACGTCGGCGAGGTCCTGCATCAGGTACTCCACGTCGAGGAACGTCGTGTCGTGCGAGGCCTCCTGGATCAGCACGCTGCACGTCGTGTGCGGGGAGGAGACGACCGCCAGCCCGCTGGCGACGCCGCACGCGCCGAGCTGCGCCGTCACCTCGTCGGTGACGTCGTGGAACGTCACGCGCGCCTCGGACTGGACGTCGATCGTGGCGTGATGGACCGTCATGCTCACTGCGTCTCGCTTCCGTCGTTGGTTGTCGTGGACGCCACGAGCTCGTCGCGGGCGTCCCATCCCTCACGCACCGCGCGGATCATCCGCTCGATCGTCACGCGGCGATCGGCCGCGCGCACGATCGCCGACGTGCAGCCGGTGCCGGTCGCGCCCTGCGCGAGGATCGCGCGCACGTCGCGCTCGTCGGCGACGCCGCCGGCGTGCATCACGAGCACGCGCGGGTCGACCTCCGCGACCGCCGCGTTCGCCGGCCCGATCCAGGGGCGGTGGCTGTGGTGCGCGGTGCCGATCAGCTCGTGCGGCTCGAGCAGGATCACGTCCGGCCCCCAGGCCGCGAAGCGCGTCGCCTGCGCGACGTCTTCGGCGCACAGGAGCGTCTGCAGTCCGGCCGTGCGCGCCTGCTCGACGGCCTGCGGCAGCTGCGCGTGCTCCAGCGGCCGCTCGGCGTGGTTGAGCATGACGCCGTCGGCGCCGACGGCCGCGAGCGCCTCGGGCAGGATCGCGCCGGTGCTCGCGCCGGGCCGCGCGAGGTCCATCGCCTGGGCGAAGATCCACAGGTTGGGACCGGCGCGCTTGACCGCCTCGACGTCGAGCGCCGGCGGCGTGACGATCACCGCCACGTCGTCGCGCGCGGAGGCGGCGGACGCCGCCTCGACGACCTCGAGCAGCT
>DASVFS010000171.1:0-13069 GCA_036379915.1 Conexibacter sp. | reverse complement strand
CGACGGGCGCGGCGGGCGCGGGCGCGGCGGCCTGCGCCTGCGCGGCCGCCTGCTCGGCGGCGCGCTTGGCCTCTTCGGCCTCTCTGCGCGCCTGCTCCTCGGCCTCGCGCTTGGCGGCCTCCTCGGCCTCGCGCTTCGCCTGCTCCTCGGCCTCGCGCGCGGCGCGCGCCTCGGCTTCGATGCGGGCCTTCTCCTCGGCCTCCTTGCGCGCGCGCTCCTCCTCCTCGCGGAAGATGCGGTTGCCCTCGCCGATCACGTCGCCGAGCGCGCCCGCGATCACCGCGCAGGAGCGGATCGCGTCGTCGTTGCCGGGGATCACGAAGTCGATCCCGTCGGGGTCGCAGTTGGTGTCGACGAGCCCGATGATCGGGATGCGCAGGCGCTGCGCTTCGCGCACGGCGATCGCCTCGGTCTTGAGGTCGACCACGAACATCGCGTCGGGGACACGCTGCATGTTCTTGACGCCGCCGAGGTTGGCCTGCAGCTTCGCGAGGTCGGCCTGCGCGGCCATCCGCTCGCGCGTCGGCAGCAGCGCCAGCTGGCCCTCGGCCTCGTAGCGCTCGAGGTCGTGCAGCCGTCTGATGCGGCCGGAGATCGTGCCGAAGTTCGTCAACAGGCCGCCGAGCCAGCGGTGGTTGACGTACGGCTGGCCGGACGCCTCGGCCGCGTCCTTGATCGCGTCGCGCGCCTGCTTCTTCGTGCCGACGAAGAGGACGCTGCCGCCGCGATGAGCGAGCGCGGAGGCGAACTCGCGCGCCTCCTGCAGCAGCTCCTCGGTCTGCAGCAGGTCGATGAGATAGATGCCTGCGCGCTCGCCGAAGATGAAGCGGCGCATCTTGGGGTTCCAGCGGCGCGTCTGGTGGCCGAAGTGGACGCCGGCCTCCAGCAGCTCCTTGAGTCCTGCCTGAGCCACGGTTGTTGCTCCCTTTTGATGGTGGTGCGAAATGCCCGGCCGAAGGCGCTGCGTTTACCGGCGGCTGCCAGTCAGGGGACGCACGCCCCGGATCGACCGGGGTAGACGATGTATTTCCGGCGGATTCTAGCCAGATCCGGCCGCCGCCTCGGCCCCCAGCCGGTCGAGCACGGCCTGCAGGTCGGGCGGCAGCGGCGACGTCGCGTCGACCGGCTCGCCCGTGACCGGGTGCGCGAACGCGAGCCGCGCCGCGTGGAGGAACTGCCGGGTGAGGCCGAGCGCGCCCGCGGTCCCGTACTCCGGATCGCCCGCCACCGCGTGCCCGATCGCCTGCAGGTGGACGCGGATCTGATGCGTGCGGCCCGTCTCGAGCGTCACGCGCAGCAGCGCGAAGCCGGCATACGCGCGCTCGAGCTCGAAGTGCGTGCGGGCCGTGCGCGGCGCGTCGGTGTCGGTCGACATGCGCGTGCGGACGCGGCGGTCGCGCCCGATCGGCGCGTCGATCGTGCCGCTGCGCGCCGGCGGGCACCCCTCCACGAGCGCGCGGTACTCGCGGTGCAAGTCACGTCTGCGGATCAGCTCCTGCAGTGCGCGGTGAACCGTCTCGGACTTCGCGACCACGAGCAGCCCGGAGGTGTCCTTGTCGAGCCGGTGCACGATCCCCGCGCGCGCCGGATCCTCCCCGCCCGCGACCCGGCCGGCGAGCGCCTGCGCGAGCGTCGCGCCGCGGTGCCCGCGCGCAGGGTGCACGACGACGCCGGCGGGCTTGTCGACGACCAGCAGGTGCGCGTCCTCGTAGACGACCGCGAAGGGGACCGCGTCGGCCGCGGGCTCCACCGCCGCATCGCCGCCCTGCTCGGCCGCGACCTCGATGCGCTCCCCCGCCGCGACGCGGTGACGCTTCGGCCGCAGCTCCCCGTCGACCGTCACGCGGCCGGCGTCGATCGCGCGCTGCGCCTGCGCGCGCGAGCCCAGCGGCGCCGCCAGCAGCTGGTCGAGCCGCTCGCCGGCGGCCGCGGCCTCGACCTCAATCGTGAGCGGCGCGCGCACCGAGCTCGAGCACGAGCACCAGCGCCACGACGCCGCAGGTGATGCAGACATCGGCGACGTTGAACGCGGGCCAGTGCGGGAAGTGGACGAAGTCGGTCACGTAGCCCTGGCGGACGCGGTCGACGAGGTTGCCGAGCGCGCCGCCGAGCACGAGGCCCGTCGGCAGCCACAGCAGCGGCCTGTCGGCGTGGCGCGCGAAGTAGCCGACCAGCAGCGCGAGCGCCGCGAGCGTCACGACCAACACGAGCACGCCACCGCCGCCGAGGAAGCCGAACGCGACGCCTCTGTTGTGAACGTGCACGAACGACAGCGGCCCGAGCACGTCGCGCTGCTCGCCGGGCGCGATCGAGGAGCGCACGAGCGCCTTCGTGCCCTGGTCGACGAGCAGCACGAGCACGACGACGAGGCCGGCGAGCGCCCAGCGGGCGCCGCGCGCGGGGTTGGCGAGCGCAGGTCGCCCCACGGCCTCCATCAGCCCTCGATCAGCGAGACCACGATCCGCCACACGATGATCAGCACGAACGTCGCGACCATCGGGCTGAGGTCGAACGGGCCGAGCATCGGCAGCACGCGGCGGAAGATCCGCAAGTAGGGCTCGACGACCTGGCGCAGGAACTCGACGATCGCGTTCCACCAGCGCGAGTACGGCGGCCGGATCCCGACCGAGTACACGATGCTGATCACCACATAGGCGAAGATGCAGATCAGGTAGACCGTGAAGAGCGCGTCGACGTAGCGGGCGATGTCGTGGCGCACCGTCCACCACACGACCGCGTCGGCCACGCTCACCGCCCCACCGCCGCGTCCGCCGCCGCCTGGAACGCGGCCCGCAGGCCGCCGTCCTCCAACGCGGCCAGGCCGCGTGCGGTGACGCCGCCCGGCGAGGTGACGGAGCGGCGCAGCGCGAGCGTGTCGAAGCCGCGCGCGGCGAGCAGCGCGGCGGAGCCCTCGGTCGTGGCGGTCGCCAGCTCGACGGCGAGCGCCGGCGGCATGCCGAGCCGCACGGCCGCGTCGACCTGCGCCTCGACGAACAGCGACACGTACGCGGGGCCGACACCCTGGATCGCCGTCGCGACGTCGATCAGTCTCTCGGGGACGTCGACCACTGTCGCCACGCGGGCCAGCAGCTCCGCGACGCCCGGATGCGCGTCGCTCTCCGCCGCCACGCAGATCACGCCTCTGCCGATCTCGACCGCCACGTTCGGCATCAGGCGAACGACCGCCTCAGCGGCGGGGTACGCCTGACGAAGGGCATCGAGGGTGACGCCCGCGAGGATCGAGACGATCGTGGTCTCGCTCTCGTTGCCCTCCATCTGGGCCGCCACCGCCGCCAGCTGATCCGGCTTGTGGCAGAGGAACACGACGTCAGCCAACCGCGCCAGCTCGGCGTTCGAGCCCGCGACCTCGCCGCCCAGCTCCGCCACCAGCGCCTCGGCCTTCCCCGGCACCGCGTCCGTGCACAGCACCGGATCGCCCCACCCGCGCGCGAGCGCGGAGGCCATGTTGCCTGCTCCGATCAGTCCGACGCGCATGGGCGGCAAGCGTATCGGCCGCGCGGTTGGCGCAGCCGGCTCAGCTCTGGTTGAAGAAGCCCTTCTCGATCAGCCGCGCGCGCTCCTCGGCGGAGACCTCGACGTTGCGCGGCGTGAGCAGGAAGACCTTGTCGGCGATCCGCTGCATGCCGCCGTCGAGCGCGTACGTGAGGCCGGACGAGAAGTCGATCAGGCGCTTCGAGAGGTCGGTGTCCGAGCCCTGCAGGTTCAGGATCACCGGGATCGAGTCCTTGAACTTGTCGGCGACGTCCTGCGCGTCGTTGAACGACTTCGGCACGACGAGGTGGACGCGCACGTCGCGGCCGTTGCGACCCCCGCTCTCGACCGGGCGCAGCACGCTCGTGCGGCGGCCGGCCGGCTCGTCGTCGGCGAAGATGTCGTCGAACTCGTCGCGGCGACGGCGGGAGGAGCTGAGGCGGCGCACGTTCGGGCGCTCGCGATAGGTCTCCTGCAGCTCCGCCTCCGGCTCGTGGTAGACGGGCTCGCGGTCGTCGTAGTCGTCTTCGACGGCGAGGCCGAAGTAGACGAGCGTGCGATGCCAGGTGTCGCGGAATGCCATGACGTCGAGGGATTCGCGGGGGGCGGATGGATCCCTGCAAGGGATTATGGCGCCTATCGGTACAGCGTCGACCCCAGGCGCACGATCGTGGCGCCCTCCTCGACCGCCGCCTCGTAGTCCTGCGACGTGCCCATCGAGAGGTGCCGCAGGCCGTGCGAGGCGGCCAGCGCGCGCAGGGCGGCGAAATGCGGACGGTTCCGCTCGGGCGCGCCGACGGCGGGCGGCATCGTCATCAGGCCGACGACGGGGACCGGGCAGCGCGTCAGGAAGTCCCCCAGCTGCGCGGGCCTGAGCCCGCTCTTGGACGCCTCGCCGGCGACGTTGACCTCGACCAGCACCTCCGTCGGATGCTTCGCCAGCTGCGCCAGCGCGCTGTCGCTGGCGACCGAGTGGATGTAGCGGACGTGCGGCGCCAGGTCTCTCACCTTGCGTGACTGGAGGTGACCGATGAAGTCCCAGGTGAAAACGCCGGGGTACGCGGCGGCCTTCGCGGTCAGCTCCTGCGCACGGTTCTCCCCCAGGAGCGTGAGCCCGGCGTCCGCGAGGGTCCCGAGCTCATCGCGGGCGACGTACTTCACAGCCGCCAGGAGCTCCACCTCCGCCGGGTCGCGGCCGGCGCGCCGAGCCGCCTGCGAGATCCGTTCGCGAGCCTCCTGGACCCGCTCCCGCACGAGGCCGGCGTCGAGCCCGGTGATCAGCTCCGCCACGCGACCCCCGCCTGCCGGCCGGTCACGCCGCGGTCGCGGCGGTGGGAGAAGAACAGCGCCGGATCGGAGCAGATCGTGCAGAGCCCGACGTCGTGGACCTCGGCGACGCCGGTGGCTTGCAGGCGCTCGCGCGCGATCGCCTTCAGGTCGATCCGCCCTCTCTCGGCCGGCCGCCCGAACGCCGCGTGCACCTCCGGCCCGACCTCGTAGCAGCAGCCGCCGGCGCCGGGCCCGATCGCGGCCCGGACCTCCACGCCGCCGCCCAGCTCGCGGACCGCCGCGACGCCTTCCTCGAGGACGCCGGCCGCCAGCCCGCGCCAGCCGGCGTGGACCATCGCCACGGCGCGCTCGGCGATCAGCGCGATCGGGAGGCAGTCGGCGGTGATGACCGTCGGGGCGAGTCCCCGGGTGGTCGTCGCGTGCCCGTCGGCCTCGGGCAGCGTCCCATCGCCGGCTGCGCGCCGCTCGACGCGGTCGCCATGCACCTGGCGTCCCTGGAGCAGCGCATCGAGAGGGACGCCGACGGTGTCGGCGAGGATCCGGCGGTTGCGGTCGACGGCGTCGGCGTCGTCGTCAATCCAGCGGCCGAGGTTGAAGCTGGCGTACGCGCCCTCCGACACCCCGCCCCGCCGCGTCGTGAACAGCGCCCGCCCGCCCGGCAGCGCGATCCCGATGTGGTCGCCGACGGGCTCGAACGGGGCGGGCAGCTGCACGGCGCGGATGGTAGTCGGCAATCTGTGTCAGATAGAGGGTCCATACGACCCCCTAAGCGACACAGCTCAGTTCGCGGCGGTCAGCGCGACGGCGAGCTGAGCCTCGCGGTCGGGGGCGGCGCCGTCGAGGCGGGCGGCGAGCGCGGCGGCGAGGGCGCGGCCGACGGCCTCGCTCTGCGGGATGCCGGCCGCGAGGAGGTCGGCGCCGTCGATGGCGAGGGTCACGTGCCGCAGGTCCTCGATCCAGGCGCGCGCGGCGGCCTCGGCGCCCAAGGCCCCAGCCAACGCGACAGCCTCGATCGGAACGCCCCGCGCCACCGCGGCGATCTCGGAGGGCCGCCCCGCCCCGGCCAACCCTCTCTCGATGCCCTCCGCCTGCGCCACCGCGACCACCGTGTCCCGATCCCGCCCGACAAACCCCAGCGCGTCGAGCCAGTCCGCCAGCGCCGCCGGCTCCACCGACCGACAGGCCGACCCGAGCAGCAGCAGGTCGGCACGGCCGTCGGCGGGCAGCAGCGCCAGCGCCCGCGCGGCAAGCGCGCGGTCGAACGACAGCGGCACGCCGAGCGGCCATCCGGCGATCCACACGAGCGCCTCGACCGCCGACGGCTCCCTCAGCAGCAGCCGCAGCTCGGAGCCGATCCGCGCGGGCGTCACCGTCGTCAGCGCCCCGGAGGCGATCGCCTCGTCGGCCAGCTCTGCCGTGCGGGGCTCCACCGCGAACCCCAGCCGCGTCGCGTACCGCACGAGCCGCAGCAGCCGCGTCGGGTCGTCGACGAACGAGCGCTCGTGCAACACGCGCAGCACGCGGGCGTCGAGGTCCTCGAACGCGTGCGGCGCAGAGCAGACCCGCCCGTCGAACGACACTGCGATGGCGTTCACCGTGAAGTCGCGCCGCAGCAGGTCCTCCTCCAGCGTCCCCGGCCGCACGTCCGGCAGCGCGCCCGGACGCGCGTAGGTCTCCGCGCGCGCCGTCGCCAGGTCGTAGACGTGTCCGCCCGCCTCGACCGACGCAGTCCCGAACGCCTCATGCGAGACGAGCCGGCCGCCGAGCGCCGCGCACAGCCGCTCCGCCGCCGCGACCGCGTCCCCCTCGATGACGAGATCGAGGTCGACAGCGGCGCGACGATCGAGCAGCACGTCGCGCACCGCGCCGCCGACCACCCACGCGTGCGGCAACACGTCGGCGACCGGTACAGCGGCGGGGAGAGCGCGGAGATCGGGGCCCATCGACGCGATCATCTACCATCCGCGCCCGATGTCGAGCCCCCCGCCACGCCGTCTCCGGCGCGGACTGCTCGGCGCCCTCGCCGTCCTTCTCCTGCTCGCGGGCGGCGCGGTGGCGTTCGTGCTGGCCAACAAGCCCGGCGACGTGTCGCATCCCGAGGTCGAGTTCACGACCGACACCGCCACGACCCCGGCGCCCCCGTCGAAGCCCCAGGCCGTCGACCGCTTCCTGTGGCCCACCTACGGCTACACGGAGAGCCGCACGCGCGACTACGGCGACGCGCCGCGCTACCTCAGACCGCGCTTCAGACGCGGTTGGACCTACCGCAGCGGCGTCCTGCTCGAGTTCCCGCCGGCGATCGACGGCGGCTCGCTCTACGTGCTCGACGACGACGGGATGCTGCGCGCGCTCGCGAAGACGAGCGGGCGGATCCGCTGGCGCCAGCGCGTCGGCCGCCTCGCGGCCGCCACGCCGGCCGTCGGCGACGGCCGCGTGTACGCCGTCGTGCTGCGGGGGCTCGCGAGCGAGACCGGGCGGATCGCCGCCTACCGCGCGAGCGACGGTCGCCAGCTGTGGTCGAAGGCGCTGCCGGCTCGCGCCGAGTCCTCGCCGCTGCTGAAGAACGGCCGCGTCTTCTTCGGCAGCGAGGACGGGACCGTCTACGCGCTCGAGGCGCGGACCGGCCGTACGATCTGGACCTACCGCGCGAGCGGCGCCGTCAAGGGCGGTCCGGCGCTCGCGAACGGCACGCTCTACTTCGGCGACTACGGCGGCAAGGTCCACGCGGTCAGCGCGAAGACCGGCCGCGGCGTCTGGTCGGTCGGCACGAACGGCACGCGCTTCGGCTTCGGCTCCGGCCGCTTCTACTCGACCGCCGCCGTCGCGTTCGGGCGCGTCTACCTCGGCAACACGGACGGGCGCGTCTACTCGTTCGCGGCCAGCAGCGGGAAGCTCGCGTGGGCGACCGGCACGGGCTCCTACGTCTACGGCTCTCCCGCGGTCGGCGTCACGCCGGGCCTCGGCCCGACCGTCTACGTCGGCTCCTACGACGGCAACCTCTACGCGTTCGACGCCCGCTCGGGCGCGGTGCGCTGGCGCTTCGCGGCCGGGACGAAGATCTCCGGCTCGGCGACGGTCGTCGGCAACGTCGTCTACTTCTCCGTGCTGCAGCCGGCGAACGACACGTTCGGCGTGAACGCCCGCACCGGCAAGAGAGTGTTCTTCTGGCCCGACGGCGCGTTCAACCCGGTGATCGCCGACCGGCGCGCGATCTACCTCGCCGGCTACGGGAACCTCTACGAGCTGCTGCCCGGGCGCGCGACGCCGGCCTGGCGCGAGGCGAACGAGGCTGCCCTGCGCGCGGTGCGCGGGGACAACGCGGCGCAGGCCGGGGCGGCTAGATCACGACGAGCCCGCGGATCCAGCGCGCGGCGATCCGCAAGCCGAAGAGGGTGAGCAGCGGATACGTGCCGTCGGCGAGCGACCAGCCGAGCACGTAGGCGCCGTTGCCGTCGATGCCGAAGAAGTTGTCGTGCTCCCACGTGCCGAACAGCTGCTGCTCGGCGTACTTCACGATCAGGCTGAAGGTCGCGAAGATCACGCACTGCACCAGCAGCGACTCGCGCTCGCGCACGCCCAGGTAGAGCCACGTGAGCATGAAGCCGATCCACACGAACGTGTGGAGGAAGTTGTTCACCCACGGCAGGTAGCTCATCGCGCCGGCCTTGTAGAGCAGCCAGTTCGCGACGAACACCGACGGCCCCCACACCAGCGCGATCGCGACGAACGTCCGCCGCTCGCGCGGCTCGACCGCGTGCATCGTCGTGCGGATGATCGCGAACAGCCCGCCGTAGAAGGCGAGCAGCCCGAGCACCTCGAGCACGCTGATCGACGAGTCCGCGACCCTCACGCGATCTCCTGCGCGGCATAGTGCGCGAGCCCCATCACGGTCAGCTGCGGGTTGACCGTCAGGCTGCTCGGGAAGACGCTCGCGTCGCAGACGTGCAGGTTCTCGTAGCCGTGGACGCGGAAGTCGGCGCCGACGACGCCGTGCTTCGGCGAGCGGCTGAGCGCGTTCCCGCCCTGCGGGTGGCCGGTGCCGAGCGTGACGTAGTCGGGGTCGGAGACGATCCGCTCGATGCGGTCGAGCTCGCCGGGGCCGCGCAGCTCGTCGTAGCCCCACGTGTTCAGCATCACGCGCTTGGCGCCGGCGGCGAACAGCACGCCGCCGAGCATCTGCAACCCCCGCGCCAGCGTCTGCAGGTCGCGCTTCTCCGGCTTGTAGGCGATCCCGGGGCCGCCCGTGAGCGCCCGTCTCACGCGCGCGTTGCTCGCCGTGCCGACGAGCACGCCGACGGCCATCAGGCGGTCGTAGGCGCGCATGTTCGCGAAGTGCTGCTCGAACCAGCCGGGCATGTTCACCGCCTGCGCGACGGGCGGGTTGAACCACGTCTCGAACACGAAGCCGTTCTGCGACGGGATCCCGTAGTGCGAGATCTGCAGCCCCTCGTACGCGCGCACCGGCTGCTCCATCTCGGCGGTCAGCGGCGCGCCCATGTTGAAGCACAGGCCGCGCCCGACCGGCAGGCGCGGACCCAGCCCGAGCAGGCCGCCGATGCCGCTGCGCAGCATCAGGTAGCTGGAGCCGATCGCGCCGGCCGACAGCACGAACGTCTCGGCCCGTACGGTCACGCGGCGGCCGTCTCTGCCGAGCGCGGCGCGCAGTTCCACCACGCGCGCGGGCTTGCCGCTCACCGTGCGCAGCCGCTCGACCTCGCACTCGGCGACGATTCTCACGCGCCCGGGGAACTCCGCCTGCGCGGCCGGCAGCGTGCGGTCGAGCATCGACAGCTTGCGCCCGTAGGCGCAGCCGATGTTGCAGTAGCCGCAGCCGAGGCAGTCGCGGATGTTCGCGCGCACGACCGCCGCGTCGAGCTGGCCCGGCGCCGCGATCTCGGCGCCGCTCAGGTACAGCCCGCCCGAGCGGTTCAGCAGCGCCTCGTCCTGAGTGTGGACGTCGAGCTGTCTCTCAACCGCCGCGACGCTCGCGCGCAAGCGTTCGAGGTCGAGCCCGGCGTCATGCTGCGCCGGGTCGTTCCAGCGCGCCAGCACCGGCTCCGGCGGGCGGAAGCAGACGGCGTTGTTGACCGTCGTCGACCCACCGACGCAGCTGCCCTGCAGGACGGTGAAGCGGAAGTCCTCCGTCTGCTGCATCACGCCGTCGCCGTAGAGGCGGCCGACCATCTCGACCTCGTTCTCGCTGAAGTCGCGCGGCTCGACGTACGGTCCGCGCTCGAGGATCAGCACCGAGCGGCCGGCCTTCGCGAGCTCGTACGCGAGTGTCGCGCCGCCCGCGCCGCTGCCGACGATGCAGACGTCCGCCTCGATCGCCTCGCCGACCTCCTCGGGCGCGTGCACGCGCAGCGGCAGCGGGCCGCGCTTGGCGACGGGCTCGTGCTCGCGCTCGGAGAAGGGCGCGTAGCCGATCGATCTCCAGGAGGCGCGATCGTTGTAGTAGCTGGCGAAGACGAGCTGCTGGCCGATGCGGATGATCACCTGCGTGAGGTTCTTCGCGAAGCGCGGCCACGGCGGCGGCTTCAGGAAGCGCCGCTCGAGGAAGCGCCGGCGCTCGTGCGGCTCGATCTGCGACAGCGGCGGCCAGGCGCGCAGCAGCGGGCGCAGCTCCAGCGCCATCAGCGCCGCGCGGTAGACCCACGTGCGGTGCGCGCGCACGCCCCGCACGTACGCCTCGACGTTCGCGGCGATCCGCCGCGGCGGCACCTGCTCGAGCTCGCCGGCCGGCGCGACCAGCAGCGTCTCGGCGACCGCGAGCAGGCCGCGCTGCTGCAGCGGCGCGAGGAACGCGATCCCCTCGCGGGCGCGCCACGCGGCCCGCACCATCGCCAGCAGGAGCGCTCCGATCGCCACGTCGAGCAGCGCAAGCGCCGCGAGCACGTCGGTCAGGCGCGGCTCCCAGCCCCACAGCGGGAACGGCCGGCCCGTGTCGAGGAAGACGAGGTACAGCAGCATCACGAGCGGCGCGAGCGCGAGCGCCACGAGTACGGGTCCGGTCAACGGGAGGTTGCGGCGCACGTCGTGCGCGACGTAGGCGCACAGCAGCGTCAGCCCGCCCGCCAGCACGACCGAGTTCGTCACGAACGGCAGCTCCACGAACGTGCCCTTCGTCCCATCGAGCAGCGCGCCCGCCAGGTACGCGGCGCCGCTCAGCGCGAACACGCCGCACAGCGCGACCAGCAGCGTGCGCAGCCGCCGCTCCTGCGGCGCGAGCGGCCCATCCGGCACGAGCGGGTCGGGCGCCGCCGCGGGCGCGCCGGCGCGCGCCCACAGCCACAGCGCGGCGACGACCGCGGTGATCGCGCCGTCGAGCCCGATCGCGCTCCACAGCACGGTCGCGACCGACGGCTCGCCGAGAAAGCCCATGTCGACGTGCTGCGCCGTCTCGCCGAACGCGAGCACCACGCCCATCGCCGCGACCGAGACGAGGTGCGCGCCGATCACGGCCAGCACGACGCCGCGCCGGCGCCGCACGTCGCCCGCCGCGTAGAGCGACGCGAGCGCGAGCACCGTCACCTTCGCGGCCGAGTTGGCGACGAACGGCAGCTCGCCGTAGAACGATCTGAGCGGGCCGGTCAGCGGCGGCAGCGCGTAGACGACCGCGGCGATCAGCAGGCCGGCGCCGAGGATCCGCAGCGCGCCTCGGAGCCATCGCTCCCCCGTCCTCAGTTCAACCATCCTCCGCCTCCCGGTCGGGCGCGACCCTATCCGGCGCCTCGGATGGGAGGCAAGCGAATTGGACGGACGATCAGGATCTC
Organism: Conexibacter sp.; assembly: GCA_036379915.1. GTDB lineage: Bacteria > Actinomycetota > Thermoleophilia > Solirubrobacterales > Solirubrobacteraceae > Conexibacter. The sequence continues at coordinate 1,514 of DASVFS010000171.1, read as the reverse complement.
GGCGCGACGGAGCGCACCGGCACCCCGGCCGCTGCCAGGTGCGCCTTGATCTCGGGAACCGTGTGGTGCCCGTAGTGCAGGATCGACGCGCACAGCACCGCGTCCGCGCCGGCGTTCAGCGCGTCGACGAGGTCGTCGAGCTCGCCGGCGCCGCCCGAGGCGATCACCGGCACGTCGACCGCCTCGGCGACCGCGCGCGTCAGCTCGAGGTCGTAGCCGGCGTTCGTGCCGTCGCGGTCCATGCTCGTCAGCAAGATCTCCCCCGCCCCGCGCCCCACGCCCTCGCGTGCCCATTCCACGACGTCGCGTCCGGTCGGCGTGCGGCCGCCGGCGACGAAGACCTCCCAGCCGGCGTTGTCGCGCCGCTTGGCGTCGATGGCCAACACGACGCACTGGGCTCCGAACTGCTCCGACAGCTCGTCGATCAGCTCGGGCCGCGCGACCGCCGCCGAGTTCACGGACACCTTGTCCGAGCCGGCGTCGAGGACGGCCTGCGCGTCCTCGACCGAGCGGATCCCGCCGCCGATCGTGAACGGGATGAAGACCTCGTCGGCGGTGTGGCGCGCCAGCTCGACGACGGTGTCGCGCTTGTGGTGCGTCGCGGTGATGTCGAGGAAGACGAGCTCGTCGGCGCCCGCCGCGTCGTAGCGCTGCGCCAGCTCGATCGGGTCGCCCGCGTCGCGCAGGTCGACGAAGCCGGTGCCCTTGACGACGCGACCGCCGTCGACGTCGAGGCACGGGATGACGCGCTTCGTGTGCATCGCGCTCGGCCGCGCCTCAGCCGGACGCCGGCTCGGCGGCCTTGCGTCTTCTGCGCTTCGGCTTGCCCGGAGCGTCCTCGCGCAGCGCGGCGCGACCGTCCGCCACGCTGAAGCGCCGCTCGTAGAGCGCCTTGCCGACGATCACGCCGGTGAGGTTGACCTGCCGCAGGTCCGCGAGCGCTCTGAGGTCCTCCAGCGTGCCGATCCCGCCGGAGTAGATGAACGTGCCGCGCACGGCCTCGGCGACGCGCTTGACCTCCTCGACGTCCGGCCCGGTCAGCATCCCGTCGCGCTCGATCGAGGAGTAGACGAGCCGCTTCACGCCGCGCCGCTGCAGGTGCTCGATCACCGCGGACGCCTCCATCTCGGTCTGGTGCGTCCAGCCGGCGCTCGCGACGCGCCCGCCGCGCACGTCGACGGACACCGTCACGCGCGGGCCGTGCTTGGCGATCGCCTCGTCGAGGAAGTCGACGTCGGTGTAGGCGGCCGTGCCGAGGATCACGCGTTCGGCGCCCGCGGCCAGCGCCGCCTCGATCGACGCGAGCGAGCGCAGCCCCCCGCCGAACTGCACCGGCACGCCCAGCTCGCCGGCGATTCGCTCCAGATGCTCCAGGTTCGCGGGTCTGCCGTCGCGCGCGCCGTCGAGGTCGACGACGTGCAGCCAGCGCGCACCGCCCTCGACCCACGCGCGCGCCGCCGACAGCGGCTCGGCGTCGTAGACGGTCTCCTGCGCGAAGTCGCCCTGCGCGAGCC
>DASVFS010000170.1:0-6207 GCA_036379915.1 Conexibacter sp. | reverse complement strand
GCCCAGATCGGCCGCATGGCCGACGCCGGCTGCGAGCTGGTGCGCGTCGCCGTGCCGCGCGACAAGGACGTCGTCGCCCTCGAGACGATCGTCAAGCGCTCGCCGGTCCCCGTGATCGCCGACATCCACTTCAACCACACGCTCGCGCTCAAGGCGCTGGACGCGGGCGCCCACTGCGTGCGCCTGAACCCCGGCAACATCGGCGGTCCCGACAAGGTCGCGCAGGTCGTCGCACGTGCGAGAGCGCTCGGCACGCCGCTGCGGATCGGCGTCAACTCCGGCTCGCTGCCGAAGCACCTGCACGCGCTGGAGCGCGAGAACAGCGTCGAGGCGCTCGTGACCGCCGCGGTCGAGTTCGTCGAGCTGATGGAGTCGCTCCAGTTCGAGAACTTCAAGGTCTCGATCAAGTCGACGAACGTGCCCAACACGATCGCGTCGAACCGCCTGCTGAGCGAGCGGATCCCGTACCCGCTGCACCTCGGCATCACCGAGGCCGGCACGAAGTGGTCGGGGTCGCTCAAGAGCGCCGTCGGCCTCGGCACGCTGCTGGCCGACGGGATCGGCGACACGATCCGCATCTCGCTCTCGACCTTCCACGCGGAGGAGGAGGTCAAGGTCGCGTGGGAGATCCTCAAGGCGCTGCAGCTGCGCGAGCGCGGGCCGGTGCTGATCGCCTGCCCGACGTGCGGCCGCCTGCAGTTCGACATGGACACCGTCGTCGCGGACATCGAGAAGCGCCTGGAGGCGTACGAGGAGCCGATCGAGGTAGCAGTGTTGGGGTGTGCGGTGAACGGGATCGGCGAGGCTTCGCACGCCGACTTCGGCATCACCGGCGCGAAGAACGAGGGGCTGATCTTCAGCCGCGGGAGAGCGCTGCGCAAGGTCCCGACGGAGCAGCTCGTCGACACGCTGTTCGAGGAGATCGACAAGTACGTCTGCTCCGGTGCCAAGCGGATCGACGTCGACGTGCGCGAGGCGGCCGAGGGCGCGGCGTGGCTGCAGGCGATCGAGGACGAGAACGCGGGGGAGATGACGCCGGAGCGGCTCGCTGCGCTCGAGAAGGCCAAGCAGGCCGAGGAGGCGGACGAGATGTCCGGCGAGCTGCTGAAGACGGTCGCCGCGCGCACCCGCCTCGACGAGTCCGCCTCGCCGACGGCCGGCCGCCGCTTCACGCGCACCTGAGCGATCGCCGGCGCGGGATCGCGCTGGCACGTTAGGCAATAAGAGTGTGTATCGTGCCGCCGCGTGACGTCGTCCCCTGCGCGCGAGCTGCGCGAGAGAGTCTCCGAGCAGCGCGGCGGCGTCCTGCCGCTCCTGCTGCGCGTCGCGCTCGTGATCGTCGGCGTGGCCCTCGGGCACGCCTTGGTGCTCGCGCTGCGGCAGCCGGGCCCGCCGCTGCCGGGACCCGCGTCGGATCCCGGCTGGCTGACGTCCAGTCTGGCGACCTACGCGCTGATGGCAGCGGGGGGAGGGCTGATCGCGGCGGGGATCGGCGCGATCGCGGTCGCTCCCGTCGCGGAGCGCTTGGCGCCGGTCGTATGCGCCGTCGCCGCCCTGTTCGTGCTGGTGCGCGACCTCGGATGGGATCCGTACTACGACAACGCCCAGCGCTTCGTCGACGACGGCGCGGTGACGCCGGGGTGGCTCCTGCTACTGGCGCTCGTCGCCGCGTCGTCGCCGTTCGCCATTCGCGGCATGCCGCGCCTCGGCCTGTTCGCCAGCGGCTGCCTGCTGTGGGCGTGCGCGACCAGCGCTGCGCTGGTGCTCGGCGGGCACTGACGCACCGCGGGCAGGCGCGGCGCTAGCCTCGCGGCGGATGAGGCTGGCACACGATCGCACCGGCGCCGGACCGCCGCTCGTGCTCGTCCACGGGATCGGCTCGCGGCGCGGCGTGTGGAAGCCGGTCGTGCCGCTGCTCGCGGCCGAGCGGGACGTGCTGTGCGTCGACCTGCCGGGGTTCGGCGAGTCGCCGTTGCTGCCCGACGGCGAGCGTCCGACCGTGCAGGCGCTCGCGCGGGCGGTGCGCGACTGGTGGGTCGAGCTCGGCCTCGAGCGGCCGCACGTCGCCGGCAACTCGCTCGGCGGCGGGATCGTGCTGGAGCTGGCGCGGATGGACGTCGTCGCCTCGGCCACGGCGCTCTCGCCGATCGGCTTCTGGAGCCCGGCGGAGATGCGCTACGGCCGCACGATGCTGCGCGTGACGCATTTCTCGGCGACGCGCCTGGGCGCGCAGATGCAGCGGATCGTCCGCTCGCCGGCAGGGCGGCAGGCGACGATCGGGCTGCTGTACGGGCGCCCGCGCAAGCGCGACGGGGACGAGGCGGTGGAGGACCTCGTACAGCTCGCCCGCGCGCCCGGCTGGGAGGCGACGCTGCCGGTCTCGCGCGAGTACGTCTTCCGCGACGGCGCCGAGCTGCGCGTCCCGGTCACGATCGGCTGGGGCACGCGCGACCGGCTGCTGATCCCGCGCCAGGGCGAGCGCGCCCGCGCGCTGCTGCCGCAGGCCCGCCACGTCCCGCTGCCCGGCTGCGGGCACATCCCGATGAGCGACGACCCCGACGGCGTCGCGGCGCTGCTGCTGACCGCCAGCGCCTGAGCGGGCGCAACTCCGGTCGGCGCGCCGGGTTCACGCTTCAGGCACCGGCCCTGCCGGACGCGTCGCTACAGTCCGCCGCTCAGTGATCTCCCGTCGCACGCTCACCCTCTGCCTGGTCGCGCTCGCGAGCGCGCTGTCGCTCGCGGTCCCCGCGTCGAGCGGCGCGTACGTCGTGGGGGTGGCCGATCAGAGTCCGGCGCTGTTCACGAACACGTACTTCGAGCAGCTCGCGCCGACGCGTACGCGCTACATCACGGCGATCGACTCGATCTTCAAGCAGCGCGCCACGGTCGACGCGTGGATGGACGCGGCCGACGCGGCCGGCATGGAGGTCGTCGTCGCGTTCAACCCGCCGCTGAGAATGAGATGCCCGAACATCGGGAGGGCGAAGGGCTGCAGACCGGTCACCGCGGCGTACTACAGAAGAGCGTTCCGCGCCTTCCGCGCGCGCTACCCGCAGGTGCGCATCTACCAGCCGTGGAACGAGGTCAACAACCTCACGCAGCCGACGGCGCGGTACCCCACCGCGGTCGTGACCTACTACCAGATCGTCAAGGCGAACTGCCGCGGCTGCACGGTGCTGGGCGCCGACATCCAGGACCTGCCGAACATGGTCTCCTACTCGGCGGCGGTGTTGAGAGCGTTCAGAGACCGCCACGTGCCCGTGCCGAAGCTGTGGGGCCTGCACAACTACACCGACACGAACCGCTTCGTGAGGGACAAGAACAGCTCGATGCGCAGAGCGGCGAGCATCCTGCCGGGCAAGATCTGGCTGACCGAGGTCGCGGGCCTCTTCCGCTTCCAGCCGCAGAACGCGCGCCAGTCCTTCCGCCCCGATCTCAGACGCCAGAAGCGCGCGATGGAGGCGGTCTTCAAGCAGGCGAACCACTACCGCAACAAGGTGACGCGGGTGTACCTCTACCAGTGGTTCGCCTCCCCGCCGACGAACCGCTGGGACTCCGCCGTGCTCGACGCCCACGGCCTCCCGCGGCCCGTCTTCGACGTCCTGCTCGCGCACCGCACGCTGTTCCGCTGAGTTGCGTTTCGATCGGACAGCGCACCATAAGCTAGTAATCTGCTGCCGTTTGCTGTAGGGTGACGACGTCATAGCTGACGACCGCGCCGCAGGGGGCACCGCGCAGGTCGATATGTGACACGTTGTCAAACGCGACCATGGGAGGTCGTCCATGGCAGTTGGCTTAATCACACGATACGTCGTGGCTATCGCCATCGCGGTTGTCGTCGGGGCGCCTGCGTCGGCGATAGCAGTATCCGGTGTGACGTTCACTCCCGGAGAAGCGCTGACGCAGACCGGAAGGCTCAGAGTCAGCGGACCTAGTCTCGAAACTGTGGTCGATTGTCCGATCACCCTGAGTGGCTCGCTTGCGACCGGCCTAACCGCCATCACGAGCAACGAAACGGTCATCGGCACCATCAGCGGCCTCAGCGCAGGGAGATGCACGACGGGTTCCATCACGACGGTGCTAGGTCTCCCGGCAAGCCTTAGGTTGAACATGTCGAGGGAAACTCCGGCTGGAAGCGTGTCGCTCCTCATTCTGCGGAGCCCAACCTTGGGGGTAAGGGTAAGGCTAAGCAGTGGCGGGGAATGCCTAGCCTCAGGTTTCGAAGCGATCATGGAAAGACCAACGCCGCTCGGAAACAACGAATATACGTTGGTGAGGTCCTTCGACATCATGAGAAGCTGCAGCGGCTTCTATTCCTGGTGGATTGAACTCGCTGCGCCGACTCCTAGACAAGTAGCGACTTTTCTAACTGGGAATGAAGTCATAAATGGGTTTACGCCAACTCCGGTCGTGTTCGGTACCGTCGGTCCCGGAGATCTGCGCCAGATTACAGTCACGATCGGATCCACAGCCGGAGGAAGAATCGAAGAAATCGTTGTCACCTCGCAGAGATACTTTGCGATAACCGATCCGAACGGCTGCAGGGGCAGGACGCTCGAAGCCAGAGGTACCTGCAACATCAACGCGATCCTCTCGGCGCCGACTGAAGCCGGCAGATCTGTGGAAGACACCCTGACGGTCAAAATCGCGGAAAGAAGATTCGAAGGGGCGCTGAGAGCGTCCACGTAGCGGCGGTCGTCGTCGCGCGCGGGGCCGAGCGTTTAGGCTTCGCGCGCGATGACGCGCCTGAGCTCGTATCTGCTGCCGACCGAGAAGCAGGCCCCCGCGGATGCGGAGGCGATCTCGCACAAGCTGATGGTCCGCGCCGGGCTGGTGCGCCAGCTCGGCGCCGGGCTGTGGACGTGGATGCCGGCCGGCTGGCGGGCGCACGAGAAGGTCGTGCAGATCATCCGCGAGGAGATGGACGCGATCGGCGGCCAGGAGCTGCTGATGCCGGTGCTCAACCCCGCCGACATCTGGAAGCGCACCGGCCGCTACGGGATCGACGAGCTGTTCAAGCTCAGCGACCGCAAGGGCGCCGAGATGGTGCTCGCGATGACGCACGAGGAGATCGTCACGACGCACGTCGCGCAGCTCGTGCGTTCCTACCGCGACCTGCCGCTGACGCTCTACCACTTCCAGGTCAAGGAGCGCGACGAGCCGCGCCCGCGCGCGGGCGTCCTGCGCACCCGCGAGTTCATCATGAAGGACTCCTACAGCTTCGACCGCGACGAGGAGGGGCTGAGCGCCTCCTACGACCAGCACGTCGCCGCCTACGACCGCATCTTCGAGCGCACCGGGCTCGAGTGGTACCGCGTCGAGTCGGACGTCGGCATGATGGGCGGCTCCGGCGCGCACGAGTACATGGCGCCCTGCGCGGCCGGGGAGGACGCGGTCGCGCTCGCGCCCGGCTACGCCGCCAACGTCGAGATCGCGAGCGCCGACGCGCAGCCGGTCGCGCTGCCGGCGCCGCTCGACGCGCCCGAGGAGGTCCACACACCCGGCCTCACGACGGTCGAGGAGGTCGCCGCTACGCTCGGCGTGCCGCACGGTGCGCTGCTGAAGGCCTACCCGGTGATGGTCGAGGGCCGCGGGCTCGTGCTCGTCGTCGTGCGCGGCGACCACCGCGTGAACGAGATCAAGCTGCGCAACGCGCTCGGCGCCGCGTGCCGTCCCGCCCAGCCGGACGAGTTCGCGCAGAAGATCGGTCCGGCCGGCTACATCGGCCCGGTCGGCGCGAACGCGCCCGTGCTGCTCGACGCGGCCGTGACCGACGGCGGCTACGTCGCGGGTGCGAACCGTCCCGACTTCCACCTGCGCGGGGTCGAGCCGGGCCGCGACTTCGCGTTCGAGCGCGCCGACGTGCGCACGGTCGAGGCGGGGGACACGGTGAACGGCAACGCGATCCGGATCGAGACGGCGATCGAGGTCGGCAACATCTTCAAGCTCGGCACGCGCTACACGGAGCCGCTCGGCGCGACGTACCTCGACGAGTCCGGCACGAGCCGGCCGATCGTGATGGGCTGCTACGGGATCGGCCCGGCGCGCATCGTCGCGGCCGCCGTCGAGCAGACGGCCGACGAGGCCGGGATCGCGTGGCCGCGCGCGCTCGCGCCGTTCGACGTCGAGCTCGTGGGACTGGGCAGAGCGGACAGCGAGGAGCAGGCGTACGCCGACCGGCTCTACGACGAGCTGCGCACGCTCGGC
>DASVFS010000169.1:0-2220 GCA_036379915.1 Conexibacter sp. | reverse complement strand
GTGCTGCGCGCGTGGGCGGCCACGCTGTCGTCCGCGGACGACGCGACGCTCGTGCTGATCGCGCCGGAGGGCCAGCGCGAGGCGCTGGCGCCGCAGGCGCTTGCGGCGCTGGCGGCGAGCGGCCGGCCGGCCGACGCGCTGCCCGACGTGCTGCTCGACGACCCGCCCGCCGATCGCGTGGACGGGCTCGTGGCGCGCTGCGACGCGGTCCTGCTGGACGCCGCCGCCCATCCGGCCGCGCCGGGCGCGGCCGACGCGCCGCACGAGCTGCTGACGCGCCGCGCGCTGCGCACGCTGGCGGCCGAGCCGCCGGCGCTGGCCGCCTTCGCGGCGCAGCTGCGCGGCTCGGCGCGCGCGGCGACGCAGCGGCCGCTGGCCGCCTGACCGACCGTCCGGTCGCCTTCCGTTGGGTCGGTCGCCTGACGGCGAGCGCTCCGACCGAGGGGGGACGGCCGGAGCGCCCTTGGCTCCGCTCGTCGTGGGATGGGGGATCGCCGGCGAGCGGAGCAGGAGACGCGGAGCGGCCGATGAGAATCCCTGCCGTACGGCGTCTCGACGTCACGATAGCTGATAATCAACCTGACTGGTGGGATTTTCCACCACGATCGTGGCTGGTATGGCGACGATCGGTTGGGCAGGGTCCCGAGCTCATGCCGGATTCCGATCCCCGCCTCGTGGCGCTCGGGCGTGCGCTGCGCAAGGCCCGTCGCGACCGCGACCTGTCGCAGGAGGCCGTCGGTCAGCTCGCCGGCATGCACCCCAATCACGTCGGCACGATCGAGCGCGGCACGAAGGACCTGCGCGCGACGACGCTGCTGCGCCTGATCGAGGCGCTCGACATGTCGCCGGCCGAGCTGTTCGCCGACTACGGCGTGTCGGGCGAGGAACCCGCGCGCGCGAAGGGCCGCGACGCGGCCTAGTCGGCGTCGCGCAGCTCCCGCTTCAAGACCTTGCCCGTCGGGTTGCGCGGGATCGCGTCGAGGAAGACGACCTCGCGCGGCAGCTTGTAGCGCGCGAGGCGCTCGCGCAGCCACGCGACCAGCTCCTCCTCCGTGACGGGCTGGTCGTCGTCGGCCCGGCGCACCGCGAACGCGCGCAGCCGCTGCCCGAAGTCCGGATCGGGCACGCCGATGACGGCCGCATCGGCGAGCCGCGGGTGGCCGGCGAGCGCGTCCTCGACCTCCTGCGGGTACACGTTCTCGCCGCCCGACAGGATCATGTCGTCGTCGCGCCCGTCGACGAACAGGCGGCCGGCGGCGTCCATGTGGCCGACGTCGCCGATCGACATCAAGCCGTTCACGACCTCGCGCGAGCCGCCACCGGCGTAGCCGTCGAACACGAGCCGGCTGCCGACGAACACGCGCCCGACCGTGCCCGGCGGCAGCTCGCGGCCGTCGTCGCCGAGCACCTTCAGCGTCGTGCCGCGCGGCGCGCGGCCGACCGTCCCGGGCGCCGCGCGCAGGTCGGCCGGCCCGGCCCACGAGGCGAAGCCGGTCTCGGTCGAGCCGTAGAGGTTGAACAGCACGTCGCCGAACGCGTCCATGAACCTGGTCGCGACGTCGGGCGCGAGCGGCGCGCCCGCCGAGGCGGCGGCGCGCAGCGAGCCGCTGTCGTGCGCCGCGCGCTCCGATTCCGATCCCGGCCCACCCAGCGCGAGCATCCGCTGCAGCATCACCGGCACGCCGACGAGGTGCGTGACGCGGTGGCGCGCGATCGCCTCGAGCGCCCACGACGGGTCGAAGCGCCGCCGCAGCACGACCGGCGCGCCGACGAACAGCGCGAGCCCGAGGAACGCGAGGCCGAAGCCGTGGAAGACGGGTGGGCCGATCAGGATCGGGTCGCCGGCGCGGGGCCGCAGCTGCTCGAGCAGCGTCGTGAGCGGGCCGAGCGCGGCCGCCGCCGACGGCTCGCGCGGCGCGCCCTTCGGCGCGCCGGTCGTGCCCGAGCTGAGGATCACGAGGCGGCCGGGCGTCGGCGGCGCGGGCGGCCTGGGAGCCGTGCGGCCGGCCTCGGCGAGGCGGTCGAGCGTGGGGACGCCGGCGGCCGGCTCCGCGTCGTGCCAGGCGAGGATGCGCGCGGGACGGTCGGGCGCATCGGCGGCGGCGAGCGCGTCGTCGAGCGCGAGACCGAACTCCTCGTCATGGACGATCGCGGCCGGGCGGTGCGGCGCGAGCGCCTGCGCGAGCTGCGGGCCGGGGAAGTCGGTGTTCAGCAGCAGCA
>DASVFS010000168.1:0-18461 GCA_036379915.1 Conexibacter sp. | reverse complement strand
GCAGCGGGCCGCTGAGGCGGCGCCGGTGGCGCGCCAGCTCGTGCTCGCCGCAGCGGCACGGACGCGCGCCGCCGGCATGTCCGCACGGGCACGGGTTCGTCGCCGCCACGAGCATGAAGCGCGACGGCAGCCGCAGCGCCTGCTGGTCGCGCACGATCACGATCTCGCCGTCCTCGAGCGGCTGGCGCAGCGCCTCGAGGCTCGGGCGCGAGAACTCCGAAAGCTCGTCGAGGAACAGCACGCCGTGGTGCGCGAGGCTCGCCTCTCCGGGCGCCGGCGGGCGCCCGCCGCCCACGAGCCCCGCCGGCGAGACGGTGTGGTGGGGCGCGCGGAACGGCCGCTCCGCCGCGAGCCCGGAGCGGCCGACGCCGGCGACGCTGTGGATGCGGGTCACCTCGAGCGCCTCGTCGCGGGTCAGCGGCGGCAGCAGTCCCGGCAGCCGGCGCGCGAGCATCGTCTTGCCGCCGCCGGGCGGCCCCTCGAGCAGCAGATTGTGGCCGCCCGCCGCCGCGATCTCGAGCGCGCGCAGCGGCAGCGCGTGACCGCGCACGTCGGCCAGGTCCGGGGCGTCGGGGGCGGGCAGCCCGCCGGGCGTCGCGGGCGCAGGCGGCGGAGGCGGCGGGTCGCCACCGTCGAGCAGCGCCGCGACGCCTCTGAGATCGTCGACCGCCGCCACCGCGACCTGCGCGACGAGCGCCGCCTCGCCCGCCCGCTCGCGCGGCACGACGAGCCCGGCGACGCCGGCGCGGCGGGCGCCCTCGGCCGCCGCCAGCACGCCGCGGCACGGGCGCAGCGCACCGGTCAGCGACAGCTCGCCGAAGACCGCCCAGCGGTCGAGCGCGTCGCCCGGGCACTGCCCGCTCGCCGCCAGCAGACCGACCGCGATGGCGGCGTCGAAGCCCGGGCCGACCTTGCGCAGGTGCGCCGGCGCGAGGTTCGCGGTGATGCGCCGCGCGGGGAACTCGAAGCCCGAGTTGAGGATCGCCGCGTGGACGCGCTCGCGCGCCTCGCGCACGGCGGCGTCGGCGAGCCCGACGATGCGAAAGGCCGGCAGTCCCGGGCGGATGTCGACCTCGACCCAGACGGGCCGCGGGTCGAGGCCGTCGATGGCGAACGTGACGACGCGAGCGAGCACGAGCAGCACGCTACGAACGCGCTTGCGGCGAGATGCGCGCGCTTTGCGGCGAAGCCCCGGCGACGCGGATGCGCCGCGTCGGGACCCCCGAGCACCGGCGCAATGCGCGCGCCGGACTGCGCAGAGCGCTCCCTACGGTCCGCCGGGATGTCGAACGACCTGCGTCACCGCCTCGGCCGCGTCGGCGAGCAGCTCGCCGCCGAGCACCTGGAGCGGCGCGGCTTCGCGATCGTCGCGCGCAACCACCGCACGCGCTGGGGCGAGATCGACCTGATCGCCGCCGACGACCGGCGGCTCGTCTTCTGCGAGGTGAAGACGCGCCGGCTCGGCACGAGCGGACCGTTCGACGGCCTGCGCGAGGCGCAGTGCCGGCGCCTGCGGCGGATGGCTGCGGCGTGGCTGCAGGAGCAGGCCGACCGACCGCGCACGCCCGACCTGCGTTTCGACGCGATCGGCGTCACGATCGACGCGCGCGGCCGGCTCGTGGCGCTCGAGCACCTCGAAGGCGCGTTCTGAGCAACGACCACGCCGCCCCTGTGGCGCTACAGAGCGAGTTGCTGGTAGGCGATGCTCTGGAAGGACAGGCGGTGGAGCGGCGAGACGCCGAGGCGCTCGATCGCGGCGCGGTGCTCGGGCGTCGCGTAGCCGACGTGGCCGGCGAACTCCCAGCCCGGGTGCAGTGCGTCGGCGCGGCGCATGTAGCGGTCGCGCGTGACCTTCGCGACCACCGACGCGGCGGCGATCGCCGCGCTCGTCGCGTCGCCGCCGACGACGGCGCGCTGTGCGTGCCCGAGGTCCCCGACGGGGAAGCCGTCGCTGAGGCACACGCAGCCGTCGCGCGCCACGCGCGCGAGCGCGTCCCGCAGCGCCGCGAGATTCGTCTTGTGCAGTCCGCGCCGATCGATCCCCGGAGCGCAGCGCGAGACGACGGCGACGTCGGCCGCCAGCCGCAGGATCAGCGGGTACAGCTCCTCGCGCCGCTCCTCCGTCTGCTGCTTGGAGTCGTTGAGCGCGGCGAGCACGCGCACGTCGGCCGGACGCAGCCGCTCGTAGTCGAACAGCACGGCCGCGGCGACGAGCGGCCCGGCGAGGCAGCCGCGTCCGGCCTCGTCGGCGCCGGCGACGAAGCGCACGCCGAGCGCGCGGTCGAACGCGAACAGTCTGCGAGCCGGTGGACGTGCTCTCACTCTACGTCTGCGCGGAGGGCTGGCGGTCACGCTCACGCGCGAGTTCTACCGCGTGCGGGAGACGACGTGGCGAAGCGGGCGCACGGCGGGTCAGCGCGAGGCCGGGGTGGCGACGTGCCTCAGAGCAGGCCGACATGTCGGCCTGCTGTGAGGTACGGATCGGCGATGCACGGCAAGGACGCAGGGGTGAAGGCGTACAGACGTACGCCGAACCCCGAGGACGCCGCCGGGCGCGCCGAGACGTGCCTCAAAGCAGGCCGACCTGCTTGGGCGGCCAGTACGACACGAACGCGCCGCCGATGATCCAGTCGCGCGGGACCGGGCCCCAGTAGCGGCTGTCGTCGGACGCGCCGCGGTTGTCGCCCATCATGAAGTAGTGGTCCGGCGGGACGGTGATCGCGCCGAGGTCGCAGTCGGGCCCGCCGCCGCAGGCGCGGATGAACGGTTCGCGCTGCCGCTTCCCGTTGCGCACGACGTGGCCGTCACGCACGGCGATGCGGTCGCCCGGCAGCCCGACGACGCGCTTGATGAAGTTCTGGTCGGAGCGTCTCGCCGTCGGCCGCTCGCACGGCAGGCGGCTCTTCGGCCCCTCGTAGAACGGTCCCTCACCCGGGTTGCCGCATTCGTTCGTGTCGGCGCCGCGCGGCGGGTGGAACACGACGATGTCGCCGAGGCCGGGAGCCGCGAAGCGGTTCCCCAGGCGGTTGACGATCACCCGCTCGCCGACGGCGAGCGTCGGCTCCATCGAGCCGCTCGGGATCCGGTACGGCTTGACGACGAACGCCTGGACGACGAGCGCGATGCCGAGCGCGACGGCGACGACGAGCACGAGCTCCAACAGGGAGCCGGCGCCCGACTTGGCCTTCACTCGTCGGTTCTGTCGGACGCCTCGGGCGCGTCCGCCGGCTCGGCGGGCGCCTCGACCTCGGCGGGCGCGTCCGCCTCGGCGGCGGGCGCGTCGGTCTCGACGGCGGGCACGTCGGCCTCCGGCGCCTCGGTCGCCGCGTCTTGCGCGAGCGCCTCCGCGTCAGGAGCCTCGGCCTCGGGCTCGTCCGGGACCGCGCCGTGCAGCAGCTCGCGCTCGATGACCTCCTCCGGGCCGATCGAGCGGCGCTCGCGCACGCGGGCGCGCTTGCCGACGCGGCCGCGCAGGTAGTAGAGCTTCGCGCGCCGCACCTCGCCGCGGGCCGCCACCTCGATCTTCTCGATCTTCGGCGAGTGCAGCGGGAACGTGCGCTCGACGCCGACGCCGAACGACTGCTTGCGGACCGTGAAGGTCTCGCGCACGCCGTGGCCCTGGCGCTTGATCACGACGCCCTCGAACACCTGCGTGCGGCGGCGGGTGCCCTCGATCACCTGGAAGTGGACGCGCACGCGATCGCCCGCGTCGAACTGCGGGAGACGGCGCAGCTGCGCGCGCTCGAGGCTCTCGATGACCGTGCTCATGGCGTAGAAGCGGCGGCCCCGTGGCCGCCGGCTGCGCAATGGTAGCGGAAGGACTCAGGACGGGTCGTCGTGAGATGCGCGCGGATCTGCGCGGTCGCGCTCGGCCGCGGCGCGCAGCCGGCTCTGCTCGCGCCGCCACTGCTCGATCCGCGCGTGGTGCCCGGACAGCAGCACCTCCGGCACCGTCCAGCCGCGCCACTCGGCCGGGCGCGTGTAGTGCGGGTACTCGGGCGCGCCGTCGAGCGCTGCGCTGTAGGACTCTTCCAGCGCAGACTCCTCGTGGCCGAGCGCGCCGGGCAGCTTGCGCAGCACCGCGTCGGCGAGCACCATCGCCGCCAGCTCGCCGCCGGCGAGCACGTAGCGGCCGATCGACACCGCCTCGCTCGCGTAGTGCTCGACGATCCGCTCGTCGAAGCCCTCGTAGCGGCCGCACAGCAGCGTCAGCTCCGGCTCGGCCGCCAGCTCGTCGACGAGCGCGTCGTCGAGCAGTCGTCCGTTCGGGGCGAGCGCGATCACGCGACGGCGACTGCGCAGCTCGACCGGGTCGGCGTCGTAGCGCGCGCGCAGGGCCGCCTCGACGACGTCGACGCGCAGGACCATCCCGGCGCCGCCGCCGAACGGCATGTCGTCGACCTGTCCGCCGGTCAGCGGCGTCGTGTCGCGGTAGTTCACGCAGTCGAAGGCGTGGCCGTGCGCAAGCGCGTTCGCGACGTGGCGCTGCGACCGGAACCACGCGAACGCCTCGGGGAAGAGCGTGAAGACGTCGATCTGCATCAGCGGGCGGACCGGGGGCGGCGGAGGGCCGCGGGGTGGCGGGCGGGCGAGGTCACGTCTCCCCCAGGAACTCCAGGTCGACGTCGATGCGGCGGGCGTCCACGTCGACCGCGCGCACCGCGTCGCGAATCAACGGGACGAGCAGGTCGCCGCCGGCGCCGGTGGGCCGTGCGACCTCGAGCACCTCGCAGGACGGCAGCGCGAGCAGGCGGCGGACCGTGCCGACCTCGCGCTCGCCGTCGTGGACGGCGCAGCCCTCCAGCTGCTCGGGCCACCACTCGTCCTGCTCCAGCTCGGGCGCCTCGGTGCGCGGAACGCGCAGGTCGGCCCCGCGCAGCGCCTCCGCGTCAGCGCGCGTCGTGCAGCTCGCGAGCCGCACGATCGGGCGCTCGTCGGTGCCGGCGCGACGGACGATCTCGTCTTCGCGCTCGCCGACCAGCAGCCGGCGGCCGGCGGCGAGCAGCGCAGGCTGCGGGCGCGTGACGTGGACGCTGCCGTCGAGGCCGTGCGGTCTGCCGATGCGACCCGCGTGCAGCAGGTCAGGCATGCCTAGTCGACGATGTCGACGAGCACGCGACGGTCCTCCTTCACCGCCGCGGCCTTCACGACGAGGCGCAGTGCGTTCGCGGTGCGCCCGCCGCGGCCGATCACCTTGCCGTAGTCGTCGTCGGCGACCGACAGCTCCAGCACGAGCGTGCCGTCGTCCTCCTCGAACTCCTCGACGGCGACCTCGTCCGGCGCGTCGACGAGCTCACGGGCGAGATATTCGAGCAGCTCCTTCATCGCGCGGCCGGCGAGACGGGCGGGGTCGCGACGCTCAGCTGATGCCCTGCGTCTTGAGCAGCTTCGCGACGGTCTCCGACGGCTGGGCGCCGCGCGCGAGCCAGTGGCGCACGCGCTCCTCGTCGAGCACGATCGTCGACGGCTGCGTCTGGGCGTTGTAGTGCCCGATCGTCTCGAGCACGCGGCCGTCGCGCTTGGAGCGCTGATCGGCGGCGACGACGCGCCAGATCGGGTTCTTGCGCCCGCCGACGCGGGTCAGACGAAGTCGTACTGCCACGGTTCCCTTTCGCAGTTTCGGTGAAGACCGACGAGAGAGGGTAGCGATTCCGCCGTGGTTGCGCTCGGGTGACGGCCCTCAGGTGAGCGTGCGCGCGAACGCCGTCTGCAGCCGCGGGTCGTGCCAGCTGCCGTCGACCACCGCCTCGACCACGACGTGCGCTCTGTCGTCGTCGAGCGTCAGCGTCGCGATCTGGTTCGCGTAGGCGGGGCGCTCGACGACGCGCCAGCCGAGCGCGACGCCGGGGACGCCGACGGCGCGCGCCAGCCGCCTCGTCAGGCGCGCCGCGGCGGTGGAGTGCCCGCAGCCGATCACCCACCGCTCGTGCGGGCGCAGCTCCTTGCGCAGCGCCGAGCAGACGACCTGCCAGATCGGGGTCCGCGGCTGCCGGTCGGCGGATGCCGGGAACCCCGCCTCGGCGAGGTAGCAGTGGTGCACGTCGCCGGACAGCAGCACGATCGAGGCCGGCGGCTCGCCCGCGCGCCCGTGCGCGACGTCATCGAGCAGCTCGACGAGCCGCCGGAAGCTGCGCTGGAACGACGCCCACTGGTCCATCACCGCCAGGCGCCGCACGCGCTCGGCGAGCGCGGCGAGGAGCTCGCCGCGCGCGCCGTCGGCGAGCGCCTCGTCGGCGGCCTGCGCGTGGTGGAGCCCCGGCGCGAGCAGGAACGGCACGGAGCTGGCGAGCAGCAGATGCCGTGTCGGCTTGCGCGCCTGCTCGGCGATCCAGTCCCACTCCTCCGCGCCGACGATCTCGCGCCGACCCGGCGTCACGTCGCGGCCGGCGCGCGAGTCGACGACGACGAGGCGGTCCTCCCCCAGCCGGCGCGCGAAGCTCCAGCGGCTGTGGCCGGTCTGCCGCCCCTCCGTGTCCATCCGCGCGGCGAGCAGCTCGGCGGCGTCGTCCGTGGCCCGCACCTGCGCGAGCAGGCCGCCGGCGTCCAGCTCCTGCGGCGAGAGATTGCCGAGGTGCTGGAAGACCCAGTAGGCGGCGAGCCCGGCGCGGATGTGGCGGTCGAACCACGGCTCCGCGTTCATCTCGTCGAGCCAGCCCTGCGAGGTGCGCCACTCCGCGTGGATCTCGTGGTCGTCGAACACCATCGCGGTCGGGATCGTCGACAGCAGCCAGCGGATCGTCGGATCCGACCACGCTTCGCGGTACGCCAGCGCGTAGTCGGCGAAGTCGGCCAGCTCGTCCTCCGGCGCGTCTGCCGGCCGCTCGCGCTCCGCGAGCGCCGCCTGCAGCGCCGGCGAGGGCTCGTCCGCGTAGATCTGGTCGCCGAGCATCAGCAGCAGGTCCGGGCGAGCGCCGCCGGCCGCCGCGCGTACGGCGAGCGCGCGCAGCGCGTCGACGCCGTGCCCCTCCGGGTGGACGTGGCGCCGCAGCACGTACGGCGGCTCGTGCGGCCGCTCGATCCGACAGGAGCCGAAGCTGATCCGCCGCGGCGCGTCCGGGTCGAGCAGGCGGATCGTGCTGGGCGGGAACGGCGCGTCCGCGGGCGGCCACGCCGTCTCGCCGTCGAGGCGCACCTCGTAGGGGTGATCGCTGCGGGGGCTCAGCCCCTCGAGCGCGACGAGCGCGAAGTGCAGTCCGGCGACGCACCAGGTGCGCTCGCGGCGGCCGAGGATCTCCACCTCGCAGGCGGCGTCCGTCTGCACCCACACGGTCGCGACCCGCTCGTCGACGTAGCGGAGGATCGGCCCGAGGACGAGTTCCGGCACCAGACGGCTCCGAGCTGCGCGCTCAGCGCGCCTGGCGCATGAGGGCGCCGACGTCGGGCATCTTCCCCGACTGCATCGACTTCATCAGTCTCTGCATCATCCCGAACTGTCTGATCAGCGCCTTCACGGCCTGCACGTTCGTGCCGGAGCCTCTCGCGATGCGGATGCGGCGCGAGCCCTTGATGAGCTCGGGCTTGCGGCGCTCTTCCGGCGTCATCGACAGGATGATCGCCTGGATGCGGTCGAACTCGCGCTCGTCGACCTTCATCTTCGACAGCTGGTGGCCGCCGAGGCCCGGCAGCATCCCCAGCAGGTTCTGCAGCGGCCCGAGCCTGCGGATCTGCTTCATCTGGTCGAGGAAGTCGTCGAGCCCGAACTCCGACTTGCGGATCTTGCGTTCGAGCTCCTTCGCCTGGTCATCGTCGAACTGGCGCTCGGCCTTCTCGATCAGCGTCAGCACGTCGCCCATCCCGAGGATCCGCTGCGCCATGCGGTCGGGGTGGAACTTCTCGAACTGGTCGAGCTTCTCGCCGGTGGAGGCGAACAGGATCGGCTTGCCGGTGACGGCCTTGACGGACAGCGCCGCGCCGCCGCGCGCGTCGCCGTCGAGCTTGCTCATCACGACGCCGTCGAACTGCGCGACCTCGGCGAACTGCTCGGCGACGTTGACGGCGTCCTGGCCGGTCATCGCGTCGACGACGAGCAGCACGTTCGTCGGCTTCGTGACGCGCTTGACCTCCGCCAGCTCCTTCATCAGGTCCGCGTCGACGTGCAGGCGACCGGCCGTGTCGACGATCAGCACGTCCTTGCCCTCGCGCTCGGCGCGCTCGCGGGCCCATCTGGCGATCTCGACCGGATCGGCGTCGGTGCCTCTCTCGTAGACGTCGGCGCCGACCTGGCCGGCGACCTTGATCAGCTGGTCGACGGCGGCGGGGCGGTAGACGTCGCAGGCGGCGACGGCCACGGACGCTCTGTGCTCATGTCTGAGGTAGCGCGCGAGCTTGCCGGTCGCGGTCGTCTTGCCGGAGCCCTGCAGGCCGGCCATCAGGATCACCGTCGGCGGGCTGGACGCGAACGCCAGCTCGCGCGCGGCGCCGCCCATCAGCTCGGACAGCTCCTCGTTGACGATCTTGACGACCTGCTGGCCGGGGTTGAGCTGGCCGATCACGTCGCTGCCGAGCGCGCGCTCCTTGACGGCGGACGTGAACGACTTGACGACTCTGAAGTTGACGTCCGCCTCGAGCAGCGCGAGGCGGATCTCGCGCATCGCGGCGTTGACGTCGTCCTCGGTCAGCGTGCCGCGCCCGCGCACGTCGGCGAGCGTGGCCTGCAGCTTCTCGGCCAGGGAGTCGAACATCGTCGCCTGAGGCTAGCGAGCCGGCGGAGCCGGCGGCAGCGGAGCGTCGCCCCCGCCACCTCTCCCGAACGCCTGCCCGATCGAGCCGAGCGCGCGCGTCAGCTCCGCCGGGATCACGTAGACGGTCGCCCCCTCCCCCTGCGCAAGCTTCGGCAGCGCCTGCAGGTACTGGTAGCTCAGCAGCTCGGCGTCGGGGCGACCCTCGTGGATCGCCGTGAAGACCGTCTCGATCGCTCTCGCCTCGCCCTCCGCTCTGAGGATCGCGGCCTGCCGCTCGCCGGTCGCGCGCAGCACGGCCGCCTGCTGCTCGCCCTCGGCGGTGAGGATCTGCGACTGCTTGACGCCCTCGGCGGTAAGGATCGCGGCGCGGCGGTCGCGCTCGGCGCGCATCTGCTTCTCCATCGCCTCCTGGATCGTCGGCGGCGGGTCGATCGACTTCAGCTCGACGCGGTTGATGCGGATCCCCCACTTGCCGGTCGCCTCGTCGAGCACGACGCGCAGCTGCGAGTTGATGTTGTCGCGGCTGGTGAGCGAGTTCTCCAGCGTCATGCCGCCGATCACGTTCCGCAGCGTCGTGACCGTCAGCTGCTCGATCGCCTGCAGCGGGTTCGCGACCTCGTAGGTGACGGACTTGGCGTCGGTGATCGTGAAGTAGAGGACCGTGTCGATCTGCACGACGAGGTTGTCCTCCGTGATGACCGGCTGCGGCTGGAAGGAGACGACCTGCTCGCGCAGGTCGACGAGCGGGCGGACACGGTCGATGAACGGCACGACGATCGTCAAGCCTGGACTGAGGGTGCGGCTGTAGCGGCCGAGCCGCTCGACGACGCCGGCGCGCGCCTGCGGGATGATGCGGATCGTCCGGATCGCGACGACCAGCACGAAGAACGCGACGACGACGAGCACGATCAGTGCGGCGGTCATGTGGGGGCTCCCTCTACTCGCTCACGAGCGCCGTAGCGCCCCGGATCTCGATGACCTCGACCGGCGTGCCGGCCTCGATGATCTGGTCTTCGACGTAGGCTCGCGCCGTCCACACCTCGCCGTCGATTCTCACGCAGCCGACGCCCTCGTCGTTGGCGATGCGCTCCAGCACGATCGCGCGCCTGCCAATCAGCGCGGCCGTGCCGGTGCGCAGCTGCGCGGGCGTTCTGAGGTGCGCGCGCGCGATCGGGCGCACGACCCACAGCATCAGCAGCGAGACGACGATGAAGGTCGCCCACGAGACGACCGCCCCGCCCCCGATCGCGGCGACCAGGGCCGCGACGAGCGCCCCGCCGCTGAAGGGGGCGAGCACGAACGTCGTCGTCAGCAGCTCGCCGATCCCGAACGCGACCGCGACGAGGATCCAGATCACCCAGGCGTCCATCTTCGACGCGAGAATACCGCCGCGAGCGGGGGATTCAGCCCAGCAGCGCGCGCGCGAACTCGTCCGCGTCGAACGGACGCAGGTCCTCGAGCTGCTCGCCGATGCCGATCAGCTTGACCGGGATGCCCAGCTCGCGCGCGATCGCGAGCGCGATCCCGCCCTTCGCGGTGCCGTCGAGCTTCGTCAGGACGATCCCGCTGACGTCGACCGCCTCGGCGAACAGCTTCGCCTGGCGCAGGCCGTTCTGCCCGGTCGTCGCGTCGACCGTCAGCAGCGTCTCGTGCGGCGCGTCGGGCAGCTGCTTGGCGATCACGCGGCGGATCTTCGTCAGCTCGGCCATCAGGTTGTCCTGCGTGTGCAGGCGGCCGGCGGTGTCGACGAGCACCACGTCGGCGCCGTCGCGGACGCCCTGCTGGACGGCGTCGTAGGCGACCGAGCCTGGGTCGGCGTCCGGCGCGCCCTTGACGAACGCGACGTCGGCGCGGCGGGCCCACTGCTCGAGCTGCTCGACGGCGGCGGCGCGGAACGTGTCGGCCGCGCCGAGCACGACCTGCTGCCCCAGCTCCTGGCGCAGGTGCCAGGCGAGCTTGCCCAGCGAGGTCGTCTTGCCGGTGCCGTTGACGCCCGCGACGAGGATGACCGTCGGCTTGGCGGTGAGGTCGATCCGGTCGTCGTCGGTGCGGGCCGCCGCGGCCAGCAGCTCGATCAGGCGGGCGGACAGCTGCTCGCCGCCCTGCAGGTCGCCGGACTGCGCCTCCTGCTCGAGCTGCTCGACGATCTCGGCGGTCGTGCGGGCGCCGACGTCGGCCATGATGAGCGCCTCCTCCAGGCGCTCCCACGTCTCGTCGTCGAGGTTCTCGAACAGCGTCGCCTGCAGCTCGCTCGTGAGCGCCTCGCGCGTCTTGCGCATGTTCTCGCGCAGGCGTCTGAAGAAGCCGCGGCGCTGCTCCTGCCGCTCGGGCGCGTCCGCCTCCGCGGTCGCCACGCCGCCGTCGCTCGTGATGAAGAGGTCCCGCCAGTCACGTGCCATGGAGATCGGCGACGATACCAGCGTGTCCTCGCCCTCCATCGTGATCCGCCGGGTCAGTCCGGATGCGCCGGACGCAGCCGCGCTGCTGCGCGAGTACGAGGCCGAGCTGATGGCGCGCGGCCGGCCCTTCTCGCCGTTGGACCCGCCCGCGGGCAGCGGCGGCAGGCGCGTCGAGGTGCACGAGATGGAACCGCCCGGCGGGACCTTCCTCGTCGCGCTGGAGGACGACGCGCCGGTCGCGTGCGGCGGGCTGCGGACGCTCGCGCCGGGGCTCGGGGAGATCAAACGGATGTACGTCGCGCCGCACGCGCGGCGGCGCGGCCACGCACGGCGGCTGCTGACGGAGCTGGAGGCGTGCGCACGCGAGCTGAGCCACGAGCGGCTGCGGCTCGACACGAACGCGGCCCAGCCCGAGGCGCTCGAGCTGTACGCGGCCTGCGGGTACGCGGAGATCGCCGACTACAACGGGTCACCGACGGCGACGCACTGGTTCGAGAAGGTGCTGACCTGAGCGTCTTCGGGACTAGGCGGAGTTGATCAGCGCGGCGGCGAGCCAGCCCAGCAGCATGAACCCGAGCCAGATGCCGAGCAGCGTGAGCAGGACGGTCAGCACGACGTTGCGGCGGCGATAGCCCTTGCCGCAGTGCGGACACCGCTGCGCGTCCGTCTGGCTGATCGTCGAGCAGCGCGGACAGACCTTCTGCAGCGGCACGACTCGCTCTGGAGCGCTGAGGCTGCTCATTGCTCAGGACTCTAGAGCCCTGCGCGGCAGAGCGAGCCGAGTCCCAGCTCAGGCGACTTCGGCGGCGGGCGCTTCGACCGGCTGCGCCGGCGGGAGCTTGCGGCTGATGACCTTCGAGATGCCGTCGCCGCCCATCGAGACGCCGTAGAGGCTGTCGGCCGCCTCCATCGTGCGCTTCTGGTGCGTGACGACGATGAACTGGGCGCGCTGGGCGTACGTGCGCAACAGTCTCAGGAAGCGGTCGATGTTGAGGTCGTCGAGCGCGGCCTCGACCTCGTCGAGGATGTAGAACGGGCACGGCCGCGCGAGGAAGACGGAGAACAGGAACGCGAGCGCGGTCATCGACTTCTCGCCGCCGGACAGCAGCGAGAGGCGCTTCATCGCCTTGCCGGCCGGCGTGATCTCGATCTCGACGCCGAGCAGGTCGTCCTCCTCCTGCTCCTCCAGGTCGGCCGCAGCGTCGACGTCCTCGGCGTTTGCCGCCGCGTCGGCGTCGCCGTCGAGTCTCTCGCCGCCGAGCACCGGGCGCGGACCGGCGTCCTCGCGCACGAGCCGCAGGCGACCGCGGCCGCCGGGGAACAGCTGCTCGGCCAGCTCCTCGAAGTTTCTCGCCGCCGCCTCGAACGTCGCCTCGAACGTCTCGCGGATCTGGCGGTCGGTGTCCTTGATCAGCGTGTTGAGCTCGCGCAGCGCCGCTTCGAGGTCCGCGCGCTGGCGCTCCAGCTCCTCGACGTGCGCGACCGCCTCGTCGTACTCGTCCTTCGCGAGCGGGTTGACCGGCCCGAGCTGCTCGCGGCGGCGCTGCAGCCGCGTGATGCGATCGGCCAGCTGGGCGCGCTCCTCGTCGGGCAGCGCGTCCTCCGCCGGCGTCGGCTCGAGCCGGAGCGGCTCGGCGAGCGCTCTCAGCTCGGCGTCGGCCTCCGCCATGCGGTCGCGCGCCTGCTGGGCGCGCACCTCGGCGCCGGTGACGGCCTCGCCGTCGCGCTTGAGGCGGCCCTGCAGCTCCGCCTCCTCACGCGCGCAGGCGCGCAGCTCGACCGCGACGTGCTCGCCCGCCTGGCGATGGGCCGCCAGCTCGGCGTCGAACACCTCCACGCGCGCGGCGATCGCGCTGGCCGCCTCGGCGAGCACCTCGACGAGTCGCTCGGCCTGCGGCACGAGCGCCTGCTCACGCTCCAGGCGCCGCCCGGCGGCGGCGATGCGGGCCGTGCGCTCCGCGCGATCGCGCTCGGCGCGTTCGGCGAGACGGCGCTCGGCCGCCAGCTCGGCCTCGATCTGCGCTCTGCGGACCGCGCCCGGACCTTCGTCGCCGGCCGAGCGGCGCTGCTCGATCAGACGGGCGACGCGGGCCTCCTGCTCGGCCGCCTCGTCGTGCGCGCGCACCGCGGCGCGCATCGTCGTCTCGGCCTCGTCGCGGGCGGCGTCGGCAGCCGTCACGGCGGCGGCGAGCCCCTCGAGCTCGCGGACGGCCTCGTGCTCGGCGCGCGCGGCCGCCTCACTCTCGCCGACGAGTCTGTCGCGGCGGTTGCGCTCCGCGAGCACGCGCTCCTCCCCGCCGGCGGGGACCTGGCGCAGCTCGCCCCAGGCGCCGATCCACACGCGCCCCGCGCGCGTGACGGCGGTGCCGGCGAAGCCCTCGCGCACGTCGGCGACGTCGCCGACGACCCACGTGTCGGCCAGCAGCGCCGCCGCGAGCGCGAGCGTGTCGACCGGGCCGCGGACGTGGTCGAGCAGGCGCTCGGCGTCGGGCGTCGGGGGCTTGGAGGCGCTCGGCGTGGCCGTGGCGCCGCTCGCGACGAGCGCAGCACCGCCGTCGCGCCCGGCGCGCTCCAGCAGCTCCGCGCCGGCGGCGCGGTCATCGACGACGGCGGCGCGCAGGCGCCCGTCGAGCGCCGCCGCGAGCGCCAGCTCGTATCCGCCGTCGACGTCGAGCGCGTCGGCCAGTGCCGGCGCGCCGCCGGGCGCGCCGGCGTGCGCGCGCAGGAAGTGGTTCGCGGCGGCCAGCTCGCCACCGACGCGCGCGGCCTCGCGGCGCGCCGCCTCGACGGCGCGCTCCGCCTCGCGGCGGCTCGCGCGCGCCGCCTCCGCCGCCTCCTCGGCCGTCGCCACCTCGGCGCGCGCCGTCTCCACGTCCGCGTGCAGCCGCTGCGCCTCCGCGGCGGCCGCGGCGCGACGCTGCTCCAGCTCCGCCAGCTCGCGCTCGAGCGCCGCCTGGCGGTCCTGCTCCAGCGCGACCAGCTCGGCCTCCAGCGCGGCCGTGCGCTCGGCCGCCTCGGCGTCCGGCACGTCGGCGTCCGCCTGCGCGCGCAGCGCGTCCAGCTCCGCCTCGTGGCGCAGGATCCGCTCCGTGAGCGTGGCGACCGTCACGCGCGCCGCCTCCAACCGCATGCCGACGCGCTCGCCCGCGGAGCGGGCGCGGTAGGCGCGCTCGGACAGCGCCTCGCGCTGCTCGCTGCGCGCCGCGAGCGCCTCCTCGGCCGCCTCGCGCCGTCTCGCGACGGCGGCGAGCGCCTGCTCGGCCTCGGCGCTGCGCTCGCGGGCGGCGCGCGCGGCCGCCTCCGCCTGCTCCAGCTCCAGGGCGCTCGCGCGCAGCGCATCGCGACCCAGCTCCCAGCGTGCCTCGAGCGACTGGCGCTCCAGTCGCGCGTGCAGCTCGGCCGCTTCGGCCTGGCGCTTGAGCGGGCGCAGGCGCGAGCGCGCCTCGCGCTCGACGTCGAGCGCGCGGTCGAGGTTGTCCTGCGTGCGCGCGAGCTTCAGCTGCGCGCGGCGACGGCGCTTGCGGTGCTTGCCGAGCCCAGCGGCCTCCTCGATCAGCAGACGGCGGTCGCGCGGCTTGGAGGTGACGATCGCCTCGACGCGACCCTGCGAGACGACCGAGTGCGCCTCCTTGCCGAGGCCCGTGTCGGACAGCAGCTCGAGCACGTCGACGAGCCGGCAGCGGGCGCCATTCAGGCGGTACTCGCCGTCGCCGGAGCGGTCGAGCCGGCGCAGGATCGAGACCTCGGAGAAGTCGAGCCCGAGCGTGCCGTCGGCGTTGTCGAGGATCAGCTCGACCTCCGCCTCCTGGCTCGCCTTGCGGCCGTGGCCGCCGCCGAAGATCACGTCCTGCATCGTCTGCCCGCGCACGGCCAGCGGCGACTGCTCGCCGAGCGCCCACAGGACCGCGTCGGTGACGTTCGACTTGCCCGAGCCGTTCGGGCCGACGATCACGCTCACGCCCGGCCCGAAGGCCAGCTTCGTGCGGTCGGGGAAGGACTTGAAGCCCTTGAGGGTGAGGGACTTCAGATGCATCGGGCACTCCGGGGGGACGGCGGCAAGGTGCTTACTCTCCCATGGCTTCCAGAGCGACGCGAGCGGCTTCCTGCTCGGCGTCCTTCTTCGAACGCCCCTGCCCCTGCCCGACCTCCACGCCGGCGACCGTCGCCTCGACCGTGAAGACGCGGTCGTGCGGCGGCCCCTCCTCGGCCGTCACCTCGTACGCGACGAGCTCGCCGCGCCGCGCCAGCCGCTCCTGCAGCGCCGACTTGAAGTCGACCGGGTGCTCCAGCGCCTCCTCGATCTCCGGCGAGAACGCCTCGACGACCGCCGCGGCGGTCTGCTCGTACCCGAACGCCAGGTAGCACGCCCCGATCACCGCCTCGATCACCGACGCCAGCACCCGCTCCGTGCGCACGAGCGCGTCGGCGTTCTGCCCTGTCGCCTCCGGCGCCGCGGCGCGCAGCCGCTCCGGCATCCCGATCCGCTCGGCGACCGCCATGCACGAGCGGCCGGAGACCGCCTGCGCGCGGATCTTCGTCAGGCGGCCGGCGCCGAAGCGCTCCGCTTCCAGCCGCGGGTACAGGTGCGTCGTGACGGCGAGCGACAGCACGCTGTCGCCGAGGAACGCGAGCCGCTCGTACGAGTCCGAGCGGCGCTCCGTCCACGACGAATGCGTGACCACCTGCCGGGCGAGGTCGTCCGGCAGTCGGTCGAGCAGGTCGGCGAGCAAGCTCAGCGGTCAGGGCCTCGGCTCGTGGTCGACGGTGGCGGCGACGTCGGAGGCGAGCACGAAGTCGACCGCCTGGCCGACCGTGAGGATCTTCGCCGCCTGCTCGTCCGAGATGCGGATCCCGTACTGGTCCTCGAGCTCCTGCACGAGCGTGTAGAGATCCAGCGAGTCGGCCTCGAGGTCCTCGCGGAAGCGGGTCGAGTCGCCGATCGTCTCGGGGTCGATCGCCAGCTCGTCGGCGAGGTGGGCGCGCACGCGCTCGAGGACCTGCTCGCGGGTCATTGGGACTGGACGCTAGCCGGCGCTTCGGACGATGGACGGTCCTCCTCGCCCGGCGCCGCGGCCGGCGGCGCCTGACGCAGCGCCCCCGCCTCCTCCAGCGCCGCGAGCGTCCGGCCGACGACGTCCTCGCGCACGCCGCGCGCGGCGACGTCGATCGCGCGCGCGAAGCCGGTGCGGGTGAAGCGCCCGTGCGCGACGACGCCGGTGCGCCGCAGGCCCAGCATGTAGGCGCCGCCGGCCAGCTCCGGATCGATGTCGTCGCGCAGCGCGCGCAGCGGACCGCGCAGCAGCAGACCGCCGATGCGTCCGCGCGGACTCGCCATCGCGACGTCGCGGATCGTCCGCATCAGCTTGCCGGAGACCCCCTCCATCAGCTTCAGCGCGATGTTGCCGGTGAAGCCGTCCATCACGACGACGTCGGCGACGCCCTCCGTGATCTGCGTGCCCTCGACGTTGCCGACGAAGTTCAGGCGCGCGTTGCCCGCCTCGGCGAGCCGCTGATGGGCGGCGATCACGTCCGGCGTGCCGCGGCCCGCCTCCTCGCCGTTGGACAGCAGCGCGACGCGTGGGCTCGACACGCCCAGGACCGCCTGCGCGAACGCCCCGCCCATGTAGGCGAACTGCACGAGGTGCTCGGGGCGCACCTCGACGCTCGCGCCGACGTCCAGCAGGAGCACGGGCGCGCCCGGCACGGGCATGGCGATCGCGAGCGCCGGGCGGTGGATGCCGCGTGCGCGCTTGACATGGAAGAGACCTGCCGCGAGCGCGGCGCCGGTCGAGCCGCCCGAGACGAGCGCGTCGGCGCGCCCCTCGGCGACCGCCTTGGAGGCGAGCACGATCGACGCGTCGGGCGTCGAGCGGACCGCGAGCGCGGGATCGGGCGCCTTCGCGATCGAGACGGGCGCGTCGACCACTTCGACGCCGCCCGGCGTCGGCCCGATCGCGCCCTTGGGTCCGAACAGCAGGACGCGCACGCCCTGCTCCGCGGCGAGCGCGGCGCCAGCCGCGACCTCGGCCGGGCCGAGATCGGCGCCGTTCGCGTCCACGGCGACCGTGATCGGCGGCACGAGGGCTGCGGCGGGGCTAGGCGTCGTCGCCCGAGGCGGCGACCACGTCACGCCCCGCGTACGTGCCGCACGTCGGGCAGACGCGGTGCGGCATGCGCGGGCTGTGGCACTGCGGGCACGCGTGGATCGACGGCGCCGAGATCTTGTGCTGCGAGCGGCGCTTGTTCGTGCGCGCGTGTGATTGCTTCTGCTTCGGGACGGCCATAGGTCGGAGGAGGGTACTACAGCTCCAGCTCGCGCAGCTTCGCCCAGCGCGGATCGGGCTCGGCCTCGTGCCGATGCTCCGGACCGGCCGCGTTGAGGTTCTCGCCGCAGACGCCGCAGAGGCCGGCGCACTCCTCGCGGCACAGCAGCTGCGCCGGCAGCGCGAGCGCGAGCGCGTCGCGCGTCCACGCCGCCACGTCGACCTCCTGGTCGACCACGTACGGGCTCTCCAGCTCCTCCCCGCCGCCCGGCTGGTCGAACTCGCGCGCGTCGATCTGGAAGCGCGGCGCGGCCGGCTCGAGGCAGCGCATACAGGGGCCTTCGAGCGTCGCCTCGAAGCGCAGCCGCAGCGCCCAGCCCTGGTGCGTCGTGCGCGAGACGTCGAGCCGCAGCGGGATCGGCGACGGCGTGACGGCGTAGGTCTCACCGCCCAGCTCGAACGGCGCGAGCGGCAGCGCCAGCTCGATCGAGCGGCCCTCGCCGGCGCTCAGCCGGAGGGCGGCGAGGTCGAACGTGTCGGCGCGAGGCGGCATGCCCCGCAATGTAGCGAGCGCGCGACCTCAGACCAGGTCGCGCTTCAGGACCTTGCCCGTCGCGTTGCGCGGCAGCGCGTCGACGAACGCGATCTCGCGCGGGACCTTGAACGAGGCGAGGTTGCGCTTGACGTACTCCTTGAGCTCGTCCTCGTCGGCGCTCTCGCCCTCCTGCAGCACGACGACCGCCTTGAGCCGCTGGCCCCAGTCCTCGTCCGCGACCCCGACGACCGCCACCTCCCGGATCGCCGGATGGCTCGCGAGCAGGTCCTCGACCTCCGCCGGGAAGACGTTCTCGCCGCCGGAGACGATCATGTCGTCGTCGCGGCCATCGATGAACAGCCGGCCGGCCGCGTCGAAGTGGCCGACGTCGCCGGACGACATCAGCTCGCCGATCGTCGCCTTCGTGTCGCCGCCGGTGTAGCCCTCGAACGGGAAGCCGCTGGCGACGAAGATGCGGCCGGTCTCGCCGGCGGGGACCTCGCGGTCGTCCTTGTCGTAGAGCTGCACGATCGTGCCGAGCGGAGGTCTGCCGGCGCAGCCGGGAGCCGCGCGCAGATCGTCG
>DASVFS010000167.1:0-6375 GCA_036379915.1 Conexibacter sp. | reverse complement strand
GTCGGCGGCGAAGCGCTTCGCGTGGGAGGAGACGAGCGTGTTGCGCTGGCCCTGGTCGAGCTGCACCGCGGCCTTCCAGGTCAGCAGGCGCGCTGCCTCGATGTCGGTCGCCATGTCGGCGATCATGAACTGGATCGCCTGGTGCATCGCGATCGGCACGCCGAACTGGACGCGCTCCTTCGAGTAGTCGACGGCGAACTCCATCGCCGCGCGCGCGATGCCGGTCGCCATCGCCGCCACGCCGGGGCGCGTGCGGTCGAGCGTCATCATCGCGAGCTTGAAGCCCTGGTTCTCCTCGCCGATCAGGTGGTTGGCGGGGATCTCGACGTCGTTGAAGGAGACGGTCGCCGTGTTCGACGCCCGCTGGCCCATCTTGTCCTCCTTCTTGTCCACGACGACGCCGGCGTCGCGCGGGACGATGAAGGCGGAGATGCCGCGGTGCCCGGCCTCCTTGTCGGTCTTCGCGTAGACCGTGTACCAGTTGGCGTAGCCGCCGTTGGTGATGAAGCACTTGGAGCCGTTGATGACCCACTTGTCGCCCTGCTTGACGGCGGTGGTCTTCATGCCGGAGACGTCGGAGCCGGCGTCGGGCTCGGTGAGGCAGAAGGAGGCGAGCAGCGGCGCCTCGGTGAGGCGGCCGAGGTACTCCTTCTTGAGCTCCTCGGACGCGCCGAGCACGACCGGGGCGGTTGCGAGGCCGTTGCAGCCGAGCGACGTCTGGATGCCGGAGCAGCCCCACGAGAGCTCCTCCTCGATCAGGCAGCCGTCGAGGTAGCCGGCGCCGGGGCCGCCGTACTCCTCGGGGATGTGGGTGTTCATGAGCCCCACCTCCCACGCCTTCTTGATGATCTCCTCCGGCCACGTGCCGTCCTTGTCGTACTCCCAGGCGACAGGCCGGATCTCCTTCTCGGCGAAGTCGTGCGCCATCTCGCGCAGGTTCTTCTGCTCGTCGGTGAGGGTGAAGTCGACCACCGTGGAATTCTCCTTGAGGCGCAGACAGATTGACTGGTCAGTCAACCACTGCCCCCCAGGGTAGCGAACGCTTCGACGGGTCGCGGCGGTAGGGTGCGCGCATGGCCCGCGCGCGCCGCTTCGAGATCGACGAGCTGCTCGTGCGTCCCGGCACGTACCTCAACCCGCAGACCGAGGTGCTGATCGTCGTCGACGACTCCGCGGAGGTCGACCAGGCGACGCTGGAGGCGGACGCCGGCACGGGCGAGGGCGAGTGGGTGCTCGTCTCCGACGAGACGCCGATCGACGAAGCCTCGCGCGACGAGCTGCTCGAGCGCTTCCAGGCGACCTACCACGAAGGCGGTCCGTCGCCGGCCCTCGGCGAGGACGACGAGGAGCTCGACGAGGACGAAGAGGACGAGCTCGAGCCGGACGAAGACCCGGACGAGCTCTGACGGCCCCGGCAGTCGTAGCTACGCGAACGCGAAGGCGAGCGCGAGGACTGCGTACACCGCGAGCAGCTGGACGCCCTCGAACCACGTCGACTCGCCCTCGTTCGTGACGTGGACCGCGATCAGCACGGCGAGGAAGACGGCGCCCAGCTCGAAGCCGTTGAAGACGAGCGGCATCGGCGCGGGGCCGAGCGCGAACGACGCCAGCACGAGCACCGGCGCCACGAACAGCGCGATCTGGGCGCTCGAGCCGATCGCGATGTTGACCGCGAGGTCCATCTTGTCCTTGCGCGCGACGAGCACCGCGACCCAGTGCTCGGCGGCGTTGCCGACGATCGCGACGACGATCGCGCCGACGAAGAACTCGGTCAGGCCGATCGACTCGGCCGCCTCGGAGATCGAGCCGACGAGGATCTCCGACATCACCCCGACCGCGACGCCGGCGACGGCGAGCGCGCCGACCGATCTGCGCACGCTCCACGGCTCGTGGTGCTCGTCGGCGGCGCTCGGCGGGTTGAAGAGGTCGCGGTGCGTCTTGAGCGAGAACAGCAGGCCCGCGCCGTAAGACAGGATCAGCACGATCGCGACCGCCAGCGAGAGCTGCTCCACGGTGCTGTCGTAGGCGACCCGCTCGGCGCCGGGCAGCGGCAGCCCCTTCCCCTCCACCAGCTCGAAGATCGCCGGCATCAGCAGCGCGACGACGGCGAGCAGCAGCATCGACGTCTGCGCCATCGCGCCGGTGCGGTTGAACGCCTGGCGGTCGCGCCCGACGCCGCCGACGAACATCGCGGCGCCCATCACGAGCAGGATGTTGCCGATCACCGAGCCGATGATCGACGCCTTCACGACCTCGTGCAGGCCCGCCTCGAGCGCGAACAGCGCGATGATCAGCTCCGGCGCGTTGCCGAACGTCACGTTCAGCAGCCCGCCGATGCCGGGCCCCGAGCGCGCCGCCAGCTCCTCCGTCGCGCGGCCCATCAGCGCCGCGGTCGGGATCACGCCGAGCGCGGAGCTGAAGAAGACGATCGTCGGCGAGACGTGCGCGAGGTCGAGCGCGATCGCGAGCGGGATGAACGGCACGAGCAGGTACGGCCAGCCCTCGCTGCTCGCGAGGAAGCGGCGCAGGTCCGGCCGCTGGGAGGGCTCGACGCTCACGGCCGCGCAACGATACGCGCTGCGGGAGACGCGGGCGATCCCGCCGACGCCGTCGGGCGCGGCGGGATCGCATGCGTGTCAGCGCGCTATTGCGTCAGCAGGTCGGCGCACTTCTGCGCCTCCTGCACGTCGGAGCCGGCTCTCTGGACGCACTGCGCGTAGTCCTCGAGCTGCTTGGACGACGCTCCGCCGCCGCCGGAGCCGCCGAGGGCCCCGCCGCCGAGCGCGCCGCCGAGGAAGCCCTGCAGCTGGCCGAGCAGCTCGTCGAGCGGACGGGTCGTCGCGGGCGCCTCGATCGACTGCGGCCGGTTGAGCTCGGTCAGCTCGATCTGGAGCACGACGTCGACCGACACCGACTCTCTCGGGACGTCCACGCCGAGCGTGAGCGTCAGTCTGCGCAGCGTGTGGTCCTCCGTCCCGCTCCACACGTCGACGGAGGCGTTCTTGACGGCGTCCTCGATCTCCCGCCGGTCGGCGTCCGAGAGGCCGCTCGGCACCTGTGCGCCGGGCAGCCCCTGTCTGCTCGCCTGCTCGAGCAGCTTGTCGAGGTCGTCGAGCAGCGCGCTCACGTCGAGGTTGGCGCGGATGTGGTCGGTCTCGACGCCGCCGACCGTCTCGGTGCCCTCGACGGTCGGGTCCTCGACCCAGGAGAGTGGATCGAGTCCGAGGCTCTCGAGGCTCATCGAGTCCGAGGAGCCCTCCCGCTGCGCTCTTCTGAAGCCAGCCTTCAGCTCGTCGAGCAGCTCGGCCGGCACCTCGTAGGAGGTGCCGCCGAAGTTCACGAACAGCCGGTCGCTCGTCGACGTCAGGCCCGCTCTGAAGCCCTGGCCCTGCGCGCTCACGTCGAGCGCCAGGTCGAACAGCGGCAGCGCGTCGCCGCCGGCGCTCTGGAACGGTCCGGATATGCGAGCGGTGATCGGGCCTCTGATCGACGGCTCGCCGCTCACGTCGACTCTCAGCTGGATGTCGGCGCGGCCGCTTCTGATGTCGTGCGTGCCGGTGAACGTCTGTCTCAGCAGCGTCTCGGCGTTCCCCGAGCCGCCGCCGGAGCTGCCGCCTCCGCTCTCGTCTCCCCCGCACGCCGCGAGCACGAGCGCGAGGGCCGCAAGCGCGAGCAGCGCGACGATCGCGCGTACCCGGTGTTGGACGAACCGATGGGTGAGAAGCACCTGCAAATCTCCTTGTGCGACGTGACGACCGGGCGGGCGAGCGTAGCATCCGTCTGCATGCGCTCCCTGCGCCTCCTCCTGTGTGTCTGCATCGTCGCAGGTGGCCTGGTCGGGAACGTTCACATGAGTCGGGCGGACGCCGCCGAGCGCGTGCTCGTGCTGGATCGCGACGGCCGCGTGCACGCGCGCGTGGACCGGTTCCTGACGCCGGCGGCCACGCTGCCGACGCCGCGGCCGGCCGCGACGGCGGCCGCCGCCCGCCGCCGGCCGGTCCGTGCGCGGACGCTGCGCGGCGAGCTGAGACGGCTGCTGCGCACCGGCCAGATCGACGCCGCGACGGCGGCGCGCGACCGCAGGGCGTTCGACGCGGCGGTCCGCACGGCGAGACGGCTGAGCGACGTGCGCCGCCGCGAGCTGCAGGGGGCGATCGACAACCTGCACGACGTCGCCGCGCGCGGGCAGCTGACGGCGGCGCGACTGCCGGCGCTGTTCGCGACGCTGGAGCGCAACCGCCGGTGGTGGACGAGCGGCAGCCTGCTCGGCTACGGCCAGCGCGTCGAGTTCGCCGACAGCGAACTGGTGTGGCAGGACTATCCCGGCGAGGGGATCCAGCTGCAGGTGCTCGGCACGTTCGGCAAGGCGAACGCGCTGTGGGCCGCCGGGTCGGACCGCAAGCTGCGCGCGCTGCTCGACGAGATGCTGGCGCTCGCCTCGCAGCGCGGCGGTGCGCTCGCGTGGGAGTACCTGTTCGACTTCGGCGCCGGCGCGCCGCCGTGGACGAGCGGGATGGCGCAGGCGACCGGCGTGCAGGCGCTCGCGCGCGCCGGGCAGCGGCTGGCGGAACCGGTGTACCTCGAAGCGGCGCGCAGCGCGCTCGCGCTGTTCTCGCTCCCCCC
This sequence comes from Conexibacter sp., assembly GCA_036379915.1. Lineage (GTDB taxonomy): Bacteria > Actinomycetota > Thermoleophilia > Solirubrobacterales > Solirubrobacteraceae > Conexibacter. The sequence continues at coordinate 1,752 of DASVFS010000167.1, read as the reverse complement.
GCCCGTCGGCGTGCGCGCGAGCGCGCCGGCCGGGGCGCGCTACCTGCTCTACTCGTTCGCGCCGGGCCAGATCGTCGTCAACGCGTCCGTGCAGACGCTCGTCGCGCTGCACGACTACGCCGCGATCACCGACAGCGCGCCCGCCCGCCGGCTGTTCCGCGCCGGCGACCGGCAGGCGCGCCTCGACGTGCGCGCCGGGGACACCGGCGCGTGGTCGCTCTACCAGCTCGGCGGCGCCGAGTCCGACCTCTCCTACCACGAGCTGCTGACCGGCTTCCTGCGCAACCTGTGCGACCGCACCGGGACCGAGGTCTACTGCGCCACGGCGAGGGCCTTTGCGCAGGACCTGAAGGAGCCGCCCGTGCTCGAGCTGCTGACGAGACGGCTGCGCGCGCGCAGACACGCGCTCGTGCGCTTCGAGCTGTCGAAGGTCTCGCGCGTCGGCATGACGATCCGCCGCGAGCGCGACGGGAAGGTCGTGCTCGCGACGAGCGCGAGCGTCTCCCGCGGCGCGCATGCCTACGCCTGGCGGGTCCCGCCCTCGCCGGGCACGTACGAGGTGACGCTCAGCGGCACCGACCTGGCCGGCAACGCCGGGCGCGCCGAGGGCGAGATCGAGGTGCTGCCCGCGAGAAGAACGCGCAGGGCGGGGGTCTAAACTCGGCGGCGTGGCCGCCGCGGACGCGCACCGCACCTGGATCCTCACCGGCTCGCCGGAGAACTACGCGGCGACGGCCGAGCACGACCATCGCGTGATCGGACTCAAGGAGCGCAACCGCAACCGCGCGCTGGAGATCGTCCCCGGCGACCGGATCGTCCTGTACCTGACGCGCATCATGAGCTTCGCCGCGTCGATCCGCGTGACCGGCGAGTTGTACGAGGACCGCGCGAAGATCTGGCCCGGCAAGCCCGGCAACCCGGATCAGTATCCGTGGCGCTTCGCGACCGAGCCGGAGCTCGTGCTGCCGCAGCAGGAGTGGGTGCGCGCCGAGACGCTCGTCGACGAGCTCGAGCACATCGGCAAGTGGCCGAGAGAACACTGGAAGCTCGCCTTCCAGGGTCAGATTCGCGCGATCTCGGAGCACGACGCGGACGTCCTGATGGCGCGCATGCGCGCCGCGGCTCCCGTTCGCGCATGAGCGAGCAGCCGAGCGTGCCCGTGCGCGTCGCGCGGGCGTGGCGCACGCTGACGCCGGACGGGCGGCTCGCGGCGATCGCGTCGGCGGCGCTGTTCCTCTCGATGTTCCTGCCGTGGTATGGCGTGCAAGGCAGAGCACTCGGCAAGAGCGTGAGCGCGTTCGGAGCGTTCTCGTTCGTCGAGGCGGCCGTGCTGCTCGTCGCGCTGGCGGTGCTCGCGCTGCTGTTCGCGCGCAGCGAGCACGCGGCGTTCCACCTCCCGGGCGGAGACGGCACGGTCCTGATGGCGGCCGGAGCCTGGGTCGCGGCGTTGCTCATCTGGCGGCTGTTCGACAAGCCGCACGCGTCGGGCGCGCTCGTCGGCGTCGAGTGGGGGATCTTCTTCGCGCTCGCGGCCGCCGGGGTGCTCGCCTACGCAGGCGCGCGCATGCGGCGCTCGCGGCGACCGCCCGCCCCGTTGCGCGCGCGCCCGCGGATCCCGACGGAGGTGCCGCCGCCTCCGCCCGGGACGACGGCCACCCACGTGCTGCCGCCCGAGCGCCCGCGCGCCAGGCGCGTCGCGCGCTCGGCGCCCTCCGAGGACCAGCTGACGATCCCGCTGCCGCCTCCGGACGA
>DASVFS010000166.1:0-5649 GCA_036379915.1 Conexibacter sp. | reverse complement strand
CTCGCCGTGGAACGGCGGCAGCAGCAGCTTGCGCTGCTGCAGGTGCGGCGCGCGGTCGAGCGCGAGCAGCGACCACGGGCCGAGCACCGGGCGGATCGGCGCGTTCGCGAGGCCGGCGTGGAAGACCTGCGGGTCGCCGGTCACGATCTGCTTGACGAGCTCCGGCGAGCTGAAGACGACCGACGTGCCGAAGCCTGGGCTGCCGACGGTGAACGGCTCGCCGAAGCGGCGGTGGACGGCCATCGTGCTGCCGAGCGGGTCGCGCGCGAACTGCAGCGCCTGCAGGATTCCCGGCGCGCGCGGGCCGGGCGGCAGCGCGGTGCGCGGGGGGCGGGGCGGGACGGCGATCGTGGGGTCGAGCGCGGTGGCGGTCACGGACCGGATGATGCCCGCCGGGCGCGCTGCGTGCGCCGCCTGGCTGGTCGGCCAGTCAGGACGCGCTCACGCGTCCGGGACCTCGCGCAGGCGCCCCGTCTCGACCTCGTAGACGAAGCCGCGCACGGCGTCGCGATGCGGCAGGTAGGGACTCGCGCGCACGCGCGCGACGGCGCGCCGCACGTCCGCCGCGATCTCGTTGAAGCTCGTCGTCTGCCAGGCGGGGCGGATGCCCGTCTCCGCCTCCAGCTCCTCCGCGAACGCGTCCTCGGCGAACGTGCGCATGCCGCAGTCGGTGTGGAGGATCACGATGATCTCCCGTGTCCCGAGCTTGCGCTGCGAGACGACGAGCGAGCGGAGCGCGTCGTCGTTCGCGACGCCGCCCGCGTTGCGGATCACGTGCGCGTCGCCCTCGGCGAGCCCGAGCATGCGGTGCGGGTCGATGCGCGCGTCCATGCACGTGAGCACCGCGACCGGCTTGACCGGCTTCGATCTGAGTGCGCCGTGCGCGAAGCCGTCCGCGTAGCCGGCGTTGTTGCGCAGCAGCTCGTCGGTCTCGCTCACGGCCGGCAACCTACCGCGCGGCTCGGCGCGCCGCCCGTCTCGCCAGCTCGTGCAGCGCCCAGCGGCCCCACGCGACGCTCACGTCGACCGCGCCGGCGAGGAAGAAGGCGACCGGCCCGGTCACCAGGCGGGCGGCGAGGGGCGGACGGCTGGCGGGCACGTCGCCACGGTATCGTTCCCGCCCCCGATGGCGTCCCCCGTCACGACCACCGTCACCGAGCTGCCCGAGTCGCGCGTGCGCGTCGACGCCGAGGTCCCCGCGGCGGAGGTGCAGAAGCGCCTCACGCAGGCGGCGAGACGGCTCGCGCGCGACACGCGCGTGCCCGGCTTCCGCAAGGGCAAGGTGCCGCCGCCCGTCTTCATCCGCCGCGTCGGGCGCGAGTACGTGCTCGACGAGGCGATCCGCAGCTCGATCGGCGGCTGGTACGCCGACGCGCTCGGCGAGGCGAAGATCGCCCCGATCGGCGAGCCGAAGCTCGACCTCGGCGACCTGCCGAGCGAGGGCCAGCCGCTGGCGTTCTCGTTCGAGATCGGCGTGCGCCCGGCCGCGAGACTCGGCGACTACCTCGGCCTCGAGGTCGGCAAGCGCGAGGCCGCGGTCGACGAGGAGCGCGTCGCGCACGAGCTCGAGCATCTGCGCGAGCACCTCGCGAGACTCGAGACGGCCGAGCGCGCCGCCGGCGAGGGCGACTTCGTCGTGATCGACTACACGGGCTCGATCGACGGCGTGCCGTTCGAGGGCGGCGAGGGCCACGACCAGCTCGTGGAGCTGGGCGGCGGACGCCTGATCCCCGGCTTCGAGGAGCAGCTCGTCGGCGCGAGCGCGGGCGAGCTGCGCACGATCGACGTGACGTTCCCGGACGACTACGGCGCCGACCACCTCGCCGGCAGACCCGCGCAGTTCGCGATCTCCGTCAAGGAGGTGCGCGCGAGAATGCTGCCGGAGCTGAACGACGAGCTGGCCGCCGACGCCGCCGGCTTCGACACGCTCGAGGAGCTGCGCGAGGACATCCGCAGACGGATCGCCGAACAGGAGGAGAGAACGGTCGAGGCCGACTTCCGCGAGGCGGTGCTCGACGCGGCCGTCGCGAACGCGAGCGTCGAGGTGCCCGAGGCGCTCGTCGAGGCGCGCGCCGTCGAGCTGTGGGATCAGATGCTGCATTCGCTGAGCCATCGCGGCCTGTCGAAGGAGGCCTACCTCCAGATCTCCGGCAGAACGGAGATGGAGATCCTCGACGAGGCGAAGCCCGACGCCGAGCGCGCGCTGAAGCGCGAGGCGGTGCTCGCCGCCGTCGTCGCGGCGGAGCGGATCGAGCCGACCGACGAGGAGCTCGCCGAGGCGCTCGCCCCGACCGCCGCGCGCGAGGGCCAGCAGCCGGCGAAGCTGCTCGAGCGCGTGCGCAAGGCGGGCACGCTCGACGCGCTGCGCGACGACGTCGCCACGCGCAAGGCGATGGACCTGCTGGCCGAGCGCGCCAAGCCGGTCGCGCCGGGCGACAGACCGGCGAGAGCCGCCAGAAGAGCGGCGAGAAGACCAGCCGCGAGAGCGAGAGCCAGAGCGGCTCCCAGAGCGGCCAGAAGAGCCGCCGCCAGAAGCGCCTGAGCGCACCTCCGCGCTTTCTGCGCACCCCTCAGACCGCCACAGGGCGGTTGCTAGACTCGCCCCACCCGGACGGGCTGAACGCACTCGGCTCCGCGCCGGCAGGATTCGAGCCGAGGAAGCGAAACAAAGCGAGGACTATGAGCCCCCTGGTACCGATGGTCGTGGAGCAGACGTCGCGCGGCGAGCGCGCGTTCGACATCTACTCGCGTCTGCTCAACGAGCGCATCATCTTCCTCGGCACGCCCGTCGACGACCAGATCGCGAACCTGATCGTGGCCCAGCTCCTGCACCTGGAGTCCGAGGACCCCGACAAGGACATCTCGCTTTACATCAACTCGCCGGGCGGCTCGGTCTACGCCGGGCTGGCGATCTACGACACGATGCAGTTCATCAAGCCGGACGTGCAGACGATCTGCGTCGGCATCGCGATGTCGATGGGCGCCCTGCTGCTGTCCGGCGGCGCGAGAGGCAAGCGGATGGCGCTGCCGAACGCGAAGATCTTGATCCACCAGGTCTCGTCCTCGTTCCAAGGTCAGGCGACCGACATCGAGATCCACGCGAGAGAGATCATCGACATCCGCCGCCGGCTCGACGAGATCATCGCCCACCACACGGGTAAGCCCGTGGAGGACGTCAAGGGCGACACGGAGCGCGACTACTTCATGAGCTCCGAGGAGGCGCAGGCGTACGGCATCATCGACCGGGTGATCACGCAGCACTAAGGTCGAGGTCGGTAGCTGCCGACCATCTGGAGAGCGACATGGCACGCCCCACGGACACGAACGAACAGCTCCTCTGCAGCTTCTGCGGGAAGTCGCAGCGGCAGGTCAAGAAGCTGATCGCCGGTCCGGGCGTCTACATCTGCGACGAGTGCATCGATCTCTGCAACGAGATCATCGACGAGGAGCTGACCGCTCCGCCGTCGTTCGACCTCGAGCACCTGCCGAAGCCGCGCCAGATCTACGACGTGCTCAACGAGTACGTCGTCGGGCAGGAGGAAGCCAAGCGCACCCTCTCGGTCGCGGTCTACAACCACTACAAGCGCGTCCAGATGCTGCAGTCGGACGACGACGAGATCGAGCTGCAGAAGTCGAACATCCTGCTGCTCGGGCCGACCGGCTGCGGCAAGACGCTGCTCGCGCAGACGCTCGCGCGGATCCTCAACGTGCCGTTCGCGATCGCCGACGCGACCGCGCTGACGGAGGCCGGCTACGTCGGCGAGGACGTCGAGAACATCCTGCTGAAGCTGATCCAGGCGGCCGACTACGACGTCAAGAAGGCCGAGACGGGGATCATCTACATCGACGAGGTCGACAAGATCGCGCGCAAGGCGGACAACCCGTCGATCACGCGCGACGTCTCCGGCGAGGGCGTGCAGCAGGCGCTGCTGAAGATCCTCGAGGGGACGACCGCCTCGGTGCCGCCGCAGGGCGGGCGCAAGCACCCGCACCAGGAGTTCCTCACGATCGACACGACGAACATCCTGTTCATCTGCGGCGGGGCGTTCGCGGCGCTCGACAACGTGATCGAGCGGCGCATCGGCAAGCAGGGGATCGGCTTCGGCGCGGCGATGGAGGAGGTCGTCGAGTTCGACCCGGGCAACATCTTCGAGCAGTGCCTGCCGGAGGATCTCGTCCAGTACGGCCTGATCCCGGAGTTCATCGGCCGCCTGCCGGTGATGTCCGCCGTGCACCAGCTGTCGCGCGCGGAGCTGATGACGATCCTCACCGAGCCGCGCAACGCGCTCGTGAAGCAGTTCCAGCGCTTCTTCCAGTTCGACGGGATCGAGCTCGTGTTCGCCGAAGAGGCCCTGGTCTCCGTCGCCGACAAGGCGTTGGAGCGCGAGACCGGCGCGCGAGGACTGCGGTCGATCATCGAGGAGGTCCTGCTGGAGGTGCAGTTCGAACTGCCCTCCCGCCGCGACGTGAAGAAGTGCGTCGTGACGAAGGAGACGATCGAGAAGGGCCACCCGCCCACGCTCGTCACCGAGGCCGCCCCGCCCGAGGCCGCCGACGACGACGGCGACCTGCGCGAGGAGTCGGCCTAGCCGTTGGTGCCGCGCCGCCGGCGCGCCACGTTTCGACCGTGCCGGTACGCCGGCGCGCGGGTCGTCTCTCGCCGGAGAGGCCGGTCGTGTGACGCCGTCCCAGCGCGCCACGCCGAGAGATCCGCGGGAGCCTCTCCAGCAAGAGCGCCCGCGCGCGGCTACTCGGGCGTCGGCTCGGCGCGGTCCGGCGGCTGAACCAGCGAGGCGATCTTCTCGTTCGCTGCTGCCGCAGCGGCGATTCGCTCGGCTGCTGGCTGCCGTGGTCGAAGCGCCACACGACGAGGCGGGGTCGACATGCGCAAAGGATGGCCCGTCGCTCGCGAGTCGTCTACAGCGCATCAGTGGCGTATCGCAGCGTTGCGCTCGCGCGCCGGCGCGGCCGAATCAGCCTCAGCCGCGCGCGGGCGCTCCTACTGGAGAGGCTTCTGTGGATCCCTGGCGGCGGCGCGGTACAGCGGCATCGCACGACTGGCCTCTCGAGCAGGAGTCGACATGCGCGCCTGGCGTACCGGCGACGCCGAGGCCCCGCGACCAGCGCAGGCGCGCACGTGAATCGGCAATACACTTGCGCCTCATGTCCACGCTGGAGGCCAAGACGCGCTACGACGCCGCGGAGGTGGAGCCGCGGATCGTCAGACGGTGGCTCGACTCCGGCCTGTTCCACCCCGAGCCCGAGGGCGGGCCGGAGGAGAACTACTCGATCGCGGTGCCGCCGCCGAACGTCACCGGCGCGCTGCACATGGGCCATGCGCTCAACGGCTCGGTCCAGGACGCGCTGATCCGGCTCGCGCGCATGCGCGGGAAGCGGACGAAGTGGATCTTCGGCACCGACCACGCGGGCATCGCGACGCAGACCCAGGTCGAGCGGCTGCTGGCGTCCGAGGGTTCGAGCCGCGAGGAGCTCGGGCGCGAGAAGTTCGTCGAGCGCGTGTGGCGCTGGCGCGAGCAGTACGGCTCCACCATCGTCGAGCAGTTCAAGCGGCTCGGCGCGTCCTGCGACTACGAGGACGAGCGCTTCACGCTCGATCCGCCGTACGCGCACGCGGTCCAGAAGGTCTTC
>DASVFS010000165.1:0-4319 GCA_036379915.1 Conexibacter sp. | reverse complement strand
GCACTGGTGGCACGACGCACGCAACGCCGAGGCGGCGGTCGTCGCGATCCGCGACGCGCTCGCGCGCGCGAATCCCGCCGCGCGCGCGTCGTTCGCGCGCCGCGCCGCCGCGTACCTGCGGCGCCTGCGCGCGCTCGACGCGGCGGTCGCGCGCTGCGTCGCCGCGATCCCGGCGGCGCGCCGCGTGATCGTGACCGACCACGACGCGTTCGGCTACTTCGCCGAGCGCTACGGCATCCGCGTCGTCGGCACGGTGATCCCGTCGTTGACGACGCAGGCGCAGCCGTCCGCCGGCGACCTCGCGCAGCTCGCGCGCGCGATCGAGCGCGAGCGCGTGCGGACCGTCTTCTCCGAGCGGTCCGTCAACGCGAAGCTCGCGCGCGCCATCGCGGAATCGGTTCCCACCCACCCCGCGGTCGACGACTCGCTCTACGGCGACGCGCTCGGCCCGGCCGGCTCGGACGGCGCCACGTACCTCGCGATGGAGGCGCACAACGCCGACGCGCTCGTGCGCGGGATGGGCGACGACCGGCACGGGTGTCCGGCGGCGCTGCGCGCGGCCGGCGCGGCGGCGCCCTAGCCGACCGTCACGCCGGCGCCGGACACCACGCCCGCCATCAGCTCGGCGGCCGCAGCATCGTCGAGCCCCTGGCGGTCGAGCCGCTGCCAGGTCCAGAAGTCGAGCGCGACGGCCGTGAGCGCGCGCGCCTCGGGGCGCTCGAAGCCCCCCGCCAGACCCTCGGCCAGCCCGGCCATCGACGCGTCGCTCGACTGCGCCATCCACGCGTCGAGCTCCGGCACGGTCGCGCGCTCGCCGTGGACGCGCCGCTGCATCGGCGCGTTCTCGCGATACCAGCCGTAGAGCGCGGTCAGCGCCGCGCGCAGGCGCTCGGCCGGGTCCTCGAGCGCGAGCGCGGGCTCGAGGTCGGGCAGCGGATGCGCGGCCAGCCAGTGAGCGCTGCACGCCGGCAGCAGCGTCTGCAGATCGGGGAAGTGGTTGTAGACGGTCAGCCGCTGCACGCCGGCGCGGCGCGCGATGTCGGCGACGGTCGTCCTCCCGACGCCGACCTCCTCGTGCAGCGCGGCGGCCGCCGCGGCGATGCGCGCACGGGTCGCCTGTTGTGCCTCGGCACGGGCCTTCAGCTCGTATCTACGCTTTTGGGTTGACATGGCGTTCACCGATGTTACAGTGCCGTCAATTGGAATACACCTCGTTCACCGAAAGGACCCCACCGCGATGACAGCCCACACCGCCCCGAAGATCGTCGGCCCCCGCGACGGCAAGGCCGGCAGCCTCGGCTCGATCGGCGTCCGCTTCATGATCGACACCGAGGAGACGCACGCCGGCGGCTTCTCGCTCGTCGAGCATCCGATGCCGCCGCGCGCGCTCGCCGCGCCGCTGCACCGCCACAGCCGCGAGGACGAGTACTCGTACGTGCTCGAAGGCAGAATGGGCGCGCTGCTCGGCGACGACGTCGTGTACGCGGAGGCCGGCGACCTCGTGCACAAGCCGCGCGACCAGTGGCACACGTTCTGGAACGCCGGCGACGTCCCGTGCCGGATCCTCGAGATCATCGCCCCCGGCGGCTTCGAGCGGTTCTTCGACGAGCTCGTCGAGCTGGGCGAGCGGGGCCCCGCCGGCCCGCCGGAGCCCGAGCAGCTGGCCGCGCTCGGCGCCCGCTACGGCCTCGACTTCGACTTCGCGTCGATCCCCGTGCTGTGCGAGCGCTTCGGGGTGACGTTCGGGCCGGCGGCCGGGTAGCCGCTAGCCGAGCGGCTCGACCGGGTCCCCCACGCGCACGGTGCCGGGCTCCAGGACGCACGCGTGCACGCCGAACGGCAGCCGCTCGGTCGTCTCGATCCCGTCGCGGCGGTAGGCGGCGAGGTGGTGCAGCGTGCGGAAGTCGACCTCGCCGCTGTCGGCGTTGCGCGTCGTGGCGACGCAACGGCCGACGTTGCCGCGCACGCGCACGAGCGCCGCACCGATCCGCACGTCGCACCAGCCGTCCTCGGCGTGCGGCGCGACGCCGTCGATCCCGAACGTCATGCGGAAGCGGCGCATGTCGACCGGCTCGGCGGCGCCGGCCTGCGCCCGCAGCCGCTCGAGCGAGCCGGTCGACAGCAGCGTGACGGCGCCGTCGCCGCCCCGGTCGACGCCGCTGAACCCGCCCCGCCCGCCCCCCGCGACGAGCCGCAGCGGCGCGCCGGCGTGCTCCGACAGCGCCGCCGAGAAGTCGCCGCGCACCGGCCGCGCCTGTAGCGTCGTGCGGTAGAAGCGCACGGGGATCGCGTCGTCCAGCTCGACCGCGCCGGCGACCTCGCGGCCGTCCGGGAAGCGCAGCGCGAGCCGTCCCGCGGCCGGGTCGTGGTCGGCGACGACGCTCAGCAGCGCGCCGAGCCGCGTCGCGCTGACCATCGCCCCGTCCCCGTCGACGAGGAAGAACGCGCGGTCGCCGGGGATCCCGTCCGCCGTGACGACGGCCTCCTCGAGCTGCCGGAGTCGCAGCCCCTTCACGGGCGTGAAGGCGATCCAGGCGACGGTCGGAGGCACGCTCGCCATGCTAACCCGCAGAGCGTCCGTGCGCCCAGACCGGTTTTCGGAGCCACAGGCGTCTGCGTGCACGGAGATACTCGCCCTGCCCTCGACCCAAAGGAGGAGCTGTGAACGCGCAGCAGGGCAGCGGCTGGATCACGTTCGCCGCGATCATGCTCGGCATCGCCGGGGTCCTGAACATCGTGTACGGGATCGCGGCGATCGACGACGCGCAGTTCTACGCCGGCCACACGGAGTTCGTCATCAGCTCGCTGAAGACGTGGGGCTGGATCATCCTGATCCTCGGCGTCCTCGAGCTGCTCGCCGCCGTCTCGATCTGGCGCGGCGGGGTGTTCGGCGCGATCTTCGGCATCTTCGCCGCAAGCCTCAGCGCGATCGGCGCACTGCTGTCGATCCCCGCCTACCCGTTCCTGTCGCTGGCGATCTTCGCCATCGACATCCTCGTCATCTACGGCCTCGCCGCCTACGGCGCGCAGGGTCGTCCGATGGGGACCCAGACCTAGCCGCATCCAGCCGGCGGCGGTCGCGCTTGGTCGGGCGCGCACCGCCGCCGGGGAGGCGCGGTTCCAGCGCCCTTTCGAGCCGGCGCTGCTGCGCGAGCCGCTCGCGCTCGGCGACGCTCTCGGGCGACTCCTCGTAGAGCGTCGCGGCGACGCTCGCCGGGCCGCGGCGCTCCGCGAGCCCGCGCACGACGACGCTGCGTGAGATCCCGCCGATCGTCAGCTCGAGCCGGTCGCCGACGCGCACGCCCTTGCCCGGCGGGACACGACGGCCGTTGAGCTCCACGTGCCCGCCCTTGACGGCCTCGGCCGCGAGCGGCCGCGTCTTCGCCAGACGGGCCGCCCACAGCCACTTGTCGATGCGGACCGAATCGGACGCAGCGGACTCGGCGCTCATGCGGTCACGGTAGCTCGCATGCGGGCCGCGTCGCGCGGTAGATTCGACTGGTCGATGGACGACGCGTCCCACGGATCCCCCGGGACGGACCTCGTGCCGCTGTCCGGCACGCGCGCGGTGCCGCGCGAGCTGGTGCGCGCAGCGGACGTCGCGCTCGGCGCGGGAGCGCGCGCCGGATGGCTCGCGTTGCGGCTCGCGCGCGCCGGGCGCGACGTGGCGCGGATCGGCGTGCGCGCGGCGGGCGCGCTGCCGGGAGCCGGGCTCGCCGGACGCGCGCTGTCGGCCGCCACGCGCCCGCTTGCGGTGGACGGCGCGCACATGCGCGATCGCTCGGTCGCGCAGGCGCAGCGGGCGCTCGAGCGCGCGGTGCCCGCGATCGTCGAGCTGATCGACGTCGACGCGATCGTGCGGCGGATCGACATGGACGCGGTCGTCGCGGCCGTCGACCTCGACGCGCTGCTGCGGCGCACGGACGTCGATGCGGTGCTGCAGCGCGTCGACCTGGACGCGGTGCTCGCGCGCGTGGATGTCGACGAGCTGATCGCGCGCGTCGACGTCGATGCGATCGCCGCGCGGATCGACGTCAACGCGGTCGTGCGGCGCGTCGACGTCGACGCGGTCGTCGAGCAGACGGAGCTCGGGACGATCGTCGCGCGCTCGACGAGCGGCTTCGCGAGCGAGGCGCTCGACGCGGCGCGCGCGCAGACGGTCGGCGTCGACGCGCTCGTGACGCGCCTCGTCGACCGGCTCCTGCGTCGCCGCGGCGAGGGGCCGCTCGGACCGCCGCTGCTCGTGCGCGAGGAGGAAGGCGCGGCGCCTCGGCCCGCCGACGCGGACAGCCCGGCCGCCGCCGCAGATGGTCCGCCCG
>DASVFS010000164.1:0-7318 GCA_036379915.1 Conexibacter sp. | reverse complement strand
AGGAAGCGGCGCCGCTCGGGCATCGTGCGCACGGCGTCGACGACGCGCCGGGACATCAACCGGAAGTCGCCCGCCTGCCCCTGGTAGGGCGTGCGCGCGATCAGCTCCATGACGCGGTAGAAGCTCGTCGCGAGCGTGCGCTTCAGCAGGCTCTCGTCGCGCCCGATGCGGCGCGCGTAGACGACGTCCGCGCCGTTCTGCGCGCGCACGAGCATCTCGGCGATCAGCTCGGGCGGATCCTGCAGATCGGCGTGCAGCAGCGCGACGTACTCGCCGCGCGCGTGGTCCATGCCCGCCGACATCGCGATCTCCATGCCGTAGTTGCGCGACAGCCGCACGAGCACGATCCCGTCGCGCTCGCGCGCCAGCGCTTCGAGCATCGCGGCGGAGGCGTCGCTCGACCCGTCGTCGACGTAGACGACCTCGTGGGCGATCCCGCCGAGCGCCTCGTCGATGCGGCGCTGCAGCTCGGCAAGCCCCTCCTGCTCGTTGAAGACGGGGACGACGACCGAGATGAGCGGCCGCTCGGCGTCGTCGTCGCGCGCGTGCGCGGACATGCTTCACCGTGCCCGGTTTGGATGGTTCGCCCCGGCACGGATTCCCCCCAACGCCGGGTGCGATGAGCGACCGAATTCTAGCAGCTGATCGGACACCGGATGGCCGGCTAGACTCGCTACCGACCACGCGGTAGGGACTTCGGGGGAAGGCGGCGTGAGCACGACACAGGTGCAGGACGCGGGCGCCGTGCGACGGGTGCACGCGCTCGACAGCGATCAGATCGCATGGCTCGCGGCGCTGCCCTGCGCGCTGCTGACGTTGCTCGTCGTCGCGCTGCTCGGCCCGCCCCTCGGCCACGCCTTCTTCGAACCGGGCGCCGCGACGTTCTGGCCGGGCGTCCCCAGGCGCGTCGAGCCCGTCGAGCACAGCCGCTACGTGCTCGCGCTGCTCGGTCCGGCGGCGCTCGCCGCCGCCGTCCTGCTCGGCGCGCGGCGCGCGCCGCACGCGCGCGACCGCGCCGTCCGCGTCGCGGTGCCCGGCGCGCAGCTCGCGCTGCTCGCGTTCGTCGCGCTGTGCGTCCTGGCGCAGAACGACGTGCTGCTCGACGTCACCGACCGCAGGTGGCAGCAGGCGCGCTACTTCACCGTCCCGACGCTGGCGTTCGCCGTCCTCGCCGCGGCGCTGGCGCCGCTGCTGCTGCGCCGGCGCCGGCTCGCCGCCGCCGTCGCCTCGCTCGTGCGCGAGACGCCCGCGCGGCGGCTCGGCGCGCTCGCGCTGGCGGGCCTCTTCACCGCGCTGTGGCTGCTGACGGCGGTGACCACCGACGCATCGATCGCCGTCACGAACGTCGACGTCGGCATACACGTCCTATGGTCGCTCGCGGAGCCGTTCGCGATCCTCGACGGCCGCACGCCGCTCGTCGACTTCCACGCGCAGTACGGTCAGCTGATTCCCTACGGCGCCGCCGCCGCGATGGCGCTGTTCGGCGCCACCCTCGGCGTCTACACGATCGCGATGGCGACCGCCAGCGGGCTCGCGCTGCTCGCCGTCTACGCGCTGCTGCGGCGCGTCGTGCGCTCCTCGCTGCTCGCGCTGGCGCTGTACGCGCCGTTCGTGGCGACCGGCTTCTTCATGAAGAGCGGGCCGCCCGACGACCGCTTCGGACCGGCGAACCTGTTCCCGCTGTGGCCGATCCGCTACGGCGGGCCCTACGTGCTCGCCTGGCTGCTCGTGCGGCATGTCGACGGTGCGGCACCGCGGCGGCCGTGGCCGCTGTTCCTCGCGGCCGGCCTCGTGCTGCTCAACAACCCGGACTTCGGCCTGCCGGCCCTCGCGGCGCTCGCGGTCGCGCTCGCGCTCGCGCGCCCGCCGCGCTCGCGGCGCGCGCTCGGGCGGCTGCTGGCCGAGGCGGCCGGCGGGCTGCTGGCCGCGACCGCGCTCGTCGCGCTGCTGACGCTGGTGCGCTCGGGGTCGCTGCCGCGCTTCGGCGCGGCGCTGGAGTTCTCGCGGCTGTACGGGGTCGACGGCTGGGCGCTGCTGCCGATGCCGACGGGACTCGGCGTGCACCTCGTCGTGTACCTGACGTTCGCGGCGGCGATCGCGGCGGCGGCCGTGCGGCGCGCGCGGCGCGAGCCGGGGACCGCGCTGACCGCGGCGCTCGCGTGGAGCGGCACGTTCGGCCTGTGCGCCGGCACCTACTTCGCCGGCCGCTCGCACCCGAGCGTGCTGATCGACCTGTTCTCGCCGTGGGCGCTGGCGCTCGTGCTGCTGACGGTCGTCGCGGCGCGCGCGCTCGCCGCGCGCGGCTGGCGACGTCCGGCGCCGGCGGAGCTCGCCGTCCTGGTCGGCTTCGGCCTGCTCGTCTGCTCGCTCGCGCAGACGCCGGCTCCGTGGGCGCAGCTCGCGCGCATCGGCGAGCGCGGGCCCGCGCCCGTCTTCGAGCAGCGCGACGCCGCCGCGTTCGTCGCGCAGCGCACGCGGCCGCACGAGCCGGTCGCGATCCTCATACCGCTCGGGCACCGCATCGCCTACGACACGGGGCGCGTGAACGTCTCGCCCTACGCGAGCATGGAGTCGATGCCGACGAGGCAGCAGCTCGACCGCACGATCGCAGCGCTGCGCGACGCCGGCGGCGACAAGCTGTTCGTCTCGACGTACTTCACGGTCGGCGCGGCGCTGGCGGCGATGCAGCGGAGCGGCTTCGAGGTCGCCGACCAGGCCGAAGTCGGCGGCACGACGATCATCGAGCTGGTCGACCGCCGTCGCTAGTCGCGCGCGAGCGCGGCCGCGGCGTCGATGATCATGTCCTCCTGGCCGCCGACGATGCGGCGGCGGCCGAGCTCCATCAGCACCGCGCGCGGCTCGACGCCGAACTTCGCGCCGGCGCGCTCGGCGTGCAGCAGGAACGAGCTGTAGACGCCCGCATAGCCGAGCGACAGCGCAGTCATGTCGATGATCTGGGCGCGGGGCATCAGCGGCGCCACGACGTCCTCGGCGACGTCCATCAACGGGAACAGGACGGCGTTGCTCTCGTGCCCCGAGCGCTCGAGCGCGGCCGCGAGCACCTCGAGCTGCGCATTGCCCGCGCCGGCGCCGAGGCCCCGCAGCGAGCCATCGAGCCACGTCGCGCCGGCCTCGACCGCCGCCAATGCGTTCCCCACCCCGCAACCGAGGTTGTTGTGCGCGTGGAAGCCAACCTCGACGTCCGCGGGAAGCGCCTCGCGCAGCGTCGCCACGCGCGCCGCCGCGCTCGCCGGCACCATCGCGCCGGCCGAGTCGACGACGTAGACGACGCCTGCGCCGTAGCTCGCCATCAGCGCCGCCTGCTCGGCGAGCGGCGCCGGCTCCAGCATGTGGCTCATCATCAGGAAGCCGACCGCGAGCATGCCGTTCGACGCCGCCCATTCGATGTGCTGCTGGGCGATGTCGGCCTCGGTGCAGTGCGTCGCGACGCGCGCGACGGACGCGCCGAGCGACTGCGCCTCCTTCAGCTCCTCGAGCGTCCCGATGCCGGGCAGCAGCAGCGCGGCGATGCGCGCCCGCTCCACGACCGCGGCCGCCGCCGCGATCAGCTCGCGGTCGTGATGGGCGGAGCGGCCGTACTGGATCGAGGAGCCGCCGACGCCGTCGCCGTGCGAGACCTCGATCACGTCGATCCCGGCCGCCTCCAGCCCGGTCGCGACGGCCGCCACCTGCGCGGGCGTGAACGCGTGTCCGACGGAGTGCATGCCGTCGCGCAGGCTGCTGTCCACGAGCGTGACGCGGGTCATGCCGCCGCTCCCGCCGTCGCCAGCATGCGCTGCGCCAGCTCCTCCCCCACGCGCGCGGCGGCCGCCGTCATCACGTCGAGGTTGCCGGCGTAGGGCGGCAGGAAGTCGCCCGCTCCCTCGACCTCCAGCAGGACCGTCACGAGGTCGCCGTCGACGTCGCACAGCTTCAGCCGGTAGCCGGGGACGTAGGCGCGGATCGCCTCGGCCATCGCCTGCACGGACGCCTCGATCGCGCCGGCGTCCGGCTCCCGCACGCGCGCGAAGACGGTGTCGCGCATCAGGATCGGCGGCTCGGCCGGGTTGAGGATGATGATCGCCTTGGCGCTGTCCGCCCCGCCGACCAGCTCCAGCCCGCGCGCGGTCGTGACGGTGAACTCGTCGATGTTCTGGCGCGTGCCGGGGCCGGCGGAGGCGGACGCGATCGTCGCGACGATCTCGCCGTAGGCGACGTCGGCGACGCGGTCGATCGCGTGCATCATCGGGATCGTCGCCTGCCCGCCGCAGGTGACGAGGTTCACGTTGTCGGCGCTCAGGTGGCGGTCGAGGTTCACCTCCGGCACGACGTACGGGCCGACCGCCGCGGGCGTGAGGTCGACGACGACCTTGCCCGCTGCGCGCAGCCGCGGCGCGTTCGCGCGGTGCGCCCTCGCGCCGGTCGCCTCGAACACGAGCCGGACGTCGTCGCGCGCGAGCACCGCCTCGACGCCGTCGGCGCTCGCCTCGACGCCCAGCTCGCGGGCGCGCTGCAGGCCGGGCGATTCGGCGTAGATGCCGACCATCAGCGCCGTCTCGATCGCCGCGCTGCGCTGCAGCTTCATCAGCAGGTCGGTGCCGATGTTGCCGGGGCCGATGACGGCCGCCTTGACCTTCTCCCCCATGCGTCCCCCTGGGTCGACCGGCCGAGCGTATCAGCGGTCGCCGAGCGCGGCGCGGACTGCCTCGTCGAAGCCGAGCGGCGCGTCGTTGACCCCCGGCGGCGGGGGCGTGCGCACGACCATCTCCTCGCGCAGCCCGTCGACCAGCGGGCGCACGAGCCCGGCGTCCACCGGCGTCACGAGCTGCACCCAGTAGGACGACAGCCGCGGCGTCAGCACCGGCACGCGGACGATCGACGGCGGGCGGCGGCCGAGCAGGCGCGCGGTGCGCGCCATCATCTCGCGGTAGCTCACGACGTCGGCGCCGCCGAGCTCGACGTCCCCGGCGACGTCGGGACGGTCGCGCAGCGCGCGCAACGCGCGGACCACGTCGCCCAGCGCGATCGGCTGCGTGCGCGTGTCGATCCAGCGCGGGCAGACCATCGCGGGCAGCCGCTGCACGAGCGCGCGCAGCATCTCGAACGAGGCGCCGCCCGCTCCGATGATCATCGCCGCGCGCACGTGCACGAGCTGCGGCACGTGACGGGCGAGGATCTGCGCGACCTCCTCGCGGCTGCGCAGGTGCGCGGACGAGACGTCGCGCGAGAGGCCGCCAAGGTAGACGACGCGCCGCACGCCGGCCGCCGCGGCCGCCGCCCCGAACGTCTCGGCCGCGCGGCGGTCGTGTGCCGCGAAGTCGGCGCTCCCGCCCATCGAGTGGATCAGGTAGTAGGCGACGCCGACGCCGTCGAGCGCCGCGTCGAGCCCCTCGCCGCTGAGCGCGTCGCCGCGTACCGCGTACGGGCGCACCGCGTCGGACACGCGCTCCGGGTTGCGCACCAGGCAGCGCAGCTCGCCATCGGAGAGCAGCGGGAGGAGCCGGCCGCCGACGTAGCCGGTCGCGCCGGTGAGCAGAACGCGGGTCATGACGGGTATACGGTGCAGGCGGCATACCCGGAAACCGAGACCTGGAGGCGGCGGTGCAGCTCGACGGCATCCACCACATCACGTGCATCACCGGCGACGCGCCGCGCAACGTCGACTTCTACGTGCGCGTGCTCGGCCTGCGGCTGGCGAAGAAGACCGTCAACCAGGACGACCCGACCGTCTACCACCTCTTCTACGCCGACGACAGAGGCTCGCCGGGCGCGGACCTGACCTTCTTCGAGTATCCGAACGCGCGCCCCGGCCGCGACGGCGCCGGCATGATCCACCGCATCGCGTTCCGCGTCGCCGACGCGGCCGCGCTCGACTTCTGGGCCGCGCGGCTGGAGGGCGAGGGCCTCGCGGTCGAGCGGGCGGGCGACGGCGCGCTGCGCTTCGCCGACCCGGAGGGGCTCGGACTCGAGCTGCTCGTCGACGACTCCGACGAGTCGCTCGTAGCGGCCGCGCCCGACATCCCCGAGCAGCACGCGCTGCGCGGCTTCGCCGGCGTGCGCGCCTACAGCGCCGACCCGGCGGCCAGCAGCGCGCTGCTGCGCGAGACGCTCGGGTTCGAGGCGGTCGACGGCGCGGGCCTCGAGTGGGTCTCGCGCGGGCCGCGCCGCGGCGGCTTCTACGGCTACGACCCGGCGCCCGAGGAGCGCGGGGTCGGCGGCGCCGGCACCGTCCACCACATCGCCTGGACCTCCGAGGACGAGGACATCGCGGCGTGGGACGAGCGCTACCGCGCCGCCGGCCGCCACACGTCCGGGCTCGTCGACCGCTTCTACTTCAGAAGCGTGTACTCGCGCGAGCCGAGCGGCGTGCTGTTCGAGATCGCGACGCGGGGGCCGGGCTTCTCGGCCGACGAGGCCCCGGGCGAGCTCGGTCGCAGACTGTCGCTGCCGCCGAAGCTGGAGCACCTGCGCGAGCAGATCGAGGCGTCGTTGACGCCGTTGCCTGCGGATCCGCGGGCGTCGCGGGTCTAGGACCGCCGGGCCTCAGCCGCGCCGGTGGGCCCGAGGCGCGAGCTTGCCCTGCCTGGCGATGAAACACTCGCCGCAGGACAAGCTCGCGCCTCGGGCGCGGTCGGGCGGTCGCTAAGGTGCGCGGCCGATGTCGGGGCGGATCGATCGTCGTGAGCTGTTGCGGCGGGCTGGGCTGGGCGCCGCTGTCGCGGGGGCGACGGCTGCGGCCGGCTGCGGGGACTCGGGCGGAACCGCGCCGACCGTTCCGGCCGCCACCGCGACCCGCCCGCAGACGTCCGCCGGCTTGCGCGCCGCGCGGGTGCCGCACGTCAAGCGCGGTGAGGCGCCGAACCTGCTGCTGGTCATCGTCGACTCGATCCGTGCGGACCACCTCGGCTCGTATGGGCGCGCGAGCGCGCACACGCCGAACCTCGACGCGCTTGCGCGCGAGAGCCTGCGCTTCACGCACGTCTATCCCGAGGCGTTCCCGACCGGCCCGGCGCGCGCGACGATCTTCGGCGGACGGCGGCTGTTCCCGTTCGCCGACTGGAGCGGGCCGCCGCCGGACATGCCGGGCACGCCCGGCTGGCAGGCGATCCCGGCGCAGAACCTCGTCACCGCCCTGCGCGCGGCCGGCTGGTTCACCGCGCTCGCGGTCGACACGCCCTGGGTGCTGGTCGACTCCCAGAAGCCGTTCCAGCAGGCGCTGCACCGCTATGTGCCGATCCCGGGCCAGACCGGCACGGTCACGCAATCGGCGAGCCGCATCTCCGACGCCGAGCTCGCGCGCCACGTGCCGCCGAAGATC
>DASVFS010000163.1:0-19999 GCA_036379915.1 Conexibacter sp. | reverse complement strand
CTGCCCCACACCAACCTCGGCGTGCTCTCCCGCGAGGACCTCGCGCGCCTGCGCGAGGTGACCGCCTCGCAGGGCCTGATGCTCGAGTCGGTCAACCCCGATCTCGTCGCCCACCAGGGCTCGCCGACCAAGCACCCGGCGGTCCGGCTCGAGTTCATCAAGACGGCGGGCGAGCTGCGCATCCCCTTCACCAGCGGCATCCTCGTCGGCATCGGCGAGGCCCCGGAGGAGCGCATGGCCGCGCTCGAGGCGCTCGCCGCGGTGCACGCGGAGCACGGCCACCTGCAGGAGGTGATCCTGCAGAACTTCGTCCCGCACCAGCCGGACCATGTCGTCGAGCGAGACCGGGCAGGCCCACCTCGGCGCGTCCTTCTGCGGCGCCTCCGAGAGCCCCGTGCGCCAGTAGCGCTCGGCCGCCGCGGTCGCGATCTCGCCCGGCTCGCGCCCGTAGTGGCGCTCGTGCGGCACGAAGTTCTGCAGGATCACCTCCTGCAGGTGCCCGTGCTCGGCGTGGACCGCCGCCAGCGCCTGGAGCGCCGCGACGCGGTCCTCCTCCGTCTCGCCGATGCCGACGAGGATCCCGCTCGTGAACGGGATCCGCAGCTCCCCGGCGTCGCGGATCGTCTGCAGCCGCACGGCGGGGTCCTTCGTCGGCGAGCCCTGGTGCGCGACGAGGTCGTCGCGCGTCGACTCCAGCATCAGCCCCTGCGAGGCGGTCACCTCGCGCAGCCGTGCGAGATCGTCACGCGAGAGCGCGCCGAGGTTCGTGTGCGGCAGCAGCCCACGCTCCAGCGCCCGCTCGCAGCACCACACGACGTAGGCGACGAAGTCCGCGAAGCCCAGCTCCGCCAGCCGCGCTCGCACGCCCGGATGGTGCGCCGGATCGTCGCCGGTGAGGACGAGCAGCTCCTTCACCCCCCGCCGCGCGGCGCCGTCGATCAGCGCCTCGACCTCGTCCGGCGCGTGCAGGTGCGGTCTGTGCGTCTGGAACGCGCAGTACTTGCAGTGCGAGACGCACGTCCGCGACAGCGACAGCGTGACGTTGCGCGAGAAGGTGACGCGGCGGCGCATCCCGCCGCAGTCTAGAGCGGCGTCGCCGCACCTCCCGCCGCTCTCCCGCGACTTCGTCGCAAAGCGCGACAGACACACAACGCGCCCCGCCGCAGCATCGCCGGGCGTGGACGACTTCCCCTCCATGAAGGCCCGCCGCCTGCTCGCGATCCTGATGCGCGAGCCGCTCAACTACCGGATCGTGCGACAGACGGGCTCGCACCGGATCTTGCGCGCTTCAGGACGGCCCCAGATCCTCTTCGCGCCGCATGACAGGGTGACCGTCTCCCCCGGCGTCGTGCGCAAGATCCTCGTGCGCGACGTCGGCCTGGACGAGCATGAAGCTCGCCATCTACTCTAGGAGCAGCATGGACAGCATCCGCGTCATCTATCACGACGATTCGCCCCATTGCTGGTGGGTTGAGTCCCCGGACATCCCGCGTTGGACTGCCGTGGCCAACACCCTCGACGAAGTCCGTCAGCTCGCTGAGGAGGGCGTGCGCTTCGCGCTCGAGCGTGATGACGTGGTCGTCGAGCACCTCGTTCCAACCTCGACGGCATAGCCGGACGAGCGCGCCGCTCGTCGGCGCCACTCCCTATGCTGCCCGGCCGATGCGCCGGATTCTCCCCCGCCTCCCCCACCTCGTTGCGACGCTCGTCGCGCTGCTCGCGACCGCCGCGCTGCTGACCGCCTGCGGCGGCGACGACAGTCAGGCGCGGCCGAACGCCGACGCGACGCTGATGCTCGACTTCACGCCGAACGCGGCGCACGCGGGCATCTACTCGGCGATCGCGCGCGGCTTCGACGACGCCGAGGGCGTCCACCTGACGGTGCGCGTCCCCGGCAGCTCGACCGACGCGGTGAAGCTGCTGCTGTCGGGGCGCACGCAGTTCTCCGTGATGGACATCCACGACCTCGCGCTCGCCGGCGCGAGAGGGCGCGAGCTCGTCGCCGTCATGTCGATCGTCCAGCGGCCGCTCGCCGCCGTGCTCGCCCAGCCCGACGTGAAGAGCCCGCGCGACCTCGAAGGGCGCAAGGTCGGCGTCACCGGCCTGCCGAGCGACGATGCGGTGCTGAGATCGATCGTCGTCGGCGCCGGCGGCGACTTCGGCAGGGTCGAGCGCGTCACGATCGGCTTCAACGCGGTGCCCGCGCTGCTCGGCGGCAGAGTCGCCGGCGCGACCGCCTTCTGGAACGTCGAGGGCGTCGCGCTCAGAGCCGAGCGGCCGGGCATGCACGACTTCCGCGTCGACCGGTACGGCGCGCCGCCCTACCCCGAGCTCGTGCTCGTCACGGCGCGCGACACGCTGCGCGAGGACCCCGCGCTCGTCAACGCAACCGTGCGCGCGCTCGTGCGCGGCTACGGCGTGACCGTGCACGACCCGGCGAGCAGCCTGAACGACCTCGCCTCGCGCGTGCACGGCCTCGACCGCAAGCAGCTGGAGCAGCAACTCGACGTGCTGATCCCCGCGCTGTCGCCGCCCGGCGGGCGGATCGGCGGGCTCGACCCGCAGGTGCTCGCGCGCTGGGCGAGCTGGGAGGCGCGCTTCGGGATCGTCGACGCGCCGCCCGACGTCAGACGCCTGTTCGACACCGACGTGGTGCCGGACGCGGGCGCGGCGAGCGACGACGCGGCGTAGGCCCGCTGCGCGCCGGCGACTGTCGCTACAACCGGTCGCGGCCGCGCATGATCAGCCGGTTCGCGCCGCGCTGCATCGCCCGCCGCACGAGTCCGGGCGCGGCGATCCGCAGCAGCGCCGCCAGCCAGTAGGCGCGCGGCACGTAGCGCTCGGCGCGCCCGCCCGGGCCAGCGTCCATGATCGCCTCCGCCACGCGCTCGGGTCTCGAGACCGCCCAGCGCGTGAGCGAGCGCTCGACGAGCATCGTCTGCGGGAAGCCCTCGGTCGCGACGAAGCCCGGCATCACGAGCCCGACGTGGACGCCGTGCGGCTTCTCCTCGAGGTGCAGCGAATCGGTCCAGCCGGCGAGCGCGAACTTGCTGGCCGAGTAGGCGCCGCCGGCCGCGCGGCCCACACGGCCGGCCGTCGAGGCGACGTTGACGATCGAGGACGGCGCGCTCGCCCGCAGCAGCGGCAGCAGCGCCTCGGTGAGCCGCAGCTGCGCGTCGAAGTTGAGCGCCATCGTGCGCCGCACGTTCGCGAAGCCGCCCTCCGCGAAGAACGCGTTCCACGAGGCGCCGGCGTTGTTGACGAGCAGGTCGAGGCGGCCACCGTGCTCGCGCTCGAGCGCCTCGCGCACGCGCGCGGGCGCATCCTCCTCGGTCAGGTCGACGGCGACGACGGTCGCGCCGCCGACCTCCTCGGCCAGCGCTCGCAGCCGCTCCTCGCGCCGCGCGACGAGCACCAGCCGCGCGCCCGGCTCAGCCGCCAGCCGACGGGCGGCCGCCTCGCCGATCCCGCTCGACGCTCCCGTGATGACCGCGATCATGCGGCTGGAGTCTGCCAAGCGGGCACGCCCGCCGCGCCGGCCCTACTGCGCCCGCAGCGCGCGGAACGCCTGGATCGCCGACTCGGGCCGGCCCCACGTGTGCGTCACCTCGACGCGCCCGCTGCGCACCTCGCGCAGCGCCAGCTCGCCGGCGATCCCGGCGTCGTCGAGCAGTCTCAGCGTCCCGTGCACGGCCGGCACCGCCGCCGCGTGGCCGAAGCGGTGCGCGACGAGGATGCGCCAGTGCCAGTCGTGTCTGGAGTACGGCTGCGCGTTGCACGTGACGACGTACGTGGCAGCGTCGACGTAGCGCGACTCGTCGAAGATCCGCAGGTCGAGCTCGAGGTCGGTCCAGTCGTCCGGCAGCGAGTCGACGATCTGCTGGAAGGTGTCGGCGAGCATCGCCGCGCAGATTACCCGCTGAACGTCTGCCACAGCAGGAACACGTTCAGCGCGATAATCGCGACGGCCACCAGCGAGGCGACGAGCGTCGTCGCGCGGTGGTTCACGAGCTCCCCCATCACGTCGCGCCGGCGCGTCAGCCAGATCAGCGGCACGAGCGCGAACGGGATCCCGAACGACAGGATCACCTGGCTGATCACGAGCGCGCGCGTCGGGTCGAGCCCGACCGCCAGCACGACCAGCGCCGGCACCATCGTCACGAGCCGCCGCAGCGCGAGCGGGATCGTGCGCGCGACGAAGCCCTGCATGATCACCTGACCGGCGTATGTGCCGACCGACGAGCTGGCCATCCCGGAGGCGAGCAGCGCACAGGCGAACGCGAGCGCCGCGCCGCCGCCGACGAGCTGCTCGAAGCCGGCGTGCGCACCCTCGATCGTGTCGACGTCGGCGAGCGAGGAGCCGTGGAACAGCGACGCGGCGATGATCAGCATCAGCATGTTCACGACGCCCGCGAGCGCCATCGCGATCAGCACGTCGAGCCGCAGGAAGCGCAGCAGGTGGCGCCGCTCGTGCTCGTCCTGCGCCGGGATCCGCTCCTGGGTGAGCGCCGAGTGCAGGTAGATCACGTGCGGCATGACGGTCGCGCCGAGGATCCCGCACGCGAGCAGCACCGAGTCGCCGCCGTCGAAGCTCGGCACGAAGCCGCCGGCGACCGCGCCCCAGTCGGCGCCGACCTGGAGCGCGTCGTAGAGGAAGCCGAGCAGGATGATCGCGAGCATCGCGCCGACCGCCAGCTCGAAGCGGCGGTAGCCGCGCGACTGCAGCGCGAGGATCGCGAACGCGACGACGGCGGTCATCAGTCCGGCCGCGAACAGCGGCACGCCGAACAGCAGGTTGAGCGCGATCGCCGCGCCGATGAACTCCGCCAGGTCGGTCGACATCGCGATCACCTCGGCCTGCGCCCACAGCCCCCACGAGGCCGGACGCGGCAGCTGCTCGCGACACAGCTCGGGGAGGTTGCGCCCGGTCGCCAGGCCGACCTTCGCCGACAGCGTCTGGATCAGCATCCCCATCAGGTTCGCCGCCAGGACGACCCACAGCAGCGTGTAGCCGAACTGCGCGCCACCCGCGATGTTCGTCGCGAAGTTGCCGGGGTCCACGTACGCGATCGCCGCGACGAACGCGGGCCCGAGCAGCGGCATGACGGCCCCGAGGCCGCGCCGGGCACGGATCTGGTCGAGCGCGCTCGTCGTGGCCGTCACAAGATAGATTGTGACATATCTAAAACACCGCACGGACTATGCTCGACGGCGATGGCCGTCGACGCACAGCTGACGCCGCAGGACCACGCCGTGCGCGCGGGCTGCGGCCTCCTCGACCGCTCCGAGCGTGGCAAGCTCGCCTTCACCGGCGCGCAGGCCAAGACGTTCCTCCAGGGCCAGGTCACGAACGACGTCGAGGCGCTGACGCCGGGCAGCGGCTGCTACGCCGCGCTGCTCTCGCCCAAGGGCAAGATGCTCGGCGACCTGCGCATCCTCGACACGGGCGAGGAGCTCCAGCTCGACACCGAGCGCTCCGCGCTGCAGGCGATCTTCAACGTGCTGCACCGCTCGCGTCTCGGCTTCGACGCCGAGCTGCACAAACGCACGCTGCAGCACGGGCTCGTCTCGCTCGTCGGGCCCGAGGCGCGCCGCATCGCCGGCGCCGAGGCGCTGCCGCAGGAGGAGCACGCGAACGCGGCGCTCGACGTCGACGACATCCCCGCGCGCGCGATCGCCACCGACCTCGGCGTCGACCTGCTGTGCGAGGCCGAGCGGACGCCCGCGCTGATCGCCGCGCTGACCGCGCGCGGCGCGCAGCAGGTCCCGGAGGCCGCCGTCGAGGCGCTGCGCGTCGAGTGCGGCCGCCCGCGCTACGGCGTCGACCTCGACGACAGCACGATCCCGCAGGAGGCCGGCCTCAACGAGCGCGCGGTCTCGTTCGAGAAGGGCTGCTACGTGGGACAGGAGACGGTCGCGCGGCTGTTCTACAAGGGCAAGCCGAACCGTCACCTGCGGGGAGTGCGGCTGTCGGCCCCGGTCGAGCCGGGGACCGAGCTGACGGCCGGCGACAAGGTCGTGGGCCGCCTCGGCAGCGTCGTCCGCTCGCCGGACCACGGTCCGATCGGGCTCGCGCTCGTGCGTCGCGAGGTCGAGCCGGGCGCCGAGCTGGTGGCCGGAGCGGCGTCCGCGACGGTCGTCGAGCTGCCGTTCCGGCGCTAGCGCCCGCCCACCGTCGTGTTGTGACCGCGGCCCGGGGTACGATGAGGGTGCACGGGGTCACCGTCGAAGGAAGGAGGCGCCCGATGACCACATTCGCAGCCGACCACGACACCAGCCGCCAGCTCGAGCAGCTCGAGGAGCGGACGCGCACCGCGTGGGAGGACTACCGCACGAGCACGTCGCAGCTCGAGGGCTCGGACTACGAGGAGGCCGAGCTGGTCTCCTGGGAACGCCTCCAGCGCGCCCTCGACGAGGTCGCCGACGAGCGCGAGCGGCTGGTCGGCGCCGTCAGCGCCCCGCCCGGCGAGGACGCCCTCTAGCGCAGCGGGCTGCGGGCGTCGCCGGACAGCGCGTCGAGGTGATCGTCCGAACACGCCGGCTCGCCACTGACTGGCCAGTCAGCTAAGGTTCGCGCCCACGGCGCTTCGGGGGTGCTGCCGGACGAGCTCGGCGCACGACAGCGCCGAGAGGCGACGCAGAGGGAGACCTGAAAGCCACGATGCGGACTCGGATGCTCGGAGCGCTCGCCGCGCTGCTCGTCCTCGCCGCCCTCGCCGCCGGCTGCGGCGCGGGCGAGGCCGAGTACGCCAACGCGGACCGCCCGCCCGCTCCGATCGCGATCTCGATCGCAGTCGTCGGCGACCGCATCGCCGTCTCCCCGAACCACGTCGGCGCCGGGCCGGTCCTGCTGCTGATCGCGAACGAGGGCAGCCGCTCGCGCGACGTCACGCTGACGGGCCCGGACGGCGACAGAGCATGCGTCGCCGACGACGCCTCCAGCGGCCCGATCAACCCGCAGGGCGCGGCGCGCATGTCGCTCCCGCTCGTCGAGGGGACGTGCGCGGTCGGCGTCGCCGACGGGCAGCTCGAGCCGACGCGGCTGGTCGTCGGGCCGGAGCGAGAAAGCGCCCAGCAGGACCTCCTGCAACCCTGAGGGACGCCTCGCCGCGCGGGCACCGCTCGCGAAGCGAGTGGTCGGCGTCATCGCTCGCTCGCCTGCCTGAGGCAGGCCACGCTCCCTGCTTCCTTGCCAGGCACGACGATCCGCCCCTCAGCCCGCTAGCGTCCGACGAGATGCAGGTGCTCGACCGCATCGACGAGCGCGCCATCGACGAGCTGCTCGCGCGCGACGAGTTCTTCTGGCTCGACCTCGTCGACCCGACGCCCGAGCAGCTCGACGGCCTCGCGCGGCGCTTCGGCTGGCATCCGCTCGCGCTGGAGGACCTGCAGAAGCGGGGGCAGCGCCCGAAGCTCGACCGCTACGGCGACCACATGCTGCTCGTCTTCTACGGCGCCCGCCGCGTCGACGGCGAGGCGCCGGCGGTGGTCGAGGTCCACCTGATGGTCAGCGGCGGCTGGGTCGTGACGGTCCGGCCCGGCGGCTGCCGCGAGCTCGACGAGCTGCGCGAGCGCCTGCCGGCCGACCGGACGCAGGGCGAGCAGTTCGTCGTCTACCGCATCCTCGACACGCTCACCGACACGTTCTTCCCGGTGTTGGAGGGGATCGACGACGCGATCGACGCGCTGGAGGACGCGATCGTGCTCGGCCCGAGCGACGAGCAGCTGCAGCGCATCTTCCACCTCAAGCGCAGCCTCGTGACGCTGCGGCGGATCGTCACCCCCCAGCGCGACCTCGCCGCGCGCACGATCGAGGACCTCGCCGAGCTGCCCGGGCTCGACCCCGGGACGCGCGACTGGTTCCGCGACGTCTACGACCACCTGATCCGCGTCTCCGACATGGTCGACTCCTACCGCGACCTGCTGACCGGCGCGATGGACGTCTACCTGTCGACCGTCTCCAACCGCACGAACGCCGTCATGAAGCAGCTGACGCTCGTGGCGACGATCTTCCTGCCGATCACCGCGCTGACCGGCTTCTTCGGGCAGAACTTCGGCTGGCTCGTCCTGCACGTCCGCTCGCTGTGGGCGTTCCTCGCCTTCGGCGTCGGCGGGATCGTCCTCTCGTCGGCGATCCTGTTCGTCTGGTTCAAGCGCAGCCGCTTCTTCGACTGACCCGCGCGCGACCGGATAGGCGACCCTCCTCGCATCGCTACGATGCGGGCCGTCCAACTTCCCGATCGACTCTGAAGAGGTGCCGTGTGGCTGTTGACGTGAGCCAGGTCGCGACGGTCGCGACCGAGCCGGGGACGCTCCCCGAGACGATGACCGCGTGGGTGATCCGCGAGGAGCGCCTGGGCGAGCCGGTCGACGCCTTCCAGCTGGAGGAGATCGAGACGCCGCAGCCCGGCGCCTTCGAGGTGATCGTGCGCGTGATGGCCGCCGGCGTCAACTTCAACAACGTGTGGGCCGCGCTCGGCGAGCCGATCTCCGTGATGCGCTACGGCGACCACCCGCAGTACGGCCACCACATCGGCGGCTCCGACGCGTCCGGCATCGTCTGGAAGGTCGGCGAGGGCGTCACGCGCTGGAAGGCCGGCGACGAGGTCGTGATCCACTGCAACCAGGCCTCCTACGAGGACGTCGAGGTCCATGGCCTCGACCCGCTCGCCGCGCCCTCGCAGGAGATCTGGGGCTACGAGACGACGTGGGGCTCGTTCGCGCAGTTCTGCAAGGTGCAGGCGCAGCAGCTGCTGCCGAAGCCGAAGCACCTGTCGTGGGAGGAGGCGGCCTCCTATGGCCTCACCTACTTCACCGCCTACCGCATGCTGATGGACCAGGCGAAGCTGCAGCCCGGCCACCGCGTGCTGATCTGGGGCGCGGCCGGCGGCCTCGGCGTGTTCGCCACGCAGCTGTGCAAGATCGCCGGCGCTCAGTGCGTGGGGGTCGTGTCGTCGCCTGACAAGGGCGAGCTGGTCAAGCAGCTCGGCGCGGTCGACTACATCGATCGGAACGACTTCAGCGGCATGATGCGCCGCGGCGGCGAGGACAAGGACGCCGAGAAGGCACGCTTCAAGGAGTCCAAGCGCTTTTGCGGGGTCGTCGAGGAGAAGCTCGGCGGCCCGCCCGACATCGTCTTCGAGCACGTCGGCAGAGCGACCTTCCCGACCTCGGTGCTGTGCGTGAGACCGTTCGGCAGAGTCGTCATCTGCGGCGCGACCTCCGGCTACCAGCTCGACTTCGACGTGCGTTACCTGTGGATGCGCCAGAAGCAGATCATCGGCTCCCACTTCGCGAACGCGTGGGAGGCGACGAAGGCGAACGAGCTGATCGAGCAGTCGCTCGTGCGGCCGGTGCTGTGGAAGACGATGGGCTTCGAGGGCGTCGCCGAGGCGCACCAGCTGCTGCGCGACAACAAGCACCTCGGCAAGATCGCGATCCTCGTGGGCGCGACCGACGAGGGCCAGGGCAAGACCGCCGAGGGCCCGGGCGCGATCCGCGCGGAGGTCGGCGCCTAGCGCCGGCCTCGACGCGATCCCGCACCCCGACCGCTAGGATCCCCGCCGATGGCCGGAGTCGTTCACATCCCCTGGTACGCCACGCTCTTCCGCGGCGACGCGTTCGCCGCGGCGGTGAGCGAGGCGGCGGCCGCGTCGCTCCGCTACGGCGCGACGCAGTACAAGGTCCACCGCTCGCGCGACGACGCGTACAGGATCCTGCAGATGGTGTGGTTCGAGTCGAGACTCGCGTGGGAGCGCTACTGGGAAGGCCCCGAGATGGTCGCCCTCCGCACGAACCACATGGGGCGCTACCAGGTGCCGGTCGTCTACGCCTGGAACGACGAGCTGGCCGCCGACGTGATCGAGCCGGTCACGGCCGAAGCCGCGTCGACGCCCGCCGCGTAGCGCGCAACGCGAGCGCCAGCGCGACGCCCGCGAGCCCGAGCGCCGTCAGCAGGCTCACGATCGCCCCGGCCCGCAGGCCGGGGACCGCGTAGCTCCACACGACCGTGTGCCGGCCGGCGGGGACGACGACCCCGCGCATCACCTCGTCGACGCGCAGGGGCGCCGCCGGCGCGCCGTCGACGGTGACGCTCCAGCCGTCCAGCAGCGCGTCGCCGAGCACGACGAGCCCCCCGCGGGCGAGGTCCGCGCGCAGCTCGACGCGCGCGGGCGCGTCCCGCGCGATCGCGGCGGAGCCGCTGGCCGCCGCGACGTCGCGAGCGCCCGCCGCGGCCACCGTGACGTCCGTGCGCGGGTCGAAGCGCGCTTCGAGGAGCAGCCGGTGCGCCGCCGCGGAGCTCGTCGCGGGCAGCACGCGGGACGGGACCATCGCCCGCGGCGCGGCCCGCGCGTTCTCCGCGATCGTCGCGTCCGGCCCGGCGTACACGCCGCGCAGCCCGCTCGCCGGCCCGCTCGGGAGCTGCACGCCGGGCGGCAGCAGCAGGCGCCGCACGCCGAGCACGCCGAGGACCCGCAACGACTGGCCGTTCAGCGCGCCGAGCGGCAGCTCCAACGGCGCCCAGTCGAGCTGCACGGGGTTG
Source organism: Conexibacter sp. (assembly GCA_036379915.1). Lineage (GTDB taxonomy): Bacteria > Actinomycetota > Thermoleophilia > Solirubrobacterales > Solirubrobacteraceae > Conexibacter. The sequence goes on along the minus strand of DASVFS010000163.1, from coordinate 9,456 downwards.
GCGAGCCGCCACAGCGCCAGCAGCCGTCTCGTCGGCTGCGGCGGGTCGTAGCCGCGCACGTCGCGCAGGCCGTAGAGCGCCGCGGTGTCCGGCGGCAGCGCGCCTTCGACGCCGACGACGCGGCCGTCGTCGCGATGGCGCTCGAGCAGCGCGAGCGCCGGCGTCGTCGGCGGCATCGCGCGGGCGCGCGGCGCCATCGGCTGGTAGCCGTGCGCGAAGTGGTAGGCGTCCGCCGCCGCGAGCGCGACGAGCGCGACGGCGACCCCGGTGCGCCAGCGCGGGCCGCGCCGCGCGAGCAGCAGCCCCGCCCCGACCGCGAGCGCGAACAGCAGGAACCACGCGACGCTCGTCAGCGCGAGCACGCCGCCGCGCGCGAAGTCGGCGCCGGTGGCGAAGTGGCGTGCCGTGTCCCCCACGTCGCGCGCGGAGATCCCCGCGGTGACGACGACGAGCGCCGCCGCCAGCGCCGCCCCGACCGGCACCGCGACGCTGCGCCGCCCGAGCGCGCGCGCGTCGAGCAGCGCCCGCAGGCCGAACGCCGCCAGCAGCGCGACGGCGAGCGCGTAGGCGAAGTGGATCCGCTGCGGCTCGACGAGGTCGAGCCCCGGCAAGTGGGTCATCGCCCAGTGCAGCCCGGGCGCGCGCAGCGGGACCGCGAGGCCGAGCAGCGCCAGCAGCGCCAGCGGGCCCTTGCGCGACCAGCCGCCGGGAGCGAGCAGACCGACGCACGCGAGCAGCAGCGCCACCGTGCCCGCGTAGAACGTGCGCTCGTTGTAGTTGACGACCCCGAAGGGGCTGTGGGCTATGTCTTCGAACGCGCTCGGCCGGCCCCAGCGGTCGGGGAAGGCGATCGTCTGCAGCGCGTCGAGCGGGATCCGCTGCCCGGGCAGCAGCTCGGCCCTGCGCGCGAGCACGCCGACGGTGTCCGAGGCGGAACGCGCCTCCGGGAGCAGCATGAACGCCATCAGCAGCGTCCCCGCCGCGAGGCCGCCGGCGACGAGCGCCGCGGCGCGCAGCGGCGGCGCGGACGCGCCCGCCGCCCCCCGCTCGCGCCAGGCGATGCGCAGCAGCGCGTACAGCCCCGTCACCGCGAGCAGGTGGACCTGCATGCCGGGGTGGCCGCCGCCCAGGCCGATCGCCGTCACGAGCGCCAGCCCGAGCGCGTCGCGCGCGCGTCCGCCGGCGAGCAGCCGCTCGACGAACAGCAGCGCCCACGGCAGGAGCGCGAGCACGCCGGGTAGCTCCGCGTGCGTCAGCCACACGACGTTGATCGCCGAGAAGGCGAACGCGACGCCCGCGAGCAGCCCCGGCAGGAAGCCGAGGCCGTACCGCTGCGCGAGCCGGTAGGTGCCGTAGGCGCCGACGAGCAGCTTCAGCGCCGCCGAGACGCCGGCCGCGTACAGCAGCGGCAGGATCCACAGCGGCACGTTGAAGAGCGAGAAGAGCCCGGTCTGCGGGTTCGCGTACAGCGGCGCGCCGCCGAGCGCGTAGGGGCTCCACGTCGGCAGCGCGCCGTCGTGCAGGGAGCGCCGCACGAGCACGTGCCACGGGTGCAGCACGTGCGGGATGTCGACGAGCACGACGTTCTGGAAGCTGCCGACGTCGCGCGGCGCGTACGACTGCCACGGGACCGAGCCGTAGAGGTCGGCCAGCGGCGTGAGGACCTTGCCGCCCAGCAGCACCGGCCACAGGTACGCGAGCACCGGCAGCGCGAGCAGCAGCGCGGCCGCGACGTGCGGGCGCTCGCCGAGCCAAGCCGGCAGCCGTCGGCGCCAGGTCCCCCGGTCCCCCATCGCGCCGATCCTCTCAGAAGCGGAGCGGGGCGGCGCGCGGACCTCGCGCGGACCCGGGGCACGGGCTGGGCGCGAGGGCGCTCAGCCCGCCGCGGCGTCGAACCCCCCGTCGGCCCGCAGCGCCAGCTCCAGCTCGAAGCGGCGCTGCGGATCGTCGAGCTGCTCGCCGAACAGCTCGCGCAGGCGGCCGAGGCGGTAGCGGACCGTCTGCGGGTGCACGTGCAGCCGCTCGGCGACCGCCTGCAGCCGCCCCTGCTCCGCCAGCCAGGCGGCGAGCGTCGCCGTCATGCGGGCGCGCGCGCCCGGGCCGAGCGCGGCGAGCGGCGCGAGCCGCGTGCGCACGAGCTCCTGCGCGAGCCGCCGGTCGCTGCGCAGCAGCAGCGCGGTCGTGTGGTCGGCGGCGTCGAGCACGCCGTGGTCCGGCGCCGCCCCCTCGGCCGACAGCGCGAGCACCGCGCGGGCGCGCGCGAGACTGAGGAGCGCGTCGCGCCACGGCACCGGCGGGCCCAGCGCCGCGACGTGCCGCGGCCCGACCGCGTGCTGGAGTCTCGCCCGCAGTCCGGCCCGTCCCGGATCCGGCAGCAGCGCGCAGCCGACGCCGCCGACCGTGTCGACGATCGCGTCGGCCGGCAGGCGCGGCACGATCCGCTCGCCGTCCGCCTCTGCGAACGCGAAGGCGGCGAGCGACTCGGGCAGCCGCCACTGCGCCGCGCGCGCGACCTCCTCGACGTCGAGCGGGTCGGCGGGCGGGTCGCGCAACAGCATGCGCGCGAGCCGCTGGCGCTGGGCGCGCCGCTCGCCGGCCGCCGCCGACTGCTCGAGCGCATAGCCCTCGGCCGACTTCGCCGACAGCTCGTCGATGTAGGCGAAGATCGACTCGGCGAGCAGGTAGAGCGTCGCCGGCTCGAGCCCGGCCTGCGCCCCCGCGGCCGAGAAGCGCCGCCATGCCACGCGCGCGCCCACGCGGTAGGCGGCGAGCAGCACGTCGAGCCCGCGGCCGGCGCGCACCTCGCCGCGACCCAGGTCGACGTAGACGCGCGAGCGCTGCATCCGCCCCTCCCCCTCGATGCCGTCGAGGAACTGGCGCAACGCCTCCTCCACGCCGACGATCAGACCGCGGCCGAACGGACCTCTGAGCGGGCGGGCGTAGGCGGGAACCTCGACGCGGATCGCGTCGATGATCTCCTGCGCGAGGTCCGGCAGCTGCGGGCGCATCGTCTCGACCGCCGAGCGCGGCAGGCGCCGCCACGGGCGCGCTTCGAAGACCTCCGTCGACCTGTCCGTCATACTTGTAGGAAAGTTACAACTTTCCGCGGCCAGGACGTTGCGTGCAGACGAGGCGCTGTCCGACTTTGCGGGTAGGGTGCAAACCCATGACCCGTGCGCACCGCATCTCCAACCTCGTCGCGGTCGTCCTCCCCTTCGTCGCGTTCCTCGGCTCGATCGTGCTGCTGTGGAACGACGCGATCGGCTGGCGCGAGCTCGCGATCTTCGCGTTCATGTACGCGATCACCGGCTTCGGCATCACGATCGGCTACCACCGCCTCTTCACGCACCGCGCGTTCGAGACCTCGAGGCCCGTGCGCGTCGCGCTCGCGATCGCCGGCTCGATGGCCGTCGAGGGCAGCGTCATCACGTGGGTCGCCGACCATCGCAAGCACCACGCCTTCGCCGACGAGGAAGGCGACCCGCACAGCCCGCACGTCGACTTCGAGGACGGCTTCCGCGGCGCGCTCAAGGGCCTCTGGCACGCGCACGTCGGCTGGATGCTGGGCGCCAACACGCACGGCCGCGCGTCCGCACGCCGCTTCGCGCCCGACCTGCTCGAGGACCAGGCGATCCGCTGGGTCAACCGCACCTTCCTCTTCTGGGTCGGCATGACCTTGTTCCTGCCGTTCCTGCTCGGCTTCCTGCTGAGCGGCTTCTCGCTCGTCGGCGGGCTGCTGGGGCTCGTGTGGGGCGGCCTCGTGCGGATCTTCCTGCTGCACCACATGACGTGGTCGATCAACTCCGTCTGCCACTTCTTCGGCCGCCGCCGCTTCGACGTCGAGGACGAGTCGCGCAACGTCTTCTGGCTCGCGCTGCCGTCGCTCGGCGAGTCGTGGCACCACAACCACCACGCCTTCCCGACCTCCGCCTTCCACGGGCTGCGCCGGCTCGAGCGCCTGGCCGATCCGAGCGGTCTCGTGATCGCGGGAATGGAAAAGGTCGGGCTCGTGCGCAACGTCGTGCGCGTGAGCGCGGAGAAGCAGGCGAGCAAGGCGATCGCCAGCCGGCCCGCGACGCAGGCCGGCTGACCCGCACTGCCGAGGCGCGCCTCAGACCGAGGCGTGCGCGAGGCTCGGGATCCTCCCGACCGCGACCGACTTGCGCAGGTAGAAGAACCACGTCATGCCGGCGAACAGCACGTAGGCGGCGAGGAAGACCCACAGCGCCGAGATCGACCAGTCGGCGTGCGCCTGCGCGATCGCCAGTCTCTCCGCCGGCGTCTCGGCCGCTCTCACGAGCGCGGAGACGCCGAGGCTCGCCTGCCGGAAGGCGACCTGGATCAGGAAGCCGCCGAAGGCGCCGATCGCGCCGGCGATCCCGATCACCGCGGCCGCCTGGCGCTTGAACGACAGCGCCGTCTCCGCCGGGTCGAGCCCGCGCTCGGCGGCCGCTCTGCGGCCGAGCGCGCCGAAGATCGACGGGATCATGCGGTAGGTCGAGCCGTTGCCCATCCCGGCGAGCAGGAAGATCGCCATGAACGAGCCGAAGAAGAGTCCGAAGCTGTGCTCTCTGACGCCGACGATCGCGCTCATCGTGAGCAGGCCCATGCCGGCGAAGACGGCGAGCGTCACCTTCGCGCCACCGACCTTGTCGGACAGCCAGCCGCCGAGCGGCCGCGCGACCGAGCCGACGAGCGCGCCGACGAAGGCGAGGCCGGCGAGGTAGGTGGCGATGAACGGGTGGCCGGCGAGGAACTCCGGGAACGTGTTCTTGATCACGAGCGGCAGCGCGAACGAGTAGCCGATGAACGAGCCGAACGTGCCGATGTAGAGGATCGACATGACCCACGTCTGCGGCTGCTTGAGCGCCATCGCGTACGCGCGCCCGTCCGATCTCGCCTGCGTGAGGCTGTCCATGTACAGCCAGGCCCCGGCGGCCGCCACGACGATGAACGGCAGCCACACGAGGCCCGCGTAGGCGAGGTGCACCTCGTGCTCGGGCAGCTTCACCGCCGCGGCCGGCACGCCGACGATGATCGCGAGCGGGATCAGCAGCTGCGTGACGGCGACGCCGAGGTTGCCGCCGGCCGCGTTGAGGCCGAGCGCGAGGCCCTTTCCGCCCTCGGGATAGAAGAACGAGATGTTCGCCATCGAGGAGGAGAAGTTGCCGCCGCCGACGCCGGCGGTCGCCGCGCACGCGAGCAGGATCCAGAACTGCGCGCCGTGCGTCTGCTCGGCGAGCCAGCCGCTCGGCACGACGATCGCCACGAGCAGCGTCGGGATCAGCAGCAGCGCGGCGCTGATCGTCGTCCATGCTCTGCCGCCGAAGCGCGGGACCGCGAACGTGTAGGGGATCCGCAGCGCCGCGCCGATCAGGTTCGGCACGGCCGTCAGCCAGAACGCCTCGGAGAGCGACAGCGCGATGCCCACGTTGCCGAGGTTGATCACGACGATCGTCCACAGCACCCAGATCGAGAAGCCGAAGTGCTCGGCGAAGATCGAGAGGGCGAGGTTCTTGCGTGCGATCCGCTTGCCGGTCGCCTCCCAGAACCGCTCGTCCTCGGGGTCCCATTCGTCGATCCAGCGTCCGCGCATGCTGGCGGCTGCGGGTGGTCGTGGTGGTGCGGTCGTCGCGCTCATCGGTCCTCCGTCGTGTCGGCCTATGCGGTGTGCCGGCCACGCTAGGTCCGCGGATCGGCTCGATCCACGGCGCGACGTCCGAGATCTCGCGGTCCGCTTTCGCCACGCGGCGAAAACGCAACCGACCGGTTCAGTTTCCCGGCGCTGACGCCCGCTCGAGAACGGCCTGCAAATCGAGCGAATCGACCGGCACTCCGTCCTCGATCGCACGACGAGCGACGGCGGCCGCGAGCCCGATCAGGCCGGCGGCGAGCGTCTGCGCCTGCGGGACGCCCCGGCGGCGCAGGTCGTCGCCCAGCCGGTTCTCGACGCGGCGCACCGCCTGGCGCGCCTGCGGGTGGCGCCCGTCGAACAGCAGCTTGAAGCCCGCCGGCGAGTCCTCGACGAAGTCCAGGAACCCGGCGACGCCGCCGGCGCGGTGCAGCTGCTCGAGCAGCCGCTCGGCCTCGGCGTCGACGCACAGCTGGACGAGCTCCTCGCGGCTCCCGGCCATGCGGTAGAGGGTCGGCTTGGCGACGTCGAGCCGCCGCGCGATCGCGGCCATCGTGGCGGTCTCCGCGCCGGGAGCGGTGAGTGCCGCGGCGGCGGCGCGGAAGTCGAGCTGCTTGCGCGGGCGGGGCATCCGGCCGGATATTGAACCATGCGGTTTCGATTGCGACATGCGGAGCCCACCCTCTCCCCCGCTTTCGACACGCGGCGGTACGCGGCGCCGCGGGCCGCCGGCAACCTGTCCGGCCATGAGCGGAATCCTCGTCATCGGCGGCGGCATCGCCGGCCAGTCGGTCTGCGAGCGGGTGCGCGAGCGCGACCCGCGCGTGCCCGTCACGCTGCTCTGCAAGGAGCCGGAGCTGCCCTACGACCGCGTCGCGCTGTCGCACCTGCTCGCCGGCGAGACGACGCGCGAGCAGCTGCAGCTGCGCCCGCGCGAGTGGTACGCCGACCACGCCGTCGACGTGCGCCTCGGCGCGGCGGCGGCCGCGCTCGACCTCGACGCCGGCGCCTGCACGCTGGCGGACGGCGGCGCGCTGGCGTTCGAGCGCGTCGTGCTGTGCACCGGCTCGGACGCGCTGCTGCCGCCGCTGGAGGGGATCGACGTCGCCGGCGTGATCCCGTTCCGCGACCCGGCCGACTGCGACGCGATCGCCACTCGCGCCCGCGACGCCCGCCAGGCGGTCGTGATCGGCGGCGGGCTGCTCGGGCTCGAGGCGGCGCGCGGGATCGCCGGCCTCGGCTGCCCGGTCACCGTCGTGCACCTCGTCGACCGCCTGATGGAGCGCCAGCTCGACGACGGCGCCGCCGCGCTGCTGCTCGACGCGATGCGCGAGCTGGACGTGGAGGTGCGCTTGGCAACGCAGACGGCCGCGCTCGTCGGCGAGGAGGCGGTGAGCGGACTGCGGTTGGCGGATGGCAGCCTGCTCCCCGCTGACCTCGTCGTCGTCTCGATCGGCATTCGCCCGCAGGTCGCGCTGGCGCGTGCCGCCGGCCTGGCGGTCGAGCGCGGCATCGTCGTCGACGACGCGATGGTCACGAGCCACCCGCGCGCGCTCGCGGTCGGCGAGTGCGCGCAGCACCGCGGCGTCGTCTACGGGCTCGTCGCGCCGATCCACGAGCAGGCGGCCGTCGCGGCGCAGACGCTCACGGCCGGCGAGGCGGCCTACGCCGGCTCGGTGCAGTCCGCGAAGCTGAAGGTGATGGGCGTCGACCTCGTCGCCGTCGGCGAGGCGACCGGTCCGCGCGAGGTCGTCGCGGCCGACGCGGGGTCCCGCACCTACCGCAAGCTGGTCGTCGACGAGCAGGGCCGTGCCGCCGGCGCGGTGCTGCTCGGCGACACGCGCGGGCACGAGCTGCTGCTCGAGCACGTGCGCCGCCGCGAGCCGGTCGAGGACCTGCTCGGCCTGCTCCAACAGGCGAGCGAGGCGGGCGCAGCCGACCTGCCCGACACCGCGCAGGTGTGCAACTGCAACGGCGTCTGCAAGGGCGACATCGTCGGCGCGATCCGCGCGCAGGGGCTCGGCTCCACGCAGGAGGTCGTCGCCGTCACGCGCGCCGGCTCCGGCTGCGGCTCGTGCAAGGGGCTCGTGAGAGAGCTGCTCGCGATCGAGCGCGGCGGCGCCGGCGAGGAGCCCGCGTACCTGTGCCCGTGCCGCAAGCAGACGCGCGAGCAGCTCGCCGCGCTCGTGCGCGAGCGCGAGCTGGAGTCGGTGAGCGAGCTGACCGCGACGTGCGGCGCCGGGCGCGACTGCGGCGCCTGCAAGCCGGGCCTCGCCTACCTCGTCTCCGAGGTCGCCGCCGCGCGCCACCGCGAGGAGCGCCACGCGCGCTTCATCAACGACCGTGTGCACGCGAACATCCAGAACGACGGCACCTTCTCCGTCGTCCCGCGCATCCGCGGCGGCGTCACGACGCCGGACGAGCTGCGCCGCATCGCCGACGTCGCCGAGCGCCACGACGTGCGGATGGTGAAGATCACCGGCGGGCAGCGGATCGACCTGCTCGGGATCAGGAAGGAGGCGCTCCCGCGCGTGTGGGAGGAGCTGGGGATGCCGTCCGGCCACGCGTACGCGAAGGCGGTCCGCACGGTCAAGACGTGCGTCGGCACCGACTTCTGCCGCTTCGGCCTCGGCGACGCGATCGGCGTCGGGATCGAGCTGGAGCGGCGGATGGAGGGGCTCTACACGCCGCACAAGGTCAAGTCGGCCGTGACCGGCTGCCCGCGCAACTGCGCCGAGGCGTACGTGAAGGACATCGGCCTCGTGGCGATCGAGGGCGGCTGGGAGCTGTACGTCGGCGGCGCCGCGGGCGCGAACGTGCGCAGAGGCGACCTGCTCGACACGGTCGCCGACGGCGAGGCGGCGATCCGCCTCGCGCTGATCTTCCTGCAGCACTACCGCGAGCAGGCGGAGTACCTCGAGCGCACGTACACGTGGGTCGAGCGCGTCGGGATCGAGGCGGTGCGCGCGGTCGTGCTGGATCCGGCGCGGCAGGCCGAGCTGCTCGAGCGCTACGCGATCGCGAAGGCGGCCGCCGAACCCGACCCGTGGCTCGAGCGCCACGAGCCGGTGCACGCCAAGCAGTTCGCGGAGCTCGACAGCGAGCCGGAGCCGCTGACGCCGATCGACGCGGTGCTGGCCGGCGCGGCCGGTCCGCCCGCCCCGCCGCTCGCACATGCGGGCACGCCACCGGAGGGATCCGCATGAGCGACGACCTGCATCTGATCGGCCGCGTCGGCGACGTGCCGCTGCTGGAGGGCCGCAGCACGACCGTCGCGGGCCGGCGCATCGCCGTCTTCCGCACGCCCGAGGGCCACGTCGCGATCGACGGCGCCTGCCCGCACCGAGGCGGCCCGCTCGCCGACGGGCTCGTGGCGGACGCGTGCGTGACGTGCCCGCTGCACGGCTGGCGCTTCGACCTGCGCAGCGGCGCCGCGCTCGGCAACCACCCCGGCGTCGCGGTCCACGAGGTGTTGGAGCGCGACGGCGAGCTGTGGCTGCGGCTCGCCCCGGCGGTCGAGCTGCCGCAGGCGGCGTGAGCGCGACGCGCACCACCTGTCCCTACTGCGGAGTCGGCTGCGGGCTCGTCGCGAACGTGCGCAGCGGCCGGCTCGCCTCGGTCGAGGGCGACAAGCTGCACCGCGTCAACCGCGGCGCGACCTGCCGCAAGCCGCTGCACCTGCCGGACGCCGTCCACGCCGCCGACCGTGCGGTGACGCCGCTGTGGCGTGACTCGGCGGACGCCCGCTTCGACGCATCCACGTGGCGCGAGACGATCCCGCGACGGGCCGCCCGGCTGCGGGCGATCGCAGGCGAGCACGGCGC
>DASVFS010000162.1:0-5250 GCA_036379915.1 Conexibacter sp. | reverse complement strand
AGGTCGTCGTCGTCGTGCGCAACGCCTGTTGCGGCAGCGCGTTCGAGAACTACCTGACGGCGCGCGAGGCGATGCCGTCGCTCGGGCCCCTGGTCGATCCCGTCTACCACCGCTGATCGGCGGCGCGCCCCGCCGGCAGCTTCCTCAGAGGTCGCGGCGGCGGAACGCCAGCGCGGCCAGCGCGAGCACGGCCGCCGACCACGCCGCCGCCCACGGCCAGATCGCCGCGCTCATGGATCTGGCGCCGCCGAACGGCCCGAGCTGGACGATCACGCCGGCCACGCCGCCGACGTTCGAGGTCAGCGCGTGGAGCCCGTTCTGGTAGAGCGCCTCGAACGGGACGACCCAGGAGATCAGCGTGCTCGCCGTCGTCAGCGTGCCGACGTCGAGCGCGTCGCCGATCTGGCCCAGCAGCCCGGCGGCGAGGCCCGTGCCGAAGACCATGAAGATCGCGATGCCGTTGGCGGTCGTCCCGAGGGCCGTCGAGCCGAGCAGCGAGATCGCCACGACGGTGACGACGCCGAGCGCGAGGCCGGCGGCGGGGACGACGTACGAGGCGGGCGTGAAGTCGCCCGTCCACCGCGTGATCAGCGCGGCGATCAGGAAGACGCTCACGACGTAGGGGACGCAGACGGCGCTGGCTGCGAGCAGCCGTCCGACGAGCAGCGTCGTGCGGCCCACCGGACGCACGACCAGCGGCTGCAGCAGGCCGCGCTCGGCGTCGCCGCGGACCGCGCCGAGCGTCAGGAAGATCGCCAGCACGACGCCGAGGAAGAGCGCGACGAACATCGCCAGGCCGAGCAGCGTCCCGCCCGCCAGCGCCCGCTCGTCGAGCGGGACGAACCCGCTGCCGCGCTCCCGCTCGAGCGACGCGAAGACGTTGGCGGCGCCGAGCGCGTAGAGCCCGAGGAAGACCGCCGTCAGCAGCGCGACGACGAGCAGCACGCGGCGGCGGACCGCCTCCTTCAGCGCATGGCCGGCGATCACGAGCGCGTCGCTCATCCGTCGCGCCCCACGACGGCGGCGAGGTAGGCGTCCTCGAGCGTGCCGCTCACCACGCGCACGCCGTAGACCTCCGCGCCGTCCGCCACCAGCTCGCGCACGATCCGCGGGACGTCCTCGCGGCGCGCGTCGGGCAGGCGGCGCACGCCGTCGGCGGTCTCGATCTCGACGCCGCCGGGCGCGCTCAGGTCCTGCGGCCGGCCCTCGGTCACGACGCGGCCGCCGTCGATGATCACGACGCGGTCGCAGACGAGCTCGATCTCGCTCAGCAGGTGCGAGTTCAGCAGCACGCCGACGCCCTGGTCGCGCAGCTCCACGAGCAGGTCGCGCACCGTGCGCCGGCCGCCCGGGTCGAGCGCGCTCGTCGGCTCGTCGAGCAGCACGAGCCGCGGGGCGCCGATCAGCGCCTGGGCGATCCCGAGCCGCTGCTGCATGCCCTTGCTCATCGTCTCGACGCGCCGTTCGCCCTCGCCCCGCAGGCCGACCCGCGCGAGCAGCGCCTCGCGCTCGGCCGCTCCGCCGCCGGAGCGCGCGAGGCGCTGGTGCAGCGCGAGCACCTCCTCGGCGCGCGCCCAGCCGGGGAAGCGGAACAGCTCCGCGAGGTAGCCGGTGGCGGCGCGCGCCGCGCGGCTGCCGGCGGGCGCGCCGGCGACCTGCACGTCCCCGGCTGTCGGCCGCACGAGGCCGCAAGCGATCTTCACCAGCGTCGACTTGCCCGCCCCGTTCGGCCCGAGCAGCCCGACCAGCTCACCCGCTCCGACCTCCAGCTCGACGCCGTCGAGCGCGGTCGTCTTGCCGTATCGCTTCGAGAGGGCGCGGGCGGACAGGGCGGCGGGCACGCGCACAGCCTTGCAGCACCGGCGACGTCACGGTCGGCCGGCGTGCGTGCGTCAGCCGCCGCCGTTGGTCGCGACGAACAGCACGGGCGCCGCGACCGCGAGCACGCAGATGAGCGCGAAGTAGGCCCAGCCGAGCGTGCGGGCGAAGCCATGGCGCGCGGCAGCCTACCCCCGAGGACCGACGCGCCGAACGTCGTTCGAGGAGTAACCTTGGGGTTGCACATCGGCAGGGATATGTGTAACCTGCGGGTGACACTTCAACCCCACCCGGAGGTAAAGCCATGACCGTCCAGACCGACCGGATCGAACGAGATGTCGTGATCGCCGCACCCGTCGAGCGGGTGTGGCAGCTGATCACCAGCGCCGAGCACCTCGGCGCCTGGTTCGGCGACGCCGGGGCCGAGATCGACCTGCGGCCCGGCGGCGCGCTGTCGCTGCATTGGAACGAACACCCCACCGTCCACGGCCGCGTCGAGACGATCGAGCCGCCGCACCGCTTCGCCTACCGCTGGTTGACGTCGGCTGACGCGCAGGAGGCGACGCCGGGCAACTCGACGCTCGTCGAGTTCACGCTCGTCCCCGAAGGCGACGGGACGCGCGTGGCGCTGGTCGAGAGCGGGTTCGACGGGCTCGACCTCGACAGGGACGCGCGCGTCGCCCGCTTCGAGGCCCATACCGGCGGCTGGCCGTTCGAGCTCGGCCACCTCGCCGAGCACGCGACGAGGGTCCCGGAGGCGCGATGAGCACCGCCGCCGAGCCGGAGCCGGCGGTCTTCGCCGCGCTCGCCGACCCGACCCGCTGGCAGCTGCTGCGGATGCTCGCGCAGCAGGGCGAACGGACGGCGACGGCGCTCGCGGCGCAGCTTCCGGTGACCCGGCCGGCGGTGATCAAGCACCTCACCGTGCTCGACAGAGCCGGCCTGGTGACCCGCCGGCGCGCGGGACGCGAGGTCCTCTACCGCGCCGAGCCGGGCCGGCTCGACGCGACCGCGCGCGCGATGGCCGAGCTGGCCGTCGGCTGGGACCGCCGACTCGCCGCGCTCAAGGCGCTCGCCGAAGAGACATAGCCCGCGGGGCGGGCGACCGGTCCGCCTCGTCGACCCCGACGCATCCCCACGAAACCCTCCCGCGAGAGGAAGGAATCGCCATGCCCGCATCCATGACCCCCCGTCCACGCTTCGACGCCAGACAGCGTCTGATCATGCTGTTGCTGCTCGGCGCCGGCTTCATGCTGTCGGTCGACTTCTCGATTCTCAACGTCGCGCTGCCGGACGTCGGCGCCGGCGTCGGTCTCGACCTCCGCGACCTGCCGTGGATCGCGTCCGCGTACGCGCTGCCCGCCGCGGGCTTCACGCTCCTGTTCGGTCGCCTGGGCGACCTCTTCGGTCGGCGCCGCATGTTCGTGTCCGGTCTGGCGCTGCTGATCGGCGCGTCGTTGCTCGGCGGCCTCGCCTCGTCGTCCGAGCTGCTGCTGACCGCTCGCGCGCTGCAGGGTCTGGCGACGGCGATGACGATCCCCGCCTCGCTGTCGCTGCTCACCACCACCTTCGCGGAGGGCGCGCAGCGCGACCGCGCCCTCGGTCTCAACGGTGCGCTGCTGTCCGGCGGCTTCACCGTCGGCGCGCTGCTCGGCGGCGCGCTGGTCAGCCTCCTGAGCTGGCGCGCGGCGTTCTTCGTCAACGTTCCCGTCGCCGCCACGATCCTCGTGCTGACGCCGTTCGCGATCGCCGAGAGCAGACGGCCCGAGCGGGTGGAGCTCGACCTTCCGGGGGCGGTGACCGTCACCGCCGGCCTGCTCGCAGCCGTCTACGCCGTGATCGAGCAGGAGCTCCTGCTCGGCGTCGTCGGCGCCGCGCTGCTGGCCGCGTTCTGGGCGATCGAGCTGCGCGCGGAGGCGCCGCTCGCGCCGGTGCGGATCCTCAGACGCCCCACCGTGAAGTGGGGCAACTTCGCGGGCTTCGCGATCTTCACGATGGAGCCGGCGGCGATCTACATGATGACGCTCTACCTGCAGAACGTGCTCGGGCTCACCCCGCTGCAGACCGGCTTGATCTTCGGCATCCCGGGTCTGGCCTCCGTCTCCGCCGGCGTGCTCGCCGGGCGCATGATCGGCCGCGTCGGCGTGCGCGCGGTGCTCGTCGCGGGCATGACCGTCCAGGCGCTCGCGACGCTGCCGCTCGCGTTCCTCGGCGACACCCGCCTCGCGCTCCTGATCGCGGTGCCGGCGCTGTTCGTCGGCTTCTTCGGACACGTCGCGGCGATCGTCGCGTACACCGTGACCGCCACGTCGGGCCTGCCCGACGACGAGCAGGGACTGGCGACCGGCCTGACCTCGATGACCCAGCAGGTCGCGCTCACCGTCGGCATCCCGATCCTCGGCTCGGTCGCCGCGACCCAGAGCGTCGAGCTGACCGGCATCCACCTCGCGCTCGGCGCGAACGCCGCCGCGGTGCTCGTCGCGGTCGCATGCGTCTGGTTCGGGCTGCGTCCGCGCCGTGAGCGCCGCGCGGAGCTGGCGGTCGCGCCCGCCCGCTCCTTCTGAGAAGCCGAACTCGAGCTCGGCGTGCTGCGCTTCCGCGTTCGCTGTCGTGTCCGTGATGCGCGTGTAGCTGCTGCCGGTCTTGTCAACAGAGAAAGGCCCGGCTTGCCGGACCTTTCTGTGACAGGGGCGCTGGGTGAACGGCGTCGAGAAGCCGTCAGAAGCACAGGCCGCTCTATTCGATGCAGACTTCGCCACCCCACGGAAATTCATTGCTGAATGATTGTCCAGGCCTTATCGTCTTTATGAAGGGGAATATCGCCGTGTGATTACCGGTGTGGTTCCATCCGGAACGCGGGTCTATGCTGGCAAGGGAGTGGCAACCGGTTTCGAACCCGTTGAAGAACGCTCTTGCTTCCCCGAAGGTCGGACCGGACCAGAGGCAGATCCTTCCTTCCGGGCATTCTTCCCTATTCGCCGATGCAGTCGGAGTGACGACGAACAGCGCGGCGCCCAGCAGAGCGAGCGCCACCAGCGCGCTCAGGAGCGTCTTCCGTCCCATCGGGGCGGTATGCATGAGTGAACCTCCCATTGGGGGTTTAACAACATTCGGAACACGGACATGCGCCCGACTATCGTCGCCCATACGCATGGGCGGCGCCCCTGTCTCGGGCGAACTGCTCTCCGTAATTCCGCAGCCGACGCTACCAAAATACGGTGTGCGGCACCGCTTCGATGTCGGAGTTCAAACGCCGGACGTCTGCACGTCCGATGCTCGTCGCCGGTGCAGCGCTGCATCCAATCCGAAGCAGTCCTAGTAGGGATTGGCGAAACTCAGCGCGCCCCGTGGTGGCGGGGCGTAGCTGAGGTCGATTTCTGCGCGGGACCCCACGCTTCCGCGAGGGCTACCCATGACGGACGGGCACCCCAT
>DASVFS010000161.1:0-3251 GCA_036379915.1 Conexibacter sp. | reverse complement strand
CCGGCGCCGTCGTTCTCGTGGTCTGGGTCTGCGTCTGCGCCGGCTCCGCGCCGCTCGTCGTCGCGGGGTCGCCGCCGTCGTCGCCGCCGCAGCCCGCGAGGGCGGCCGCGATCAGCACGACCGGGAGCACATGGATCGGTCTCATCTCACCGCACCGCCTTCCGCATCGGGTCCAGGGTCAGCACGCCACGAGGTTCGCCGTACAGCCTGCCAGACCCTGCCCCGCGGGTAGCCCGCTCATGCGTTCACCGCCGACAGCAGCCACAGGCCCAGACACGTGAAGCCGACCATCACCGTCAGCATCCAGTACTGCGAGCGGACCGCCGCGCGGCGGTCGCGCGCGAACAGCGCCAGCGCGCGATCGTGCGCGAGCACGAGACCGGCGACGTGCCCGGCGACGAGCGCCGCGACCTGCACGTACCAGACGGCCGTCGGCGAGACGAGCGTGTAGTCCACCTGCGTGCTCGCGGTCCCGAACAGGTCCGCGCCCGTCCCGAGCGGGTCGGAGGCGAGGTAGATCAGCGCCTGGCCCTGGAAGGCGAGCAGCGAGAAGTAGTGCGCGAGCGCGTACGCGAACGCGATCGGCGCGAGCGTGTGCACGAACGCCCGCGCCAGCTCGCGCGAGCTGCGGCGCGGATCGACCGTGCGCATGCCGCGGATCCCCAGCGCGTAGAAGCCGGCGACCGCGGCGATCGCGGTCGCCAGGCCGACGCTGGCGGTCAGCTCGCTCGCGAGCGTGAGCGACGCGCCGAGGTCGGCGAAGCGCTCCTGCAGCCACGGCGCGACGTCGACCCACAGCACGCCGTTCGAGGCGCCGTCGAACGTCGTCGAGCCGATCAGCACGGCGAGCACCGCGACCGTCCCCGGCAGCGGGTCGAGCCGCGGCAGGCCGCTCAGCAGCGGGCGCACGCACAGCTCGCGGCCGCGCGTCTCCCAGATCGAGATGCGCGAGCACAGCTTGAAGTAGACGCCGAACGCGTCGGCGCGCTCGCTCCACGCGCGCTCGCCGAAGACGCTCATGCCGACGAGCTGCACGAAGCCGTACGCGAGCGCGAGCACGCCGAGCGTCGCGGGCACGTCCTTGTCGACGTACGCCAGCTCGACCCACGCGAACGCGGCGAGACCGAGCGCCGCCGGCCAGCGCCCGAGCCACGGCGGGTAGGCGAGCGGCTCGGCGTCGAGCGCCGGGCTAACGCGCCGCGCGGCGGCGAAGATCCAGCGGTAGAGCGCGCGCCACGGGCTGAACAGCGCGAACACGTCGCCGAGCAGCACGCTCAGCAGCGGGATCCCGACCCAGAAGGCGACGTAGACGACGGTCGGCGCGAGGTTCGCGGTCGGGACCTCCGTCCCGGCGAACGCGGCGTAGACGACGACGCCGTACAGCGCGACGCCCACCATGCCGCAGAGCGTGCGCAGGCCGCGCGGGATCGTCGCCACGCGCCGCAGCCGCGGCTGCTGCAGCCGCGGTCTCGGCCACAGCGCGCCGAGCGCGGCGAATGAGGCGATCAAGACGATCGCCGCCGCCCACGCGAACATCCACTCGGGGATCGGCACGTCCGCGCTGCCTGAGATGCCGTGCGCCTGCGCCGCCGCCGGCGCGAGCGCGCCGACGGCGAGGAGGACGACGGCGAGCGGCGCGGCCGCGCGGGGAACGCGGCGGCGGATCACGCGCCGGACGCTTCGTCGGTGCCGCGACGGCGCCGTACGAGGACGACCGCGCCGGCCGCCAGCAGCGCGAGCACGACGAGCGAGACGACGGCCGTCGTCGGGAACGAGGAGCCCGCGTCCGGCTCGCCGACCCACGTGAGCGTGCCGGCGACGTCGGCCGCCTGCCCGGCGACGAGCAGCGGCACGCGCCAGTCCTTGACCTTCGTCTCCTTCGCCTCGTCCGTCACCTGCGGCGGCACCGGCCGGGCGCGGTAGTTGATGCGCGGGTCGTGCCACGCGTAGCGCCCCGTTCTGTCGACGGCGACCCAGGCGGCGCGCGGCTCGGCCGCGCCGCCGTCGTCGTCGCCCGCCTCGTCCCCGTGCTCGTGACCCGCGTGCGCCAGCAGCGTCACGCTCGCGTAGAGGCGCGCGTCGGCGCTGTCGTGCTCGTCCTCCGCGGCGGCGCCGCCGGGCGGCGCGTTCTCGCCTCTCGCCATCGACGAGCGCGCGTTGACCTGCACCGTGCCGTCGGCGAGCAGCCGCGCGTAGGGCTCGCCGGCCTCGTCGAGCACGACGACGTCCGCGTCGCTCGCGTTGACGAGCTGCAGCGCGTCGTCGTGGTCGAGCACCGTCGCCGACAGGCCGTCGGTCGCGGGCACGATCTCGTTCACGACGGAGCGGTAGTGCGCGTCGCCCTCGTGCGCGGCGGCGGGCAGCGTCGCGAGCGCCGCCAGCAGCGCTGCCGGCAGGATCGCCTTGCGGATGCGGGACATGGGACTCCTTGCTATCGATCGATGTCGCGGCGCTCGCGCGACGACACGCGGTCGAGTCGCGGAGCGCTACGCGGGAAGAGCGGATCCGACGGCGGCGCCAGGCGGCGCGCGACCGGCCGCGGCGCGCGCGAGCGGCGCCGGCGGGCGCGGTGCCGGGTCGCTCGGACGCAGCACGCGGGCGGCGGAGCGCGCGGCGGCGCGCAGCGCCAGCCGCACGGGCGCCAACTCCGCGAGCGCCTCCTCGACGCACGCGCCGGCGCGCAGCGCCAGCGTCAGCAGGCCGCCGGCGACGAGCGCCGCCGGCAGCGCCCACCAACCGCCGCCGCCGACGACGGCGGCGAGTCCCGCGGCGTGCCCGCTCGCGAACCAGCCCTCGAGCAGCTCCTGCCCGGCGAAGATCGCGAACAGCGCGGTGCTCGCGAGCAGCCACATGCGCACGCCGGCGAGCCGCGGAGTCCTCGCGACGGCACCGATCTCGCCCCCACCGCGCGCCCAGCGTTGCGCGAGCGCACCGAGCGAGACGCCGAGCCCGAGCGCGGCCATCAGTACGAGCCACGGCGCCAGCGACGACAGGTAGGCGTGCCCCTGCGCGGCGAGCGCGCGCGGCGCGTCGGCGCCGAACGCCAGCTCGTAGCGCGCCCGGTGCACGGCCAGCGCGGCCGCCGGCATCAGCGCCGCGCCGCGCAGCGCGGGCGGCAGCGCGGCGAGCAGACGGCGACGGAGCGGAGCCTGCGGCATCGCGGCGCAGGTTAGCGCCGCTGCGCGCGGACTCGCGCCGCGCGCCGGGCGGCCGTCAGCCGACCGGCACGCCCTGCTTCGCTTCCCTCGCTC
>DASVFS010000160.1:0-2690 GCA_036379915.1 Conexibacter sp. | reverse complement strand
GCCTGTTCGCGGCGGCCGACGTCGCCGCGCTGCCCTACCGGCAGGCGAGCGCGAGCGGCGTGCTGCTGCTCGCGTGCGGCTACGGCCGTCCGGCCGTCGCGTACCCCGTCGGCGGGCTGCCCGAGTACGTCGTCGACGGCGAGACCGGCTGGCTGTGCGAGCGCGCCGACCCGGACGCGCTCGCCGAGCGGCTGGCCGAGATCGCGGCGGCCGGACGCGCGGCGTGCCGCGAGCGCGGCGCGGCCGCGCGCGCGCTCGCGGACGAACGCTTCTCGTGGGACGCGATCGCGCAGCGCACGATCGCGCTCTACGCGGAGGCGATCGGGCCGGCACGAGCCGCATGAGCGACGCGTTGCCGGCGGCGCCGGCCGACCGCCGCCGAGCTGTCGCGCGTCGTATCATCCGGCACGTGTCGACCGACCCCGCCGTGGCCGTGAGCGCGCCGGCCGATCCCGCCATGGCCGAGCTGGCGCGCGACGGCGAGGCACTCGAGGGCGCGATGCCCATGCGGCCAGCGCGATCGGGGCCGACGGGGGCGCCAAGTAGCATCGTGTGGATGCGCACGTTCCCCGAGCCTGGACGACCGGCCTCGTGACGCCCGCCCCGGCCGACCTGCCGACCGCCGGCGGCACCGAGCGCGAGACGCTGTCGGCGCTGCTCGAGGTGCTGCGTCGCCGCTGGCTGCTGATCGCCGGCGTCGTCGTCGCCTGCATGCTCGCGGCCGTCGTGCGCTACGAGACCGGCACGCGCAGCTACGAGGCGACCGCCAGCGTCGCGTTCGGCAACGCGACGCTGACGGAGCAGGCGCTGGGCGTCAGCCGCAGCAGCGGCGACCCGGAGCGCGACGCGGCGACGAGAGTGCTGGTCGCCTCCTCGCGCAACGTCGCCGAAGGCGTCAGACGGCAGCTGAGATCGCCGGCGGCGCCCGACACGCTGCTGGGCGCGGTCGACGTCGAGGCCGCGCCGAACGCGAACGTCATCGACATCACGGCCTCGACCAGCAGCCCGCTGTTCTCGGCGCGACTCGCCAACGCGTTCGCCGAGCAGTACCTGGCGGCCGAGACGCAGCAGCAACTCGACCAGGTCGACGTCGCCCAGCGCCATCTGCAGGAGCAGATCGACGCGCTGCCCGTCGGCTCGCCCGACCGCACGACGCTGCAGGAATCGAGCCAGCGGCTTGACCAGCTGCGCGCGATCGCGAACAGCGGCCTGCAGATCATCACGCGCGCCAGCCCGCCCGGCAGCCCGAGCGGCGCGACGGTCCGGACGACCGCGATCCTCGGTCTGCTCGTCGGGCTCGCGCTCGCCGGCGCGCTCGTGTTCCTGCTCGAGTCGCTCGATCGCCGCGTCAACTCGGTCGAGGCGTTCGAACGCGCCTATCGCCTGCCGGTGCTCGCGACCGTCCCGCCGACGGCGTTCAAGCACCGGCGCGCCGACGACCGCGCGCGCACGCTCGAGCCGTACCGCATCCTGCGCAGCGCGCTCGACTTCGTCGCCGTCACGCGTCAGCTCGACACGCTGCTGATCACGAGCGCCGTGCCGGGCGAGGGCAAGTCGACCGCCTCGATCGACCTCTCGCACGCGATCGCGCTCGCCGGGCGCAGGGTCGTGCTCGTCGAGCTCGACCTGCGCCAGCCGAGCTTCTCGCACCACTTCGCGCTCGACCCGATGCGCGGGATCACGACCGCCCTGACCGGGCGCGAGGAGCTGCACGAGCTGCTGCTGCAGCCGTTCCCGCAGCTGCCGAACTTCCAGCTGCTGCCGGCCGGGACGCTGCCGCCGAACCCGTCCGAGCTGCTCGGCTCGCCCGCCGTCTCGGCGCTGCTCGCCGACCTCGCCGCGGACGACACGGTGGTCGTGATCGACGCGCCGCCGCTCAACCCTGTGGCCGACGCGCAGGTGCTGCTGAACAACCCGGCGATCCACGCGGCGCTGATCGTCGCGCGCCTCGGCTACACGACGCGCGACCAGGTCCAGAGAGCGCGCTCGATCCTCGACCGCCACATGTTGCAGCCGGTCGGGCTCGTCGTCACCGGCGTGCGCGCGCCCGGGCGCAGCGGCTACGAAGTCTACGGGCCCGCCGATCCGGCGCTCGCCGAGGCGGCGGAGGCCCTGCGGGTCGCTCCTCCGCGCCGCCGGCGCGCCGCCCGCTGACGCCGGAGCGGGCGATGCTCGCGCTGCGCCAACGGCTCCGCGGCCAGCAGCTCGAGACGCTGCTGGTGGCGCTGACCGCGTCGCTCGCGACGCTGGCGGTCGCGATCTTCGCCGAGCGGCGCCTCGGCGGCGCCGGCCTGTTCGTCCCGCTCCTGCTCGTCGGCGCCGTGCTGCTCGTGCGACAGCCGCTGGCGACCGTCGCGCTCGCGGTCGCGGCCCCAGTCGTGTGCGAGGGATCGACGTTCGGCATCCCCGCGATGACGAAGCTGTACGACCCGGTCTTCAAGCAGCTGACGGCGCTCGACGCGCTCGTCGGATTCGCCGTGCTGGCGGTCGCGCTCGACCTGATCCGCTGCCGCCGTCAGCCGTACCTGCCGGCCGCGCTCGGCTTCCCGCTGCTGATGGCGGCGCTCGCGATGGCGGCGGGTCTCGCGGTCACGACGGGCCAGGGCTGGAGCCCGCGCGACACGCTCTTCTCGATGCACGTGCTCGCGTACCTGCTGCTGCTGCCGATCGCGATCGTCAACCTCGACCTG
>DASVFS010000159.1:0-5760 GCA_036379915.1 Conexibacter sp. | reverse complement strand
CACGCCGCTGGGCGACCACGGCGAGGGCTTCGGCTCGGTCGACGCGCTCTACGCGTGGGCGCAGCGCGCCGGCCGCGCCGTTCCGAACGGCCCCGGCGTCGTGCCGCGCCCCGGCGACCTGATCGTCTGGGACGAGCACGTCGGGATCGTCGAGCAGGTCCTGTCGGACGGCAGGATCCAGACGCTGGAGGGCAATTCCTCCGACAGAGTTTCCCGCAATGTGCATGATTTTTCCGATGCACTCGGTTTCGTGCGAATGAGTTGACCGAACGGCGACGAATATCCGCTCCGGTGCCAGTGCTCCAGCACGATTCCCCTGCCCAAACCGCGTTCGACGCGCCGCTCGCCACGGACGTGACGAGTGTCGTGATCGTCGATCCGCATCCGCCGATGCGCGAGGGCCTCTCGCTGCTGCTGCCGCCCGAAGGGCTCGCCGTGCTCGGCGGCGCCTCCACCGGCGCGGGCGGCGAGGCGCTGATCGCGCGCCACGAGCCGGACATCGCGCTGGTCGCCGCGGATCTGCCCGACGTCGACGGGATCGCGCTCGTGCGCCGACTCGTGCAGCGGGGCCTGCGCAGCGCGGTCGTGCTCTACGCCCATGACGCCGACTGCGAGGACTCGGCCGCCGCGGTCAACGCCGGCGCCGCCGGGCTCGTCGCCAAGCGCCGTTCGATCGCCGAGCTGGCCGAGGCGCTGCGCTCCATCGCGACGGGCGGCCTGTGGTTCGAGGAGCGCGACGACGAGGCGCTCGCGCCGTCGCCCGCTCCCGCGCAGCCGCTGCCGCTCCCGCCCGGCCAGCGGCGCACGTCGACGCTCTCGAGCTCCGAGCTGCGCGTGCTCGCGCTGGTCGCGGACGGCGGCTCGACGGAGGCGACCGCCGAGGCGCTGTCGCTCAGCCCGCACACCGTGCGCACGCACATGCGCAACGTGATGCGCAAGCTCGAGGCCTCCAGCCGCGCGCACGCGGTCGCGATCGCCATCCGCGAGGCCGCGATCGAGCTCTAGCGGGATCGGCCCTGCGCGCCGACCGAACGGTCGGTGACGCACCCGATCTCGGTATACCCTGGATCGGTGGCTCGGAAGACGCCGCCGGCTCTCATCTCGATCGTCGTCCTGCTCGCGCTGTCGGCTGCGCTCTCGTCGTGCGGGGGCGGCAGCACCGCGGGGCCGGTCGCGCAGACGAGCGTTCCCGCGACGACTGCGCCGCCCGCCGAGACGCGCTCCACGCCCGCGCCGAATCCCACCGCGACCGCCCCCTCGACGAGCGCGTCGGCTCCGCCGCCGAGCAGCCCGGCCGCCCAGTCGTCCGCCGCTCGCCGGCGCTCCTCCGGCGGCGCCGCGGCGCCCGCGCAGGACGACGCGGCCGGCTCGCTCGCCGACGCGCCTGCGGCCGCCGCGGACGACCCGCCGCCGGCACCCGCCGAGCCGCCGGAGCGGCCGGCCGCGACGGCGATCGACGAGCGCGCCCAGCTGGTCCTCACGAGAAGGGTCACGAACACGCACTACTTCCAGCAGGGCACCGTCACCGGCACCTACGACGGGACGATGGCGACGGAGGCCCGCATCACGTCGAAGGGCGTCCTCGTGAGGTTCACCGCCACGCTCCCGGGCGGCACGATCTCCGGCCGCGCCGTCGCCGTGGCGATCCTCGACAGCGTGACGTGGCCGGGCCTGCGCGGCAGAGCGATCGTCACCGCCGGCACCGGCCGCTTCGCCGGGATCGCAGGCCGCGGGCTGAAGCTGAGCGGCCGCTCCAAGCCGGACGCGAGTCGCACCCGCGTCCGGCTCGTCGGAACGGTCAGGCTGCCCTAGCCGGGCAGCTCGTCCTTCGGGCGCTGCGCCGGCAGCCAGCGCGGATCGAGGATGAACGCGCGGTACGCGGTCGCTGCGGCGAGCGCGCCGAGCAGCGGGCCGACGATGTAGATCCAGAAGTCGTCGAACTCGCCGGAGGCGACGGCCGGGCCGAGCCAGCGCGCGGGGTTGAGCCCCGCGCCCGTCGCCGGGCCGAACACGATCACGGCGACGCCGAGCGCCGCGCCGATGCCGAGGCCCGCCAGCGGCGCCTCGCCGCGCGGGTTGACCGCGAGGCCCATGATCGCGTACATCAGCAGGAACGTTCCGAGCGCCTCGGCGATCAGGCCGAGCCACACCGAGCCGTTGTTGATGACCTCGCCGTTGATCGCCGTCGCGCCGTAGTTGACGGCGTCGCCGACGTCGTTGAACAGCAGCAGCACGACGAGCGCGCCGAGGATCCCTCCGACGCACTGGCAGAGCACGTAGACGACCGCGTTGGGGGTCGAGATCTTCTTGAGCGACCACAGCGCGAACGTGACGGCCGGGTTGAAGTGCGCGCCCGAGGTCCCGCCGAGCGCGTAGATCAGCACCGCGAGGATGAAGGCGTGCGTGAGCGCGAGGCCGGCGAGGTCGAAGCCGCCGGCCGAGGCGACCGAGATGAATCCGCAGATGAAGAAGACGAGCAGGAACGTGCCGACCAGCTCGGCGTAGAACGCGGGCAGGCCGCGCGGCTCGGGTTCCTCTACGACGACGAACTCCACACTGCTCATGGGTCCTCCTGGAGACGGTGACGGAGACGCCGATCGGGTCTCCAACACCCGGAGTACGACGGGCGTGGTGGGAGTCCTGCCGGCGGTGGCGGGCGTCTACGTGCGCGCGAGGCCGCTCGCGTCGCCGGCGAGCCCGAGCGACGGCAGGGAGACGCGACCGGCGTCATCAGTGACGCGACCGATCGCGGCCGCGCCCGGATGGCGGGCGGCGAGCTGGGCGATCGCCGCGTCGGCGGCCTCGGCCGGCACGATCGCGACGAACCCGCAGCCCATGTTGAAGACCTTCTGCAGCTCCGCGGCGTCGACGCTCCCGCAGCGCGCGATCAGCTCGAACACCGGCAGGACGGGCAGCGGCCGGTCGATCGTGTAGCCGACTCGGCTCCCCAGCCGCAGCAGGTTCAGCACGCCGCCGCCGGTGATGTGCGCGAGTCCGTGCACCGGCACGTCGGAGCGCAGCAGCTCGAGCGCCGCGCGCACGTACAGGACGGTCGGCTCGAGCAGCACGTCGGCGACGGACGCTCCGGCCAGCTCGTCGGGCCGGTCGTCGTAGCTCAGGCCGCCGTCCTCCAGCAACGCGCGGCGCGCGAGCGTGAGGCCGTTGGAATGCACGCCGCTGGACGGCAGGCCGATCAGCGCGTCGCCGGGCGCGATCGCCTCGCCGGTGACGATCGCGTCGAGCGCGACGGTGCCGAAGCAGGCGCCGGTGAGGTCGAAGCCGTGCGGCGAGGGGTGGCCCTTGATCAGCTCCGGCAGCTGCGCCAGCTCGCCGCCGGGGATCTCGACGCCGGCCTCCTCCGCACCGCGCTTGAGGCCGAGCGCGATGTCGCGCAGGACGCCGGGGTCGGCCTGCTCGACGGCGAGGTAGTCGAGCACCGCGAGCGGCTCGGCGCCGACGCAGATCACGTCGTTGACGTTCATCGCGATGCAGTCGATCCCGACCGTGTCGTAGCGGCCGGTCTGCTCGGCGACGATCACCTTCGAGCCGACGCCGTCGGCGCACACGGCGATGCCGAGGTTCGGCGCCACGCGCAGCACGTTCGCGTAGTGGCCCGAGCCGAGCACCGACGCCGACGGGCGCCCCGGATCGATCGTCTTCAACACCTCGACGAGCGCGCGTACGCCCGCGTCCGCCTCGGCGATGTCGACGCCGGCGGCTGCGTAGGAGTCGGTCACGATCCCATTCTCGCCGATGGCGCGGCGCGCCCGCGGTCAGGCGGCCGGCACGAGCGCGTACTCGCCCGCGCGGAAGCGCGCGCGGCGCCGCAGCTCCAGCGTCGAGCCGGGGAAGATCGTGCTGTTGCGCCCGTTGCGGTCGAGGTAGTAGCTGCGACAGCCGCCCGCGTTCCAGACGGTCCCGCGCAGGCGCCGCTGGACCTCTTCGTTGAACGCGTCCTGCACGGCCGGGCGCACGTCCGCGCTCGCGACCCCCTCGCGCTCCATCGCCTTCAGCGCGTCGATCGCGAACTGCACCTGCAGCTCGATCAGCACGGTCGCCGACGTGTGGCCGTTGCCGACGTTCGGGCCGAGGATCATGAAGAAGTTCGGGAAGCCGCTGATGACGGTGCCGAGGTAGCCGGTCGGGCTGCCGCCCCAGGTCGCGTCGAGCGTGCGCCCGTCGCGCCCCGCCACGCGCGCGGCGATCGGCATCTCGGTGATGCCGAAGCCGGTGCCGAGGATCAGCGTGTCGGCCGGCCGCTCGACGCCGTCGGCGCCGACGAGTCCGCCGGGACGGACCTCCGTCACCGCGTGCGGCACCAGCTCGACGTTCGAGCGCGTCAGCGCGCGGTACCAGTCGTTCGAGAAGAGGATCCGCTTGCAGCCGAGCGTGTGGTCGGGCGTCAGCGCCGCGCGCAGCCGCGCGTCCGCGACGGAGCGCTCGAGATGCCGGCGCGCGATCCGCTGGAAGCCGCCCATCGCGCGCGGGTTGCGCTCGGCGAAGCCCGCCAGCTCGAACGTGTAGTACATCGCTTCGCGCAACGCGCGCTGCGTCAGCGGCAGGCGGCGGTAGAGCGCCTGCTCGGCGGCCGTGACGCGCCGGTCGAGCTTCGGCAGGACCCACTGCGCGGTGCGCTGGAAGACGGTCAGCCGTTCCACCTGCGACTGGATGCGGGGGACGAACTGCACGGCCGAGGCGCCCGTCCCGATCACCGCGACGCGCCGGCCCGTCAAGTCGTGCGCGTGGTTCCAGCGCGAGGAGTGGAAGACCTCGCCGGCGAAGCGGTCGAGGCCGGGCACGTCGGGCAGCACGGGCTCGCTCCACGGGCCGGTCGCGGAGATCAGCGCGCGCGCGGTCCAGTCGCCGCGCGTGGTGCGGATCCGCCAGCGCTGCGCGCCCTCGTCCCACTGCGCCGACAGCACGTCGGCGCCCGTCACGACGTGCTCCTCGACGCCGTGCTCGCGCGCGACCTGTCGCGCGTACTGCTGGATCTCCGCCTGGCCGGCGTACAGCCGCCCCCACGACGGGTTCGGCGCGAAGCTGAACGAGTAGAGGGCGGACGGCACGTCGCAGGCGCAGCCGGGGTACGTGTTGTCGCGCCACGTGCCGCCGACCTCGTCGCCGCGCTCGAGCACGACGACGTCGCCGATGCCGGCGCGTCGCAGCATCGCGGTCGCGCCGATCCCGCTCAGCCCGCCGCCGACGATCGCCACGCGCACGTCGCGCGGCGCGCCGACCGCCTCCGTCTCGCCCGTCCCGTCCACCCGACGCCTCCGTGTACGCTGCCCCGGATCCGCCTTGAATTTCGTTCAAGACCATAACGGGGTGCTGCGGCTCGCGCGACGGGTCGCCGCGCGCGCGGTGAACCCGGGCGGCGCGCCGAGCGCGACGACGCTGCGGCGCGCGGTCGCCGGCCGCACCGTGCTCGACACCGGCGCCTCGCACGGGATCGGCCGTGCGACCGCGATCCGGCTCGCGCGCGCGGGCGCGACCGTGCTGCTCGTCGCCCGCTCCGCCGACCTGCTGGAGGAGCTCGCCGAGCAGCTGCGCGCCGACGGCGCCGCCGCGCACGCGCTGCCGGCCGACCTCAGCGACACGGACGACGCCGTGCCGGCGCTGGCCCGGCGGATCCTCTCCGAGCACGATCCGCCCGACGTGATCGTCAACAACGCCGGCAAGTCGATCCGCCGCGCGGTCGCGCAGTCGTTCGAGCGCTTCCACGACTACACGCGCACGACCGACCTCAACTACCTCGGTCCG
>DASVFS010000158.1:0-9061 GCA_036379915.1 Conexibacter sp. | reverse complement strand
GCTCGGCCGTGCCCACGGAGCATGCCGCGGGCGCCGACGGCGCCAGCTCGCACGCCGCGCGGGCCGGCCATGCGCACGCCGCACGCGCCGGCCACGCAAGCCCGCTCGCACGCGCCGCTCGCAGCTGCGCCCCGGCGCGCGGCCTGCTGCGCAGCCGCCGCAGCGTGCTGCGCTCGCAGCGCCGTCTGCTGTGCCTGATGAACCGCACGCGAGCGCGCTTCGGCCTGCGCCCGCTGCGCACGAACCGCTGCCTGCATCGCGTCGCCGCGCGACACGCGCATGACATGGTCAACCGCCGCTACTTCGCCCACACGACGCCGAACGGCTGGGACCCCGGCCGGCGAGCGCGCGCGTCCGGCTACGTGCCGCGGCGCGCCGCATGGCTCGTCGGCGAGAACATCGCGTGGGGCGTCGCCGGCGCCGCAAGGCCCCGGTGGGTCGTGCGCGCCTGGATGCACAGCCCGCCGCACCGCCACAACATCCTCAGCCGCCACTTCCGCGACGTGGGGATCGGCGTCGCGCGCGGCGTACCGGTGCGCGGCTTCCGCGGCGTCCCGCTGCGCGCCACCTTCAGCGTCTCGTTCGGGGCGCACCGCGGCCGCACGCGCTGCGGCTGAGCCGCGGACGGGCGCCCGCCGCCGCGCGTCGTCGCCGGGCGGGCGCTACGAATCCGCGGCCGGCGGGTCGCCGGTCGCGATCGTCACCTCGCGCGCGTCGCCGCCGCGGTGCGCGAGCCGCACGCGCGCCGCGACCGGGCCGCCGACGAAGCCGTCCGCGACCTCCGGCCACTCGACGAACGCGATCCGCTCCGGCGTCAGGTAGTCCGCCAGCAGCGCCGGATCCTCGCCGCCGAGGTCGGCAAGCCGGTAGAGGTCGAGGTGCGAGACGGGCACGCGCCCGTCGTAGCGCTGCCCGATCGTGAAGGTCGGGCTCGTGACGCGTCCTTCGACGCCGAGCGCGCGGCAGGCGCCGCGCACGAACGTCGTCTTGCCGGCGCCGAGCTCGCCGGCGATCAGCACGACGTCGCCCGGCTCGAGCGCCGCCGCCAGCCGGGCCGCGAGCGCCTCGGTCTCCTCCGGCCCGCGCGTGGAGTGGATGCCGGTCGGCGGCGGTGGCTGCTGGCGCATGGCGCGGCGGACGGTAGCGTAGGCGCCGCGATGACCGACGCCCCCGCAACCGGGCAGGGCGGCGGGCGCGTGACCCTGCGCGCTCGCGTGCTGGCCCTGCGCTCGTCCGATGTCGGCAGAGCCGGCGGCCTGGCGGCCGCGATGATCGCGAACAACGTCGTGGCGCTCGGCTCGACGGTCGTCTTCGCCCGCCTGCTCGACGACTACGGCTCGCTCGCGGCCCTCATCTCCTTCTACCTGATCCTGTCCGTCGTCGGACAGGCGCTGCAGGTCGCAACCGCGCGCGACGCCGTCCTGGGACAGCTCGGCGAAGGGCCCGCGCTCGCCGCGACCCTGCGCAGCTGGACGCGCTCGCTGCTGCTGCTGACGCTCGCGGTCGCGGTCGTGTCGATCCTGCTGCGAGCGCCGATCGCCGCCGCGATCGGCGTCGACCAGGAGTGGGCGGCGGCGATCGGGCTGCCCGCGGGCGTGCTGTGGCTGCTGCTGTCGCTGCTGCGGGGCGGCCTGCAGGGCACCGGCGACTATCGCGCGGTCGGGCTCAGCCTCGTCGGCGAGCAGGGCGCGCGGCTCGTGCTCGGCGCCGGGCTGGCGGCGGTGGGCCTCGGCGTCACCGGCGCCTACCTCGGCACGCCGCTGTCGCTGCTGGCGACGGCCGGCTGGTGCTGGGTGGAGCTCGCGCGTCGCACCGGCGCGCCGCCGGCCGGCGCGGAGGCGCTGCCCGCGCGTCGCCTGCGCGACCACGTCGCCGGCGCCACCACGCCGATCGCCGGGCTCGTCATAGTCGCGCTGCTGCAGAACGTCGACATCATCGCCGGCAAGCACCGCTTCTCGACCGACATGGCCAGCTCCTACGGCGCCACCGCGGTCGCCGCGAAGGTGCTGGTGTGGGTCGCGATGGGGGCCGGCTTCTACCTCGTCCCCGAGACCTCGCGACGGCACGCCGAAGGCCAGGACACCCGCCCGGTGCTCGTGAACGCGATCGGGATCGTGCTCGTCTGCGCGGTGCCGGTGCTGCTGATCTTCGCGTTCGGCGGCAGACAGCTGCTGCAGGCGGCCTTCGGCGCGGACCGGCTGCTGGCGCTCGACGCGCTGCTGCCGCTCGGCGTCGCCTTCACGCTGCTCGCGCTGACGTTCCTGGCGATCCAGTACCTGCTCGCGCTGCGGCGCACCGGCTTCCTGGCGCCGCTCGGCGCGATCGCGCTCGCCGAGCCGATCCTGCTGCTGACGGTCGCGCCCGACACGCCGGACGGCTTCGCGGCCGTCGTGCTGGCGCTGCAGGCGCTGGCGGCCGTCGTGGCGCTGGGGCTCGCGTTCGCGCGCCCTGCGCGGGGACGTTAGAAGAGCCCCAGCTGGTCGGCCGGATCCGCCTCGGCGGCCGGCGGCGCGTCGTCGTCGGGCGCGAACGCGTCCTCGGGCTCGATCTCCGGCACCGGCTCCTCGAACGCCTCCGGCTGCGGCGGCGGGCCCTGCGCGAGCAGCTCGGGCAGCCGCGCGAAGTCGGTCCGCAGCGTCTCCAGCATCGACGGCGTGTAGAGCGCGGCGGCCGGGTGGTAGATCGGGTACAGCCGCACCGCGCGATGGCCGAGCACGTGCACCTCCGCCTGGCCGTGCAGGCGCGAGATCCCGGTCGGATCGCCGCGCAGCAGCTTCGTCGAGAAGTTGCCGAGCGTGCAGATCACGCGCGGCTCGATCAGGTCGACCTGCGCGTGCAGGTAGTCGCGGCACGCCTCGATCTCCTGCGGGCGGGGATCGCGGTTGCCGGGCGGGCGGCACTTGAGCACGTTCGCGATGAAGACGTCGCCGCGCTCGAGACCGATCTCGGCGAGCAGCTTGTCGAGCAGTCTGCCGGCCTGGCCGACGAACGGCAGGCCCTGCTTGTCCTCGTTGGCCCCGGGCGCCTCGCCGACGAACATCAGGTCGGCGTCGGCGTTGCCGGCGCCGAACACGACCGTCGTGCGCGTCTCCGCCAGCGCGCATCTCGTGCAGGCGCTCGCCTCGAGGTAGGCCTGCTTGAGCTGCTCCCGGCGTTCGGCGGCGTCTGACACGACCGGTGGATGGTATTCGGGCGCCGCGACGTCTACCATTCGCGACGGCCGTCACCCGCTTCGGGGACGGACTCCTGCAGCGCTCACCAAACCGCCACTCGAAGCCGACCGGTATCTCCCATGTGGGAACTGGAACGGGAACCCGCCCTCCCAGCCCTTGCGCGCCTGCGCTGCGCGGTCGTCGGCGCGGGCCGACTCGGCCGCGCGACCGTCGTCGGGCTGCGCGAAGCGGGCATCGCGGTCGACGGACCGCTCGGCCGTGGCGCACGATGTTCGGACGCTGACATCGTCCTCCTGTGCGTGCCGGACGGCGAGATCGCCGCCGCGGCGGCGGCGCTCGAGCGCCGCACCGGCGCCGACGGCGCACCGCGGAGCGGCTCCGGCCCGCTCGTCGGCCACTGCTCCGGCGCGACCACGCTCGACGTGCTCGCCCCCCACGAGGCGTTCTCGCTGCACCCGCTGATGACGGTCCCCGCCGACGGGCCGTCGCAGCTCGCCGGCGCGTCCGCCGCGATCGCCGGCAGCACCCCCCGCGCGCGCGGCGTCGCCCACCAGCTGGCGCTGCATCTCGGCCTCACGCCGATCGACGTCGCCGACGACGACCGCGCCGCCTACCACGCCGCCGCCTCGATCGCCTCGAACTTCCTGATCACGCTCGAGGCGGCCGCCGAGCGCCTCGCCGCCGACGCCGGCGTCGACCGCGCCGCGCTCGTCCCGCTCGTGCGCGCGACGGTCGAGAACTGGGCCTCGCTCGGTGCCGAGCGCGCGCTGACCGGCCCGATCGCCCGCGGCGACGAGGAGACCGTGATCCGGCAGCGCCACGCGATCGCGATGCGCGCGCCGGACCTCCTTCCCCTCTTCGACGCGCTCGCCGCGACGACCCGATCCCTCGCCAGCGGCGCCGATCGGGCGGGTGGCGCAGGTGAGACGATTTCCGCGGCCCCGCCCGCGGAATCGTCTTCACCGGCGACAGGACCCGCCCGCAGCAGCGCAGGAGCCCGAGCATGAGGACGATCCGCACCGTCGCGGAGCTGCGCACCGAGCTGGCGGCGTCGCGTCGCGCCGATCGCACGATCGGCCTCGTCCCCACGATGGGCGCCTTCCACGCCGGTCACGTCTCGCTGATGCAGCGGGCGCGACAGGACTCCGATGTCGTCGTCGTCTCGCTGTTCGTCAACCCGGCGCAGTTCGGCCCGAGCGAGGACCTCGCCGCCTACCCCCGCGACGAGGCGCGCGACGCCGCGATCGCCGAGCAGGCGGGCGTCGACGTGCTGTTCGCCCCGCCGGTCGCAGAGGTCTACCCCGACGGCTTCCAGACGAGCGTCGCGGTCGGCGCCCTCGCCGAGCCGCTCGAAGGAGCGCAACGCCCCGGCCACTTCGACGGCATTGCGACCGTCGTGACGAAGCTGCTCAACATGGTCGGACCCGACGTCGCGTTCTTCGGCCAGAAGGACGCGCAGCAGGCGCTGATCGTGCGCCGCGTCGTCCGCGACCTCGACATCCCCGTGCGGATCGAGGTCTGTCCCACCGTCCGCGAGGCCGACGGCTTGGCGATGTCGAGCCGCAACGCCTACCTCGCCCCCGCCGAGCGCGAGCGCGCGATCGCGCTGCGCCGCGCGCTCGACGCCGCCGAGCAGGCCGTCGCCGCCGGCGAGCGCGACGCGAGTGCCGTCGCCACGGCTGCCCGTGCGGCGATGAACCGCTTCGACGTCGAGCCCGAGTACCTCGCGCTCGTCGCCGCAGACACCCTCGCCCCGGTCGACACGATCGACGGCGAGGTCCTCGTGGCGCTCGCAGCGCGAGTTGGGAGCGCCCGCCTGATCGACAACGTCCTGATCACCGCCAACGGGAGACCCTGAAACCGCCATGCATCGCACGATGCTCAAGTCGAAGATCCACCGCGCGACGGTGACCGACGCCGATCTGCACTACGTCGGCTCGATCACCGTGGACCCGGAGCTGCTCGAGGCCGCCGACATCCTCGAGCACGAGCAGGTCGCCGTCGTCGACGTCGACAACGGCGCCCGCTTCGAGACGTACACGATCGCCGGGGAGCGCGGCTCCGGCGAGATGAAGGTCAACGGCGCCGCGGCCCGCCTCGTGCACCACGGCGACACGATCATCGTCATCTCCTACGCGCAGTACGACCGCGTGGAGATGGAGCACTACGCGCCGACCGTCGTCCACGTCGACAGACACAACCGCATCGTCACCGTCGACCACGAGGTGGCGACCCTCTTGAGCTGAGGGCGCCAACCACGCTGGTCAGAGAGGAACGCACCGCCATGTCCGCCTCACCCGTCCCGACAGCCGTACTGCCAGGCGCCCCGCCGGCCGAGCGGCTCCCGGTATCCCTGCCCGAGCTGGCCGAGAAGAAGCGCCTCGGCGAGCCGATCGTGATGGTCACCGCCTACGACTACCCGTCCGCCCAGGTCGCCGAGGCGGCCGGCGTCGACGTCGTGCTGGTCGGCGACTCCGGCGCGATGACCGTGCTCGGCTACCCCTCCACCGTGCCGGTGTCGGTCGAGGAGATGCTGATGCTGTGCGCCGCCACGCGCCGCGGCCTGCGCACGCCGCTGCTCGTCGCCGATCTGCCGTTCGGTTCCTACGAGGCCTCGAACGAGCAGGCGATCGCGACCGCGCAGCGGTTCGTCAAGGAGGGCGGCGCGGAGGCCGTCAAGCTCGAGGGCGGCGGCGTGATGGCCGAGCGCGCACGGGCGATCGTCGCCTCCGGCGTGCCCGTCATGGGCCACGTCGGCCTGACGCCGCAGACGGCGACCCAGCTCGGCGGCTACCGCGCCCAGGGGCGCACCGCGGAGCGAGCGGTCGACGTCGCGCGCGACGCGCTCGCGCTGCAGGAGGCCGGCTGCTTCGCGATCGTCTTCGAGGCGATCCCGGCGGCGGTCGCGCACGACCTGATGGAGCGGATCGAGATCCCCGTGATCGGGATCGGCGCCGGCGCCGCGACCGACGGCCAGGTGCTCGTGTTCCACGACCTGCTCGGCATCCGCGAAGGCGTCGGCGCGCGCTTCGTCAAGCGCTACGCCGACGTGCAGGCCGAGATGACGGCCGGCGTGCGGGCCTTCGCCGACGATGTGCGCACGCACCGCTATCCCGCCCCGGATCACACGTACTCGATCGATCCGGACGAGCTGGCGCGCTTCCGCGAGCTGTTGGGCTGAGGCCCACGGGCGGCGGGCCTCGCGCTCGCCGCCCCACCCTCTACACTGCGCGCGGCTTTCACAACCCCTTCACGACTCGTACACAGGAGGAGGGCCGCGCCATGGCGCGCCTGTCACAGGTCTTCGTCCCCCGCGACCGCGAGTTCTTCGACCTGTTCGAGGAAGCCGGCGCCAACATCCTGCGCGCCGCCGATCTGCTCGATCGGATGCTGCGCAACTACCCGGACACGAAGGAGCTGGCGCGCGAGATCCTGCTGTGCGAGCAGGAGGGCGACCGCATCACGCACGACATCGTGCAGCGGCTCAACCAGACGTTCGTGACGCCGATCGACCGCGAGGACATCCTCGAGCTGGCCTCCACGCTCGACGACATCGTCGACTACACCGAGGAGGTCGCCGACTACCTCGGCCTCTACAAGGTCGAGGCGCCGATGGAGCAGGCGCAACGGCTCGCGCACATCCTCATGCAGGCCGCGCGGCAGATCTCCGAGGCGATGCCGCGGATGCGCGACTTCAAGGACATCTCGCACTACACCGTCGAGATCCACCGGCTCGAGAACGAGGGCGACCGCGTGACGCGCGAAGCGATCGCGTCGCTGTTCGACAACGGCATCGACCCGATGGTCGTGATCCGCTGGAAGGACCTGTTCGAGCGCCTCGAGGAGGCGATCGACGCGACCGAGCGGGTCGCGAACACGCTCTCCGGCATCGTCATCAAGAACTCGTGACCGCGAGGACCTCGTAGCGATGGACGGCGCGGACGTCATCCTCTGGATCGTCGTCGCGACGGCGCTCGCGTTCGACTTCACGAACGGCTTCCACGACACCGCGAACGTCGTCGCGACGACGATCTCGACGCGCGCGCTGCCGCCGCGGGTCGCCGTCACGCTCGCGGCGATCCTCAACTTCGTCGGCGCGTTCCTGTCGCTCGCGGTGGCGGCGACGATCGCGAGAGACATCGTCGACCAGCAGCTCGTGACGACGACGATCATCTTCGCCGGGCTCGTCGGCGCGATCGTCTGGAACCTCGTGACGTGGTACTTCGGGCTGCCGTCGAGCAGCTCGCACGCGCTGATCGGCGGTGTCGTCGGCGCGATGCTCGTCGCCAACGGCGCGGACGCGATCCACTTCGACGGGCTCGCCGGAAAGGTGCTCGTGCCGGCGCTGATCGCGCCGATCCTCGCGTTCGCCGTGGCGGGCATCGGGATCCTCGTCTGCTACCGCATCGTCGGGCGGCTCGCGCCCGGGCCGGTCAGCCGCGGCTACCGCCTCGGGCAGGTGCTGTCCGGCGGCATGCTCGCGCTCGCGCACGGCACGAACGACGCGCAGAAGACGATGGGCGTGATCACGCTGGCGCTGATCGCCAACGGCAACCTCGCGGGCGACGCCGCCGTGCCGACGTGGGTCGTCGTCTCGGCCGCGACGGCGATCGCGCTCGGGACCTACCTCGGCGGCTGGCGCATCATCAAGACGATGGGCAGCCGCATCATCAAGATGGATCCCGCGCAGGGCTTCGCCGCGCAGGGCTCGGGCGCGGCCGTGATCCTCGCCGCGACGCACTTCGGCTACCCGCTTTCGACGACGCACACGATCTCCGGCGCGGTGATGGGCGCCGGCGCCGCCAAGCGCCTGTCCGCCGTGCGCTGGGGCGTCGCCGGGAACATCGTGACGGCGTGGATCCTCACGCTGCCGGCCGCCGCGCTCGTCGGCGGGGTCGTCTACGGCGTCACCCACCTGTTCGGCAACGGCGCGGCCGGGCCCGTGGTCGTCGCAGCGGCGGGGATCGCCTTCACCGCCTACGTGTTCGTGCGGCGCCTGCAGCAGGGCGCCGCGATCACGACGACCGCCGAGGGGACGAGCTGATGGAGCTGCTCGCCACGAAGATCGTCGACGTGGGTCAGCTGGCGCAGGTCGTCTACATCGCGCTGATCGCCGGCGTGGCGATCAGCCTCGCCTTCTCGCTCGTGATCCGCGGCGCCGTGCGGGCGGGCGAGCACCGCCGCTCGCGGCCGCTGCTCGCCGGCGCGCATGCCGTGCTGGCGACGCTCGGGATGCTCGTCGTCGCCGCCGCGATCGTGTTCGGCATCAGCGTGATGCTGAGCAAGTGAGCCGCTACGCCGGCGCCGCCGGCGGATCGGCCGCAGCCGGCTCGCGCGCGTCCTGCGGCGCGCTCAGCCGCCGTCGCGGCAGCTCGCGCGTGGCGAGCAGCGACGCCAGCACCACGAATCCGCACGCCAGCAGGCCGAGCTTCAGCGCCTTCAGCTGCGCGTCGGCGTAGCCGTCGACGAGCGCGTCGGCCTCGGCGGCGGGCAGGCCGGCGTCGTCCGCGACCTGCTCCACGGCTGCCGTGTCGACGAACGACAGCTGACCCTCCAGGCGCACGGACACGGCGTCCTGCGTCGCCTTCGAGATCCGCGCGTCGTCGCCGACGTTGGCGGCGAACGCCGCCGCCAGGCCGGTGATCACGATCGCTCCGATGAGGGCCGTGCCGAGCGAGGAGCCGAGCTGCTGAGCGGTGTACTGCAGCCCGCCGGCCTCACCGCGGTCGTGCTCGCCGACGGCCGACTGCACGACGTTGCCGAGCTGCGAGACGACGAGCCCCATGCCGACGCCGAGCACGGCCATCGCGACGTCGAAGTCGGTCGTGTCGATCTGCGGGTCGATCGTGCCCAGCAGGAAGGCGACCGCCGCCAGCAGCACGACGAAG
>DASVFS010000157.1:0-7157 GCA_036379915.1 Conexibacter sp. | reverse complement strand
GAGCGAGTCGTCGCTGCCGCGGTACTCGCACGTGCGCGCCGTGCGCGGCTCGAGCGTGCCCCACATCCCGGGAAAGCGGGCGCGCAGCTCCTCGGCCGGCGCGTGCAGCGTGACGCGCGCGACATGTCGATGTTGGTCCTGCACGCTCCTTAGACGGCGCGCGACGAACGCGGCCGGGTCGCCGCCCGGCACCGCGCGCGCGGCGAAGCGCGTGCCCATCGCCGCCGGGCGCTCGAGCCGGTCGAGGCGGAAGGTCCGCCAGTCCTCGCGCTCGCTGTCCCACGCCACCAGGTACCAGCGGTGCCCGAGGCTCACGAGCGAGTGCGGCTCCACGCGCCGGCGTCCCTCCTCGCCGTCGCGTCGTCTGTAGCGGAAGCGCACGACCTCGCGGTCGCGGCAGGCGCCGGCGAGCACCGTCAGGGCGTCCGGGTCGACGGTTGCGCCGCCGCCGCCCCACCAGCCGGCCGGCAGCGTCGCCGTCGCGGCGCGCAGCGCGCCGACGCGCCGGCGCAGGTGCGCGGGGAGGATCTGCTCCAGCTTCACGAGTGCGCGCACGGCCGTCTCCTCGATCCCGGAGATCGGCAGGCTGGCCGCGCCGCGCAGTCCGACCGCGATCGCGACCGCCTCCTCGTCGTCGACCAGCAGCGGCGGCATCGCCGTGCCCGCGCGCAGGCGGTAGCCGCCGGCCGGCCCGCTGAGCGCGTCGACCGGATAGCCGAGCGTGCGCAGCCGCTCCACGTCGCGGCGGATCGTGCGCCCCGAGACGCCGAGCCGCTCGGCCAGCGCCGGGCCGGGCCAGTCGCGCCGCGCCTGCAGCAGCGCGAGCAGCTGCAGGAGGCGTCCGGAGGTCTGCGTCATCGCGTTCTCGTCCCGCTCATGTCGGGGATGGTGACGGACATTGCGGCCAGATCCTGACCTAGATGCCGCGTAGCCTCTTCGGCCATGACGACGAACCTGCAAGATCGAGCGATGCCCTCCACCGCGTCGCCGACCACCCACGACGCGACGATCCGCGTGCGCGGCGTCGTGAAGCACTACGGCGAGGTGCGGGCGCTCGACGGCGTCGACCTCGAAGCGCAGGCCGGCACCGTGCTCGGCCTGCTCGGGCCCAACGGCGCCGGCAAGACGACGGCGGTGCGCGTGATGACGACGCTGCTGAAGCCCGACGCCGGCGAGATCGAGGTCGCCGGGCTGGACGCGCTGCGGCAGGCGTCCGAGCTGCGCGAGCGGATCGGGCTCGCGGGCCAGTACGCCGCGGTCGACGAGAACCTCACCGGCGCCGAGAACCTGACGATGGTCGGGCGGCTGTACGGGATGCCGCGCGCGCAGGCGAAGGCGCGGGCTGCCGAGCTGCTCGAGCGCTTCGACCTCACGGACGCCGGCGGCCGGCCGGCGAGAGGCTACTCGGGCGGTCTGCGCCGCCGGCTCGACCTCGCCGCCGCGCTCGTGGCCCGCCCACCGGTCCTCTTCCTCGACGAGCCAACGACGGGACTCGACCCGCGCTCCCGGCTCGCGCTGTGGGAGACGATCGAGAGCCTCGTCGCGGACGGCACGACGGTCCTGCTGACGACCCAGTACCTCGACGAGGCCGACCGGCTCGCCGACCGCATCGCGGTGATCGACCGCGGCAAGGTGATCGCCGACGGCACGTCCGACGAGCTGAAGGACCGCGTCGGCGGCGAGCGGCTGGAGATCCATCTGAGCGACGGCGCGCAGGCGGGCGCCGTCGGCGCCGCGCTCGCGCCGATGGCGGCCGAGGCGCCGTTCGGCGAGGACGGGCTCGTGAAGCTGACGGTCAAGCAGCGCAGCGGCGCGATCGTCGAGGCGGTGCGCCGGCTCGACGAGGCGGGCGTCGGCGTCGACGACATCGGCTTGAAGCGCCCGACGCTCGACGACGTGTTCCTGACGCTCACGGGACACGCCGCGGAGGAGCGCGACGACGCGTCCGACGACGACCGGAAGGAGGAGCGGCGATGAGGCGCCTCGTGACCGACACGCTCGTGATCGCCGAGCGCAACCTCGTGCGGCTGCCGCGCGCGCCCGACCTGCTGCTCGCGTTCACGGTCCAGCCGGTGATGTTCGTGCTGCTGTTCGTCTACGTGTTCGGCGGCGCGATCGCCACGCCCGGCTACGACTACGTCGACTTCCTGATCCCGGGGATCATCGTGCAGAACATCGCGTTCGGCGGGTTCGTGACGGCGCTCGGCCTCAACGAGGACCTGCACAAGGGCCTGATCGACCGCTTCCGCTCGCTGCCGATGGCGCGCCCCGCGGTGCTCGCCGGGCGCACGCTCGCGGACGTCGTCACGAACACGCTGTCGGTCTGCGTGCTGCTCGCGACGGGCCTGATCATCGGCTTCGACTTCAACGCGAGCGCGGGCGAGATCGTCGCGGGCTTCGGGATCCTGTTGTTGTTCGGCTACGCCTTCAGCTGGGTC
This sequence comes from Conexibacter sp., assembly GCA_036379915.1. Lineage (GTDB taxonomy): Bacteria > Actinomycetota > Thermoleophilia > Solirubrobacterales > Solirubrobacteraceae > Conexibacter. The sequence goes on along the minus strand of DASVFS010000157.1, from coordinate 4,719 downwards.
TTCGCGCTGCTCGGGCTGCTCGTCTCCTCGCCCGAGTCGGCCAACTCGCTCGGCTTCATCGCGGTCTTCCCGCTCACCTTCATCTCGTCGGCGTTCGTGCCGGTGCAGTCGATGCCGGCCGCGCTCGAGTGGTTCGCGAACATCAACCCGTTCACCGTCGTCGTCGACGCGATGCGGGCGCTGTGGCTGGGCGCGCCGGCCGGCAACGCGGTGTGGGGCGCGGTCGCCTGGTCGCTCGCGATCCTCGCCGTCTTCGCCCCGCTCGCGGTCGCGCGCTACCGCAAGGCGGCGACGTTGCGCTGAGCCCGGGCGGGTCAGCGTCTTCTCGCGTGCCTCGCGGCGGGACGTCTCGCGGCCGCGTGCCGTCTCGCCGCGGGTCTGCCGCCGTTGGTCGACGCCGGCGGTCTGCCGTTCGTCCGCGCCGGCGGTCTGCGGCGGGCCGGCGGCGGTGGAGCGGGCGCCCCGCCGTCCGTCCGCGGCTTCCTGTGCGCCTCGCGGCGCAGCGGCACGTCCGGGTCGGGGTCGAGGTTCGCGTCCGGGTCGTCGACGCCCCACAGCTCGTTGAAGACCCTGCGCAGCTTCTGGAAGCCCTGCCGCGTGAACAGGCCGACGAGCCCGGCGACGGCCGCGAGCCCGTAGGCGCTGAGCGGCTGCGTGCCGTCGCCGCCGAGCAGGCCGGCGCGCAGCACGAAGTAGACGATCGTGGCGAGCATCGCGCCCTGGACCGGCCGCAGCACGTACGACCACATCCAGCGGCGCGACAGCGCGTCGCTGCCGGCGAACATCGCGAAGCGGAAGCTCGACGCGGCGCAGGCCCCGAGCGCTCCGACCATCGCGACGAGCAGCAGCAGCGCGCCGTCGGGCGACAGTTCCATGCGCGCGGCGCCGAACAGCCAGACCATCGTCGGCATGCTTCTCGGCGTCGTCGTGGCCGCGAGCGCGGACGGCCACAGGGCGATCAGCTGCGTGAACAGCAGCAGCGGGACGCCGAGCAGGACGCTGCCGATCGCGAGCTCCTGGTTGGCCGACATCGGCGCGCTGGCGACGGTGCGCCGGGTCGCGTGCAGCACGACCCCGGCCTCGACCGCGCCGGCCGGGTCCCGCTGCACGAGCGACTGCTCGACCGTGGCGGGGCCGTCGCCGTCGTGCGCCGGCGCGCGGCGCTCTCTCCCTGCCCCCATCAGGCAAATATCGAAGTAATGAAGCTCTTTGTCAATGCGTGCTGGCGCGCCGTCGCTGTCGGCGGACGCTCAGACCACCCACACCGCGGGCCGTGCGACCGTCGCGCCGTCGGCGTCCGGCCCGCAGTGGCGCACGTCGAGATGGCGGACGAGGCCGCTGTCGGCGTCGCAGCCGATGCCGGAGAAGACGCGCAGCGCGCGCACGTCGTCGAGCGTCATCGCCGGCTCGACGTCGGCGGCGGTGCCGCGGAGGTGTTGCGAGTCGGGCAGGCCGCCGTGGGCGACGTTCCACGCCCGATCGCGGTGCCCGCTGAGGACGCGGACGGGCTCTCCGAGCGCCGCGCGGTAGACCTCGAGCGCTCTCGCGAGCGCCCGGTCGAGCTTGATCCAGCCGTCGCCGGGGGAGCGGAAGCTGCGGAAGGTGAAGTGTTGCGAGCAGCGGCCCCCGCGGCGGATCGACGCCTGTAGCGCCGCGGCCGTGTGCGGCCCGACGCCGCCGCCGGCCACCAGCGTGGCGAACGCGTAGCCGCGCTGGAAGTCGCGCACGGCGCTCGTCGTCTGCGTCCCGATCACGCCGTCGACGCGGATCGGCCAGCCGAGCAGCCGCAGCGCACGCTGCAGCTCGACCGTCGAGGATCTGGTTCGGTGGCGCGTGGATGACACGACGTCATCACACCATAATCAGGTGTATTGCAGCGGTGCGAGCAGGTGCGAAGATGCGACACATGCACGGCCGCGCGTCCGTGTCGAGCATCCGCCCGCCGCGCCCGCTGCTCGTACACGCCCTCGTCGGGCTCGCCGGGCTCGCGCTGGCGGTCGCCGCGCTCGCGCTCTACGCCGAGCGCGTGCTGTTCGACTCGCACCGCTTCGCGGACCGCGTCGAGACGGCGCTCGAGCAGCCTGCGGTCGCGCGCGAGGTCGGCGGCACGCTGGCCGACACGATCGTCGAGGCGAGACCGGACCTGATCGCGGTCGAGCCGCTGCTGCGTGGGGTGGCCGAGCAGGTCGTGCGCAGCGCGCCCTTCCGCTCGCTCGCCGGCCGCGCGGCATACCAGGCGCACGCGACCGTCTTCGACCGGCAGCACGACAGCGCCGTGCTGATCGTCGGCAACGGCGCGCTGCTCGTGACGCAGGCGCTCGAGGCGGCGGACCCGGCCGCCGCGAGACGGATCCCGCCGCAGCTCACGAGCGCGCTCGTCTCGCTCGAGGACGGCACGCTCGCGCAGGCGTTCGTCGACCTCGCGCAGCTCGCCGACCGCGTCGAGGGGATCGGTGTCGTCGCGCTCGCGCTCGCCGGCCTGTGCGCCGTGCTCGCGGCGGCGCTCACGCCGCGCGCGCAGCGCACCCGCACGATCGCGCAGCTCGGGTGGGCGACGGCCGTCGTCGGCGTGCTGTTGATCCTCGCGATCGAGGCGGGCCGCGCGCTGCTCGGCGGGCTCGCCGCCACGCAGGAGCAAGCCGACGCGCTGCGCGCGGTCTGGTCGACGTTCCTCGGCGACCTCGAGGTGTGGAGCTTCGCGCTCGCCGTCGCCGGGCTCGTGCTCGTCGCGGCCGCGACCTCGAAGGCGACCGAGCCGACGCTCGCGCGTCGCGCGCTCGCGCTCGCGCGCCGGGCGGCGACGCGGCCGCGCGGGCTGCCGCTGCGCGTCGCGCGGGCGCTCGCGCTGATCGCGCTCGGCGTCGCGATCGCGACGGCGCCGCTCGATGCCCTGCGGCTCGCGACGATCGCCGCCGGGCTGTTCGTCGCCGCGCTCGGGCTGGACGAGCTGATGACGCTCGCGCAGCGGCGCGCCGGGACGGCCGCCGCAGGCGCGGCCGGCTCCCTGGCCGGCGTGCCCGTCGAGCCGCGCCTCGGCCTGCGCCCGTTCGCGGCGCTCGTCGCACTCGCGGTCGTCGGCGCGATCGCGGTCAGCGCGATCGGCGTCTCCGCCGCCACGAACGACGCGCCGCCCGAGGCCGGCTGCAACGGCGCGCAGGCGCTGTGCGGCAAGCGGCTCGACGAGGTCGCGATCCCCGCGACGCACAACTCGTTCTCGTCGCCGCAGGACGGCTTCCTGCTCGCCAACCAGGACTCCGGCATCCCGGCGCAGCTGCGCGGCGGGATCCGCGGCCTGCTGATCGACATGCACCTCGGCGTGCGCACGCCGCAGGGCGTCTACACGGTCTTGCAGGAGGGCGGCAAGAGCCGCGCGAAGATCGAGCAGGCGATCGGGCCGGCGGCGACGCGGACGGCCCTGCGCCTGCGCCAGCAGATCGGCTACCGCGGCGGCGGCGACGAGCAGGTCTACCTCTGCCATGGCTTCTGCGAGCTGGGCGCGCTCGACGCGGTGAAGGCGCTCGCACAGATCCGCGACTGGCTCGTGCTTCAGCCCGGCGCCGTGCTCGTGATCTCGATCGAGGACCAGGTCCCGCCGGCGCGCGTCGCCGACGCGTTCGAGCGCAGCGGCCTGCTCGACTTCGTCTGGAAGGGGCCCGTGAGACCGGTGCCGACGCTCGGCGAGATGGTCGACCGCGACGCGCGCGTGCTCGTCTTCGGCGAGGAGGACACGCACGGCGTCGGCTGGTACCACGACCAGTTCACGTACGTGCGCGACACGCCGTACGACCTGCCGAGCGCGAGCGCGCTGCTGTCTCTGCAGGGCTGCGTCGTCGGGCGCGGCACGTCGGCGAGCCCGTTCCTGCTGATCAACCAGTTCGTCGCCGGCGACCCGCCGAGAATCGGCCCGGCGCGCATCGTCAACCGGCGCGACGCGATCCTCGCGCACGCGCGCGCGTGCCGCAGCGCGCTCGGCGGCCTCCCCGGCCTGATCGCGGTCGACTTCTGGCAGCAGGGCGACGTCGTCGGCGCGGCGCGCGTGCTCAACGGCGTCGGCTAGCGCGGCGCCCACTCGACCGACGAGGGGAAGCGCGGCCGCGACCCGCCTGGCGCGAACTGCGCGGCGACGTCCTCGACGATCTCGACCGGCCGGTGGCGGCGCCCGGGCGCGAAGAACAGCCACTCGTTCGCGTCCGTCCACGCCAGCAGCAGCATGCGCCCGTCCGGCGACCAGGCGGGCGGTCGGAGCGTGCCCGGCGCGGTGAAGAGGATGCGGCGGCGGCCGCCCGCGGGTCCGAGCGACACCAGCTCGCTGCGATTGGCGACGGGGTCGCGCAGGACGAGCGCGACCTCGCCGCCGGGCGACCAGGCCGCCGCGGCCGCGCGCGTCCCGGCCGGCAGCGGGAGCGTCGCCAGACGCGCCCCGTCGCCGTCGAGCACCACCGCCCGGCGCGCGGCGAGCACGACCAGACGGGAGCCGTCCGGCGCCCACGCGAGGCCGTGCGCGCCCGGCAGCGGGCCGCTCCTCCACAGCGTGCGCCCGGCGTCGACGTCGGCCACGTGCACGCGTGCGCGCGCGTCGACGTACGCGAGCACGTGACCCGCGCCCGGGCGCCAGGCCGGCGCGCCGGCGGATCGCGTGCGCGCGTAGCGGCGGTCGCCGCTCCCGTCGCCGTTGACGATCCGCAGCGTCCTGCCGGCGACGTAGGCGATCCGGTAGCC
>DASVFS010000156.1:0-12849 GCA_036379915.1 Conexibacter sp. | reverse complement strand
CCACTTCGTGCTCGCCTGAGGCGGACGCCGTGTCGCGCGCGCTGATGGACGACCTGCGCGCGCTCGTCGGCGAGGCGGGGCTCGGCGACGCCGGAGACGGGCGCTGGGCGCGCGACGCGACCGAGTCGCAGGGGCTGCGCGGCCGACCCGACGCCGTCGTCCTCCCGGCGGACACGGAGGAGGTACGCGCGGTCGTGGCGTGGTGCTGCGCGCAGGACGTCGCGATCGTCCCGCGCGGCGGTGGCTCCGGCTTCGCCGGCGGCGCGGTGCCGGTCCACGGGGGCGTTGTGCTCGCGCTCGACCGCATGACGCGCGTGCGCTCGTTCGACCCGCTGCTGTGGCGGATCCACGTCGAGGCGGGCCTGCGCACGAGCGAGCTGCGACGGCTCGCGCGCGAGAGCGGGCTGCTGTTCCCGCCCGACCCGGGCGCCGCCGAGCAGTCGCAGATCGGCGGCAACATCGCCACGAACGCGGGCGGCCCGCACGCCTTCAAGTACGGCGTGACCGGCCGCTGGGTCACCGGACTGGAGGCCGTCGTGCCGCCGGGCGAGGTGGTCGAGGTCGGCGGGCCGCTGCGCAAGGACGTCGCGGGCTACGACCTCAAGTCGTTGCTGGTCGGCTCGGAGGGGACGCTCGGCGTGATCACCGCCGCGTGGCTGCGGCTGATCCCGGCGCCGGAGGCCGCGCTGCCGCTGATCGCCTGCTACCCCGACGTGCGCAGCGGCTGCGCGGCGATCGAGCGGGTGCTCGGCAGCGGGATCCAGGCCGCGGCGCTCGAGTTCCTCGACGCCGGCGCGCTCGCGGCCGCCGGGCCGGCGGCGCCGTTCGACGTGGCGCCCGGGGCGTTCGCGGTGATCGCCGAGGCGGACGGCTCGGCGGCCGAGACGGCGGCCGTCGCGGCGGCGCTGCGCGAGGCGCTGGAGCCGGACGCGCTCGCGCTGCACGCGCCCACGGCGCCGGCCGAGGTCGCTGCCCTGTGGCGCTGGCGCGACGGCGTCGCGATCGCCGTCACGGCGCAGCGCGGCGGGAAGATGTCCGAGGACGTCGCCGTCCCGCTCGAGCGCCTCGGCGAGATGGTCGCGGCGACGCTCGAGATCGGCGCGCGCCACGGACTGGAGGCGTGCAGCTGGGGCCACGCGGGCGACGGCAACGTCCACGCGACGTTCCTGCTCGATGCGCGCGACGCGCAGCAGGTCGCGCGCGCCACCGAGGCCGCCGCCGAGCTGTTCGCCACCGCCGCCGCGATGGGCGGCACGATCTCCGGCGAGCACGGGCTCGGGCTCGTCAAGAGCGGCCATCTCGGACGCCAGTGGAACGACGCGACGCTGCGGCTGCACCGCGCGGTCAAGCAGGCGATCGATCCGCAGAACCTGATGAACCCCGGCAAGAAGGTCTGAGGCTGCCGGCGCCGCGTGCGCCGCGCCCGGCTAGCCTTGGCGCTCCCGAATCAGGAGCGTCGAGTTGAGGCATCGAGCGTACGTCGTCGTCACTGTCGCGCTCGTACTGACGAGCGCGAGCGGGCTCGCATGCGGCGCCTCGGACGACACGGCCGACGATCCGGCGCCACCCTGCAGCGGCAGGTCGAGCGGATGCAGACGCAGTCGCGTGAGCTCCAACAGCGATCGCGTGCGCTCGCTCGCCGCGTCGAGGCGCGCCGCCGAGCGCTGCTCGAGGCACGCCGGGAGCGCATCGAGGCGCGGCGCGAGCGCGCGCGGGCACGGCGGGCGGCGCATTTGCGCGCCCAGCGCCGGGCGGCGCGTCGCGCGGCGCGCGAGGCGGCGCGGGCGCAGGCGCAGGCGGCGCCCGAGTGCGACCCGAACTACAGCGGCGCCTGCCTCGACCCGAACGCCAGCGACTACGACTGCGCGGGCGGCTCCGGCGACGGTCCCGAGTACACCGGGCCGGTCCAGGTCGTCGGGAGCGATCCGTACGGGCTCGACAGCGACGGCGACGGCTACGCCTGCGAGTGAGCCTCGCCCGGCGCGTGCGGCGGGCGTCGGTACCCTTCTCCGCATGGCCGTGACCGAGGACACCACGTCCGCCGTCGCCGACGTCTGCCGCGCCGCGAAGGCCGCCACCGCGCCGCTGGCCGCGCTCGACACGCGTGTGAAGGACGCCGCGCTGCACGCGATCGCCGACGCGCTCGTCGCGCGCACGCCCGAGATCCTCGAGGCGAACGCGCGCGACCTCGAGAACGGCCGCGCGAACGAGATCGGCTCGGCGCTGCTCGACCGGCTCGCGCTCGACCCCGGCCGCATCGCCGCGATCGCCGAAGGCGCGCGCGCGATCGCCGCGCTGCCCGACCCGGTCGGCGAGACGATCGACGGGCACCTGCTCCCGAACGGCGTCGACGTGCGCCGCGTGCGCGTCCCGTTCGGCGTCGTCGCGGTCGTCTACGAGGCGCGCCCGAACGTGACGATCGACGCCGCCGCGCTGTGCCTGAAGTCCGGCAACGCGATCGTGCTGCGCGGGTCGAGCACCGCCATGCACTCGAACGCCGTGCTCGCGAACATCGCCTCCGAGGCGGCCACCGCAGCCGGCGTCCCGTACGGCGCGATCAACCTGCTCGCCGGCGGCACGCGCGAGGAGCTGGCCGAGCTGGCGACGCAGGACGGCGTCGTCGACCTGATCTTCCCGCGCGGCGGCGAGGGCCTCAAGAACGCGCTCAAGGCGGTCGCGACGGTCCCCGTGATCTACGCCGCCTCCGGCAACTGCCACGTCTACGTCGACGCCGACGCCGACCTCGACGCGGCCGAGGCGATCGCGCTCAACGCGAAGGTCCACCGCCCCGGCGTCTGCAACGCGGCCGAGACGCTGCTCGTGCACGTCGACGCCGCGGCCGAGTTCCTGCCGCGCGCGCTGCGCACGCTGCACACCGTCGGCGTCGAGCTGCGCTGCGACGAGCGCGCCGCCGCCTGCGCGCGCGACCACGAGGGCGAGATCCCGGTCGTGGCCGCGAGCGAGCAGGACTGGGCGACCGAGTTCCTCGACCTGATCCTCGCGGTGCGCGTGGTCGACTCCGCCGAGGAGGCGATCGCGCATGTCAACCGGTATGGAAGCGGCCACTCCGAGGCGATCGTGACCGAGGACCTCGGCGCCGCGCGCGCCTTCCAGCTCGGCGTCGACGCCGCCTGCGTCTACGTGAACGCCTCGACGCGCTTCACCGACGGGGGCGAGTTCGGGATGGGCGCCGAGATCGGCAACTCGACGCAGAAGCTGCACGCGCGCGGCCCGATCGGCCTGCGCGAGCTGTGCACGTTCAAGTACCTGATCGAGGGCACCGGCCAGGTGCGCACTTGAAGCTCGGCATCCTCGGCGGCACCTTCAACCCTCCGCACATCGGCCATCTCGTCTGCGCCCAGGAGGCGTTCGACCAGTTCGGGCTCGACCGCGTCGTGCTGATGCCGGCGCGCCGGCCGCCGCACAAGCTGGTCGCCGCCGACCCGGGCGCCGAGGCGCGCCACGAGCTGTGCCGGCTGGCGGTCGACGGCGACGAGCGCCTCGACGTCTCGCGGCTGGAGCTCGAGCGCGAGCGCGGCCGGTCCTACACGGTCGATACCCTGAGGGCGTTGCACGACCAGCATCCGCAGGACGACCTGACCTTCATCGTGGGGGGTGACATGGCCCGCAGCCTGCCGACGTGGCGGGAGCCCGACGCCGTGCTCGCATTGGCGACGCTGGCGGTGGCCGAGCGCGCCGGATCCGCGCGCGAGGACATCCGCGGCGAGCTGCGCGCGCTGCGCGGGGCGACGCCCGAGCGGGTGCGCTTCTTCGACATGCCGCGCATCGACGTGTCCTCGTCGATGGTGCGCGAGCGCGTCGCGACGGGGCGCCCGATCCGCTACCTCGTCCCCGGCGCGGTCGCGCGCGCGATCGAGACGAACGGCTGGTACCGCGCATGAGCGAGCCGCTCGAAGGCGTGGCGCTGGCCGAGGCGATCGCCGGCTTCGCCGCCGACAAGAAGGCGCTCGAGGTCGTCGAGCTCGACCTGCGCGGCGTGCTCGGCTACGCCGACTACTTCGTGATCTGCTCCGGCAACACGGACCGTCAGGTGAAGGCGATCCACGACGGGATCCACGAGGGGATGAAGAAGGAGCACGGCCTGCTCCCGCGCCGCGTGGAGGGACTGCCGCAGGCGCACTGGGTTCTGATGGATTATCTCGACGTGGTCGTCCACGTCTTCACGCCCGAGACGCGCGCGTTCTACCGGCTGGAGCAGCTGTGGGGCGAGGCCCCGGCGCGCACGCTCGTCGCGGACGTGGGCTGACGAACCGACGACCGACGGAGGAGCGATCGCCATGGGCCGGAACCTCGCGAGCCTGCTGACCGACTCGGCCGCGCGCGAACCCGAGCGCACGGCGATCAAGCTCGACGACGCCGAGCTGACGTACGCCCAGCTCGACGGGGCGAGCGCCCACCTGGCGGGCCTGCTCGCCCGGCACGGCTTCCAGCCGGGCGACCGCGTCGGCGTGATGCTGCCGAACGTGCCGCACTTCCCGATCGTCTACTACGGGATCCTGCGCGCCGGCGGCGTCGTCGTGCCGATGAACGTGCTGCTGAAGGAGCGCGAGGTCGCCTACTACCTCGAGGACTCGGGCGCGAAGCTGCTGTTCGCGTGGGCCGACTTCGGGGCCGAGGCACGACCCGGCGCCGCGGCGGCGGGCGCCGAGCTGATCGAGGTCGACCCGACCGGCTTCGCGCAGCTCGTCGGCGCCGCCGAGCCGCGGCCCGGGCTGGCCGACGTGGCCGACGACGACACGGCCGTGATCCTCTACACGTCCGGCACGACCGGCAAGCCGAAGGGCGCCGAGCTGACGCACGCGAACCTGTACGTGAACGCGCAGACGAAGCTCGAGACGCTGATCCAGCTGAGCGCGGACGACGTGATCCTCGGGGCGCTGCCGCTGTTCCACAGCTTCGGCCAGACGGCCGCGATGAACGCCGGCCTGATGGCGGGCGCGTGCTTGAGCCTGCTCGCGCGCTTCGACCCCGTCAAGGCATTGCAGATGATGGAGCGCGACGGCGTGACGGTCTTCCTCGGCGTGCCGACGATGTACAACGCGATGCTGGCGGTGCCGGCGGGCGAGCGGCCGGACACCTCCTCGCTGCGCGTCTGCATCTCCGGCGGCGCGTCGCTGCCGGTCGAGGTGCTCCGCGCGTTCGACGAGCAGTTCGGGGCGAAGATCCTGGAGGGCTACGGGCTGAGCGAGACCTCGCCGGTCGCCTCCTTCAACCACCCGGACCGCGAGCGCAAGCCGGGCTCGATCGGCACGCCGATCCGCGACGTGCGGATGAGAGTCGTGGACGAGCAGGACGCGGAGCTGCCGGTCGGCGAGGTGGGGGAGATCGTGATCCAGGGCCCGAACGTGATGAAGGGCTACTGGCAGCGCCCGGATGCGACCGCCGAGGCGATGAGAGGCGGTTGGTTCCACACCGGCGACATGGCGAAGGTCGATGCGGACGGCTACTTCTTCATCGTCGACCGCAAGAAGGACCTGATCATCCGCGGCGGCTACAACGTCTATCCGCGCGAGATCGAGGAGGTGCTCTACGAGCACCCTGCCGTCGGGGAGGCCGCCGTCGTGGCGGTCCCACACGCGGAGCTGGGCGAGGAGGTCGGCGCGGCGGTGGCACTGAAGGCAGGCGCGGAGGCGAGCGCCGAGGAGCTGCAGGCGTTCGTGAAGGAGCGCGTCGCGGCCTACAAGTACCCGCGCCACGTGTGGTTCGTCGGCGAGCTGCCGAAGGGCCCCACGGGGAAGATCCTCAAGCGCGAGATCGCGGTCCCGACCGCCGACCGCGCCGCTACGACATAGCGAACGGATCCGGCGTCAGCCACACCGGCGGCGTCGGGGCGGCGGGGGGACCCTCCGCGGTCGGCCCGCTGTGCGGGTAGCGCTCCGTCAGGAGCAGCAGATAGCCCGCTGCCTGCTGGTTGTAGCGCAGCCACAGCGCGAGCGCGTTGCGCAGCCCGAGCGGCATGCGGCCGGTCGCCAGCACGGCGAACCAGCCGAGGAAGGCGGCGACGATGGCGACGCCGGCGTACGTGCTCGCGAGCGCGAACGCGGGCACCGCGAGGACGAGCCGGAACGCGACCGTCAGGCGGTCCTGTCGCGCCGGCTCGGGGAGCGTCAGCTCGACCGGATATGCGCCCGCGCGCCCGTCGAACTCCGGATACGGGTCCGCGATGAGGTACGTGTACGCGTAGACGTGCGTCGCATACCGCAGGTATGTCGAGATGAAGCGATGCAGGCCCGGGCTCGGCCGGCCGGCGACGACCTGAATGAGCCAGCTCACGATCACGCCGGCGTACGCCGCGAGTCCCCAGATCACGAGCCATGCGAAGTGCGGGATCGCGAGCAGCAGCCGGAAGAACGTCGTGGCGCGGCCGCGACGGCGGTCGTCCTCGACGTCGAGGCGGATCGGGTGCTCGTCGGCCGGCAGCTCGGGCAGCGCCGCCTGCGGGTCGCTGTTGGGATAGCGGTCGGTCAGCAGCAGCAGGTACGCCCACGTCTGGGCGCCGTACAGCAGTCCGTATGCGCCCGCGTCACGCAGGCCGCGCGGCATGCGGCTGCGCGCGAGGATCGCGAACCAGCTCAGGAACGCGACGACCGTGAGCAGTCCGCCGATCTGGGTGAACTGGTCGTCGACGCGGTACCAGAAGCCGGTCGCCAGCGCACCGCCGAGCAGCATCGCCGGCAGCGCGAGCGGCACGCGGAACAGCACCGTCCAGCGGTTCTGGGGCGCCGGCTCCGGCAGCTCGACGTCGACCGCGTAGCCGGGATTGCCGCCGAAGCCGGGGTACGGATCGGCGAGCAGGCCGACGTACGCGTAGACGTGGACCGCGAAGCGCACGAAGCGGCTCGCGAAGTCGTGGGCGGCGCGCCAGGGCGTGCCGGTCGCGAGCGTCGCGAACCAGTTGAGGATCGTCACCGCGACGGCCACGATCCCCCACAGGTAGAGCCACACGACCAGCGGGATCGCGAGCACCAGCCGGAACAAGACGGTGACGCGCGTGCGCTCCAGGTCGTCGCTCAGGCGCAGCTTGACGGGGTGGTCCATGCCGCGAGTCCTAGCCGACGCGGCGGACGGCCCGCGACCCGCGCCCGCGCCGGTTCCCGGTTGACCGGGGGCACGGGCTCCTGTCTAGTCGGTCCATGTACGACTACGTGATCGTCGGGGCAGGGTCGGCCGGCTGCGTGCTCGCGGCGCGGCTGACGGAGGATCCGGACGTCAGCGTGCTGCTGCTGGAGGCGGGCCCGCCAGACGTCAATCAGAACGTCCACGTGCCGCTGGGCTACCTGAAACTGGCCGGCACCGAGCTCGACTGGGGCTACTTCAGCGCGCCCGAGCCGCACTGCGACGGGCGGCGCATCCCGCTGCCGCGCGGGCGCGTGCTCGGCGGCTCGTCGTCGACGAACGCGATGGTCTACATCCGCGGGAACCCGCTCGACTACGACGCCTGGGGGATCCCCGGCTGGTCGTGGGCGGATCTGCTCCCCTACTTCCTCGAGGCGGAGGACAACGAGCGCGGCGCCTCCGCATGGCACGGCGCCGGCGGGCCGCTGCCGGTCTCCGAGCAGCGCTCCGGCAACCGCATGTCGCAGGCGTGGGCGGAGGCCGCCGTGCAGGTGGGGATCCCGCGCAACGACGACTTCAACGGCGCGCAGCAGGACGGCGCCGGCATGTACCAGGTGACGCAGCGCGGCGGTCTGCGCGCGAGCGCCGCGGCCGCCTACCTGCATCCGGCCGCCTCGCGCCCCAACCTGCACGTGCTGACGCACATGCTCGTGCACAGAGTGCTGTTCGAGGGCACGCGCGCGGTCGGCGTCGAGGCCTCGCAGCTCGGCCATGTGCAGGAGCTGCGCGCGCAGCGCGAGGTGATCCTGTGCGCCGGCGCCTACAACTCGCCGCAGCTGCTGATGCTGTCCGGCGTCGGGCCGGCCGAGCACCTGCTGCTGCGCGAGCTGGAGGTCGTGCTCGACCAGCCGGCGGTGGGGGAGAACCTCAGCGACCACGCCGCCACGTACGCGGTGTGGGGGACGGAGGAGCCGGAGAGCCTGCTGCTCGCGCGCGAGCCGGCGGCGCTGGAGCGGTTCATGGCGACGCAGACCGGTCCGCTCGCCTCGAACCTCGCCGAGAGCGGGGCGTTCGTGCGCGTCGAGCCGCACGCGCCCGCGCCCGACGTGCAGTTCCACGCGATCCCGGTGCAGATCCTCGACGAGGGGACGGCCGACCCCGAGGGGCACGGCATGCTCGTGACGCCGTGCCTGCTGACGCCGGAGGCGCGGGGGAGCGTGCGGCTCGCGTCGAACGACCCGACGGCGCGGCCGATCGTGCGCAACGCCTTCTACGAGCGCGAGCGCGATCTCGAGCGGATGGTCGCCGCGCTGCGGCTGACGCTGGAGATCGCCGCGCAGCCGGCGGTCGCGCGCTACTGCGCGAGCGGGATGGTCGTGCCGGCGGACGACTCGGACGAGGCGCTGCGCGCGCACGCGCGCCGCACGACGTTCGCGATCTACCACCCGGTCGGCACGTGCGCGATGGGGTCCGTCGTCGACGAGCAGCTGCAGGTGAACGGACTCGACGGGCTGCGCGTCGTCGACGCCTCGGTGATGCCGGTCGTCCCGCGCGGCAACACGAACGCGCCGACGATCGCGATCGCCGAGCGCGCGGCCGACCTGATCAAGGGCGCCGCGCCGCGCTCCGCCGCGACGTCACCGTCAGCGTCCGTCTGACCGGCCTGGACACGTTGCCGGCGGCGTCTCCGGCCGTGATCGTGAGCCGATAGCGGCCGGCCGGGATCGTGCGTCTGCCGATCCGGCCGCCGATCGCGAGTCTGTTCGGCCCTCTCACGCCCGCGCGCGTCTGCGCGCCGATCCGCTTGAAGCGCTTGCAGCGTCTGCCGTGCGGCGCGCGGCGCGGCCTGACGCAGCGGCCTCCGGCGGTGCGTCGACCGGGCAGCTTTCGCTCGAAGCGGATCCTCACCGTCGCGTCCTCGGACAGCGTCAGGCGCAAGGTGCCGCTTCTGCCGACGCGCAGCGCCGCCGGCGTCGAAACCCGCGTGAGCCTGGGCTGCGTGACGCCGCCCGGTGGCGGAGGCGTCGGCGCCACGACGCCCGTCACGCGCGCGACCTGGCTGCTCGTCTCCAGCCCGACCCACAGCGTGCCGCCTTTGCCGACGGTCAGATGGCGGGGGCCCGAGCTGCTCGGGAAGCCGGTGAGCGTCGTGACGGCGCCGTCGGGCTTCATGCGCGTGAGCGTGTCTCTCGGGAAGTTCGCGGCCCAGTAGGCGCCGTCGGGCGCGAACGCGATGCCGGTCGGGTCGGTCAGCGGCACGTTTGCGTTCTGGACCGTTCTCGACGGCGGCGTGAAGCGGCCGATCAGGTTGCTCGGCATCGTGACGGCGATCTGCTCGGCCGCTCCGGCCGCCACCTCCTGCGGGTTCTCGGCGAGGGGGTAGACGTCCGTCGCGACGCCGGCGGTCGAGACGCCGACGACCTGTCTGCCGAGGAAGTCGGCGACGTAGAGGTTGCCGTCGCCGCCGGCCGCGATCCCCTTCGCGCCGGTGAGGCCGGTCGGTCTGAACGACGTGAACGTCTCGTCGGCTCTGATCCGCACGACCGCGTCGCCGGAGCCGGTCCACAGGTTCCCGTCGGATCCGACGACGATGCGGTTCGCCGCCAGGCCTGCGACGTCGACTCTTCTCGCCGCGCTCGGATCGCTCGGCGAGAAGTGCGCCACTGCGCCCGACTCGGTCACCCACAGCTGCCCGTCCGGCCCGGCGACGATCCCGATCGGGCTGACGATCGCGGCGCTCGTGAAGCTGTCGACGGTTCCGTCGGGTCTCACGCGCGCGATGTTGCCGCTCGTGCCCTCCAGCGTGATCCAGACGTTGCCGTCCGGGCCCAGCGCCAGCTGCTTCGGTCTCGCCGGCAGGTTGAACACGCCGTTCACGGCGGGCGCGGCGCCGGCCGCGCCGGGGAGGACGGCGGCGGCGAGGACGGCGAGGACGAGCGTAAGCGGTCGCATCGCGCGATCCTCTCACGCCGCGCTAGGGTCCGGCGCGATGGCGATCACGGTCTACGAGAAGCGCACGTGCACGACGTGCCGCAACCTGCACGAGCTGCTGACCGCGCGCGGCGTCGACTTCGACACGGTCCAGTACCACGTCGAGGGACTGACCGAGCCGCAGATCCGCGAGCTGCTGCGCAAGGCGGACATCCCCGCGAGCGCGGCGCTGCGGATGCGCGAGGAGGGCGCCGCGGAGCTGGCGGCGGCCGGCGACGAGGACGCGATCGTCGCCGCGATGGCGCAACGGCCGGAGCTGCTGCAGCGGCCGATCGTCGTCAACGGCGAGCGAGCGGTCCTCGCGCGGCCGATCGAGCGCGTGCTCGAGATCCTCTAGGGGCGCCGCAGCCGGCCAGGTGGCCGGCGGAGCGGGCCCCGTGATCGGTTACGTGCGCCGCGCCTCGGGACGGTCGCGGCCTTCGCGGATCTCGTCGTCGGCGAGTCCCTGGTCGTGCAGGTCCGCACGCGCCTCGTGCAGTTCGGCCTCCGCCTGTGCACGCTTCGCCTCGCTCTCGGCGGCGCGGGCGTGCGCCTGCTGTTGGGCCGCCTCCTCGCGGTGTCGGCTCGCCAGCTCGTCGCGGCGCGTCTCGAGCTGCTGGTGGCGCCGCCGCTCGCGCATCCGCGGCATCAGCGCCGCGAGCACGATCAGCAGGAGCACGACTCCGGCGACGATGGCGATGATCGCTCCGGTCGACACGGGTCCTCCTTCCTCCGGGTTCGCGCACAGACGTACCCGCTGACCCGTCCGGCAATCGGTCTGACGTCAGCGCACCCCTGTGCAGGGGTCGAGCGATTGACCGAAATCGCCGAAGAGAAGGCTGAGAGCCATGCCAGCGTCCGGGACACCGACTGCCGCGGGCGCCTCCGTGCGCACGCTCGTCTTCCGCGGCCCCGCCGTGGGGGACGCGCCGCGCTCCCCGTCGCCCGCCCCGTTCGGCCGCCGCTGGCGCGAAGGGCTGTTGCTGGCGGTCGTCGTCGGCGCGGCGACGACCGCGCTCGTCGCGCTCGACGCCGACCTCCGCTACGGCTCCCAGCGCTCGGCGCTGCACGTGCAGATCGCGACCGCGTCGGCGCTGGTCGCGCTGCTGGTCGCGTTGCTGGCGGCCGGCCGCTACGCGCGCTCGCCGCGCGCCGCCGACCTGCTGCTGGCGGGCTCGTTCGGGCTGCTTGGCGTCGCGAACCTGCTGACGAGCGCGATCCAGGGCGTCACCGGCCGCAGCCCCGACGGCGCGCTGGCATGGACGCCCGTCTCGGGCCGCGTCGTCGCGGCGGCGCTGCTCGCCGGCGCCGCGTTCGCCGGCGGCCGCACGATCGCCCGCCCGCGCCGTGCGGCGCGGACGCTGGCGCTCGCCGGCGTCGCGGCGCTCGGACTGCTGGCGCTGACGCTCGCGGCGCTCGACCCGCAGCTGCCGCCGGCGATCGGCGCGGACACGGCGCCGGCCTACGGCCCGTTCGCCGGCAGCGTCGCGTCGACCGCCCTGAAGGGCGCCTGCCTGGCGCTGGTGGCGGCTGCCGCCGTCGGCTTCGCAGGCCAGGCGCGCCGCCGCCCCGACCGCCTCTCGATCCCGCTCTCGTGGGGGGTCGCGCTGCTCGCGTTCGCGTGGCTCAACTACCTGCTCGTCCCGTCGCTGTACGTCAACTGGTTCTACGCGGGCGACGTGCTCGCGCTCGCCGCCTACCTCGTGCTGGCGACCGGCGCGGCGCTGGAGATCCGCGACTCGCAGACGGCCCGCGCGCGCGTCGCCGCGCTCGAGGAGCGGGCGCGCGTCGCGCGCGAGCTGCACGACGGCGTCGCGCAGGAGGTGCTGCACCTGCTCGCGCAGGCGCGCCGGCTGCAAGCGGAGCGGCCGGGCCCGGAGGCCGACCGCCTGCTCGGCGCCGCCGAGCGCGCGCTCGCCGAGTCGCGCTCGGCGATCTCGACGCTGCGCGCCCCGCTCGACGAGCCGCTGCCGGCGACGCTCGCGCGCATCGGCGGCGAGCTGGGGCGCCGGCTCGGCCTCGACGTGCACATCGAGGCCGACGCGGACGTCGACGTCGCGCCGGACGTGCGCGCCGCGCTCGCGCGGATCGTCGGCGAGGCGCTCGCCAACGCCGCCCGCCACGGCCGCGCGCGCTGCGCGACGATCGAGTTGCAGGCCGGCCCGCCGCGGCGCCTGCGCGTGCGCGACGACGGCGGCGGCTTCGACCCCGACCCGGCGCGGCAGCCGGCCGGCGCGTTCGGGCTGACGTCGATCCGCGAGCGCGCCGCCGCGTTCGGCGGACGGGCGCAGATCCGCTCCGCGCCGGGCGACGGGACGGAGGTCGAGGTGACGCTGCCGTGAGCGACGGGGTGGGCGGGATCGGTTCAGGCCGCACGGTGCTGATCGCCGACGACCACGCCGCCGCGCGCGCGGGCGTGCGGGCGGCGCTCGAGCACGGCGGCTTCGTCGTCTGCGCCGAGGCGCCGAGCGGCCCGGAGGCGGTGCAGGCGGCGCTGCGCGAGCGTCCGGACGCGTGTCTGCTCGACGTGCACATGCCCGGCGGCGACGGGATCGAGGCGGCCGCCGAGATCGCCGCGCGCCTGCCCGGGACGGCGATCGCGATGCTGACCGTCTCGCCCGCGGAGGAGGACCTGTTCGCCGCGATCCAGGCCGGCGCGGTCGGCTACCTGCTGAAGGACGTCGACCCCGAGCGGCTGCCGCACGCGCTGGCCGGCGTGCTGGCCGGCGAGGCGGCGATCCCGCGCGCGCTCGTCGGCCGGATCGTCGCGGAGCTCGGCGAGCGGCGGCGACGCCGCGTGCC
>DASVFS010000155.1:0-14008 GCA_036379915.1 Conexibacter sp. | reverse complement strand
CGCGCGACGGCGGCGCCGGGGCGGTCGAGGCGGTCGCGGCCGGCGGCGGCCTGCGCGCGCGGCTCGTGCTGCTGTGCGACGTGCGCACGACGGTGGAGCGGGTCGCGGAGGCGCGCGCCGGCGCCGGCGAGCTGGCGCGCGCCGAAGCGGACGCGCTCGGCGCTCGGCTGGACGCGCTCGCGAGACGGCTGCCGCGCGACCCGCGCGGCGTCGCGTTCGGCGGCGCCGGCGGCGGCCTCGCCGGCGCGCTGTGGGCGGCGTGCGACGCGCGGCTGGAGGGCGGTGCGACGTTCGTCCTGGAGCAGCTCGACTTCGACGCGCGCATGCGCGCCGCGCGCGCGGTGATCGTCGGCGAGGGCCGGCTCGATCTCGGCACGCTCGCCGGCAAGGCGCCGGGCGAGATCGCGACGCGCGCGCGGCAAGCGGGGGTGCCGTGCTTCGCCGCCGTCGGCGCGCGCACGCTCGACGCGTTCGGCGCTCGCATCCTCGACCTGCAGACGGTGTTGGAGGCGGGCGACGAGGACGCGCTGGAAGCGGCGGGCCGACGGCTCGCGACGCTCGTCTGACCGCACGCGAGCCGGCGCGCCGCCGGCGCCTCCCGGCGCGAGCCGCCCGCGGTCGCGGGCCGGGCGATACGCTCGCCGCCCGCTCATGCCCCCGCTCCCCCGCCGTCCCCTCCCGCTTCCCCCGCAGCTGCGCCGCGCGGTCGTCGTCGGCGCCGGCTCGTTCGGGACCGCGGTCGCCGTGCTGCTCGCGCGCGGCGGGATGCGCACGACGCTGCAGACGCGCACGCGCGGGCAGAGCGACGCGCTGATCGAGGCGCGCGAGAACGCCGAGTACCTGCCCGGCGTCGAGCTGCCGCGCGAGCTGCGGATCGAACCGGCCGCGCACGGGCTCGCGCGCGCGGAGCTCGTCTTCCTCGCCGTCCCCTCGCTCGGCCTCGGCGACGTGATCGCCGGCCTCGAGCAGGCCGGCCTCACGCGCCGCGCCGCGCTCGTGTCGCTCGCGAAGGGGCTCGTGCCGCCGGACGGGACGCCGCCGACGGCGCTGCTGCGCGCGCGCTTCGGCGCGGAGCGCGTCGCGTGCGTCGGCGGACCCGCGCACGCGCAGGAGATGGTGCGCGACGGCGCCGGGCTCGTGGCCGCCTCGAGCGACGAGGCGCTCGCCGGGCAGCTCGCGGCGATGTTCATCCGCGCGGGCGTCGTGTGCGAGCAGTCGAACGACCCGGTCGGCGTGGAGCTGGCGGGCGCCGCCAAGAACGCCGCCGCGCTCGCCGCCGGCGCGACGGAGGCGCAGGGCCTGAACGCGGCCGGCGCCGCGGCCGGGCACATCTTCGCCGAGGTGTGGCGCTACGCCGAGCGGCTCGGCGCACGGCCGGAGTCGATGATCGGACTCGCCGGGACCGGCGACCTCGTCGCGACCGCGCTCGCGCCGCAGAGCCGCAACCGGCGCGCCGGCGAGCTGCTGGCGCAAGGCGTCTCGGCGACGGAGATCCCGGCGCAGATCGGCCAGGCGGTCGAGTCGCTCGAGTCGGTGCCGCTGCTCGCGCGCGCGCTCGCGAGAGCGGGGATCGAGGCGCCCGTCAACGACGCGCTGCGGCGGCTGATCGCCGGCGAGCTGCCGCTCGACGAGTGGGTCGCGCTGGTGCGCACGACGGTCCCTCCGCCGGCGCGATGGCGCCAACGGCGGCAGGCGCGCGCGGACAGCGGCTGGCGCGGCGCGTGGGAGCGGATCCGCGGCCGGCTCGGCGCAGCTCCGCGCGACGACGGCGAGCGCTAGGCCGGCGCGTCCGCGCTGCGCCACGCCGGGACGCCGAGCGCGATCAGCAGCAGCTGCTTCTCGGCGCGGCGGACGACCTCCCGCTCGGCCTCTGGATCGCCGCTCGGCGCCTCGACGATCTCCTCCGCGGTCGAGACCATCGTGTTGACGATCAGCGTCGCGAGCACGCCGAGGTCCTCCGTGCTCCAGCGGTCGAGGAAGGGGAAGCGCGCGAGGTCGGTCGCCAGCTCGCTGCTGAAGAGGCGGATCTCGGCGCGGATCGCCTGGCGCAGGACCGGCATGCCGCTGGAGCGCTCGCGCGCGACGAAGCGGAAGTGCAGGCGGTGCGCATGCACGTGGCGCACGAGAATCTCGACGGAGTCGCGGATCACGTGCTCGAAGGCGAGGTCCTGCGAGCGGGCGTCGCGGATCATGCGGCGCAGCGTGCGGAAGGAGTCGTCGATCAGCGCCAGCCCGAGCTCCTCCATCGAGTCGAAGTGGCGATAGAAGGCGGTCGGGACGACGCCCGCCTCGCGCGTCACCTCGCGCAGCCCGAGGCTGCCGAAGCTCTTGTGCTCGAGCAGCCGCAGCGCCGCATCGAGCAGGGCGATGCGCGTGCGCTCCTTTTGCTCGCGTCGCGTGAGCGGTGTCTGGATGTTCACCGAGTCGGTGTGCTCCATGTCACAGATCCTACCTGGACAAGAAACAGGTCGTTCTCTATCTTGTGCACAAGTGTTCACTCAAACTCCACAGCGCCTCACTCGTCGCGTGCTCGGCTCCAAGCTCGCCGACGCGCTCACCACCCCGCACGGCGTCGACCGCTATGTCGAGCTCGTGCGCCCCGCCTTCTCGCTGCGCGACGTGCGCGCCGAGGTCGTCGCCGTCCGGCGCGCCACCGCCCGCAGCGTCACGCTCGCACTGCGTCCGAACGAGAACTGGCAGGGCTTCCGCGCCGGCCAGTTCGTCCGCCTCGGGGTCGAGGTCGACGGGGTGCGCCAGACGCGCTGCTACTCCCCCGCATCCTCCGCACACGTCCGCGACCTGATCGAGCTGACCGCGCACGCGCAGCCTGACGGCGTCGTCTCGCCGTACCTGCGCGCGAGCGCGAGGCCCGGCACCGTCGTCTCGCTCTCGCGGGCCGAGGGCGACTTCGCGCTGCCCGACGCGCGGCCCCAACAGCTGCTGCTGATCAGCGGCGGGAGCGGCATCACGCCCGTCATGTCGATGCTGCGCACGCTCTGTGACGAGGGCTACCGCGGCCGCATCGCCTTCCTGCACTACGCGCGCGACGAACACGACGTCGCCTACCGTCGCGAGCTCGCCGAGCTGGCCGCCGGCCACGCGAACGTGCGGTTGCTGCACGGCTACTCGCGCCAGCCCGGCGCAGGCGAGCTCGTGGGGCGTTTCGAGCGCGCGCACCTGCGCGCCGCGGGCGTCGACCCGGCGGAGGCGCTGACGTTCGCCTGCGGCTCGACGAGCCTGCTCGACACGGTGCGCGCGACGTGGGCGGACGACGGCCTGGAGCAGCGGCTCCACGTCGAGCAGTTCAGGGCGCCCGCGACGGCCCGCGCCGACGCCGACGGCCACGTCGCCGGCAGCCTGCGCTTCGCGCGCAGCGGCGCCGAGGCCGCGGGCACCGCCGCGCCGTTGCTCGACCAGGCCGAGGCCGCCGGCCTCACGCCGACGTCCGGCTGCCGCATGGGCATCTGCCACACCTGCACCTGCCGCAAGCTCGAGGGGGCGGTGCGCGACCTCCGCACCGGCGAGATCTCGACCGCGCCCGACGAGCTGATCCAGATCTGCGTCACCGCGCCCGTCGGCGACGTGACGCTCGACATCTGACCTTCTCCAGCCAGGAGCGACGCCCATGAGCACGACCTCACCGCCGCAGCTGACCCCGGAGCAGCTCGACGCGTTCGGGCGCGAGCTCGACGCGATCCGCGAGCGCGTGATCGCCGACCTCGGCGAGCACGACGCCGCCTACATCCGCCGCATCATCAAGGCGCAGCGCGGGCTGGAGATCGGCGGCCGCGGGCTGTTGGAGATCGGCTTCCTGCCGCCCGCCTGGCTCGCAGGCACCGTCGCCCTGTCGCTCTCCAAGATCCTCGACAACATGGAGATCGGCCACAACGTGATGCACGGCCAGTACGACTGGATGAACGACGAGGCCATCAACGGCCACGCGTTCGAGTGGGACAGCGCCTGTCCGTCGGAGCAGTGGCGCCACTCCCACAACTACATGCATCACACGCATACGAACATCCTCGGCAAGGACCGCGACATCGGCTACGGCGTGCTGCGGATGTCCGAGGACCAGCGCTGGCACCCGTACTACCTGGGCAACCCTGTGTACGCGGTGCTGCTGGCGCTGTTCTTCCAGTGGGGCGTCGCGCTGCACGACCTGGAGGTCGACCGCGTCGCCGCCGGCAAGTCGTCGTGGAAGGACAAAGGCGAGATGCTGAAGGCGATCTGGAAGAAGGGCCGCCGCCAGGCGCTGAAGGACTACGCGCTGTTCCCGCTGCTCGCCGGACCGGGCGCGCCGTTCACGCTTGCCGGCAACCTGACCGCGAACGCCGTCCGCAACGTGTGGGCGTTCATGATCATCTTCTGCGGCCACTTCCCCGAGGGGACGCACGAGTTCACGCTCGAGGAGACCGCGGGCGAGACGCGCGGGCAGTGGTACTTCCGCCAGCTGCTCGGCTCGGCGAACCTCACCGGCGGCCCGCTGTTCCACATCATGAGCGGCAACCTCAGCCACCAGATCGAGCACCACCTGTTCCCCGACCTGCCGGCCCACCGCTACGCGGAGCTGGCCGTCGAAGTGCGCGAGATCTGCGAGCGCTACGGGCTGCCGTACAACAGCGGGCCGCTGCACAGGCAGTTCGGCAGCGTCGTGAAGAAGATCGTCAAGCTCGCGCTGCCGGGCGACGGCGGGCCGGCGCCGGAGCCGGTCGCGGCCACGCCCGAGCCGTCCCACACGCCGGCGCGCGAGCTGGTCGCCGCCTAGGTCCGCTCGGCGAGCGTCGTGACGACGGCCTCGTAGACGCCGGCGCCGTACGAGGCCTCGGCGATGCGGACGTTCCGGCGGCCGGCGATCGCGTCGTGCAGCGTCGGGTCCTTCTGCAGCGCGTTCGCGACGAACCAGAACGCGCCGACCGCGGCGGCGGCGCCGAGGTCCTCGCGCGAGTCGCCGACCGCGATGCACTCGGCCGGCGTGTAGCCGCGGATCTGCATGTGGCGCGCGACCGCGCCCGCCTTCGAGGCCGCGCGCGGCACGAGGTGGTAGGCGCGCACGAACGGCAGCGCGGCGAGGTCGGCGGAGCGCGAGCGCACGACGCCGTTGTCGACGAGCCGCAGGTGGCCGTGGCCGTGCGCCTCGAGCAGCGCGTCCGCCTCCTCCGCCTCGACGAGCCCGCGGAAGAGGTGCGAGACGTCGCGGTTCACGTGCCAGGGCGCGTGGTACTCGAGCCGTCCGGCGTAGTGGGAGAGCAGCAGCGCGGGCGCACCGCACACCTCGATCTGGTCGTGGATCGTCTGCCCCTCCTCGGTCGGCTCCAAGCCGCCGGTGAGCCACTCCAGCTCGCCGTCGACGACGAGCCCGGAGCCGGCCTCGAAGATGTAGGCGCTCTGGCCGATCAGGCGCGCGTCCTCCATCGTCTGCGCCTGACGGCGGCCGGAGAAGATCACGACCTCGACGTCGGCGCGGTGGCACGCCTGCAGCGCGCGCACCGCGTCGAGGCTGAAGCCGCCGTCGGCGTCGCGCAGCAGCGAGGCGCCGGGGCCGAGCAGGGTGCCGTCGAGGTCGACGTAGAGGCAGCGCAGCATGCGGCGCCGAAGTGTGACGCATGGTCTACGGTGGCGCGCATGACGCTCCCCCGGCTGTCATTGCTGCTGGCCAACCCGGACGGACCGCAGCTGCTGTCGCTCCACGACGGCAACCTGTGGCTCGGAGCGGGACTCGTGCTGCTGCTCGCCGCGGTCGGAGGGCTGTTGGCGCACGGTGCGGGAATGCGGCTCGTGCGCACACACGACTGAGCGCGCCCGCACGCGGCGGCCGCGTAGCATCGGACGCGATGGCCGTCGCCGCGAAGACCGACCCGTGGAGCGCGCTGCTGGAGCGCGGGCGCGCCGACCAGCGGCTCGTGCACGAGTCGAGCGTCCCCCCGCGCGCGGGCCGTGCGGTGCCCATCCCCGGCGAGCTGCACCATGAGCTGCGTGCGGCGTTGGAGCGCGTCGGGATCGCCGCGCTGCACACGCACCAGCACGACGCGCTGATGGCGGCGATGGACGGGCCGCTGATCGTCACGACGGGGACCGCCTCCGGCAAGTCGCTGTGCTTCAACCTGCCGACGCTCCAGCAGCTGCTCGTCGACCCGCGCGCGCGCGCGTTGTACCTGTATCCGACGAAGGCGCTCGCGCAGGACCAGGCGCGCGCCCTGGCGGCGCTGAGACTCCCGCGCGTCCGTCCCGCGATCTACGACGGCGACACGCCGCAGGCCGAGCGGCGCGCGATCCGCGCGAGAGCGAACGTCGTCCTGACGAACCCCGACATGCTGCACGTCGGGATCCTCCCCAACCACCGTGCCTGGGGAGACTTCCTCGCGAACCTCGCGGTCGTGGTGGTGGACGAGGCGCACGTGTACCGCGGCGTGTTCGGCTCGCACATGGGCAACGTGCTGCGGCGGCTGCGGCGGATCGCCGCCGCGTACGGGACCGAGCCGCGCTTCCTGCTCGCGAGCGCGACGGTCGCGAACCCGCTGGAGCTCGCGCAGCGGCTGACCGGGTTGGAGGAGATCGCGCTGATCGACCGCGACGGCGCACCGGCCGCCGAGCGCACGGTCGCGATGTGGAACCCGCCGATGCTCGATGAGGCGCTCGGCGTGCGCGCGTCCGCGTTGAGCGAGGCGGCCGACCTGTTCGCCGACCTCGTCCTGGGCGGCTCGCGCACAATCTGCTTCATCAAGTCGCGCAAGGCGGTGGAGCTGATCCTGCGCCACGCGACCGCACGGCTCGAGAGCGGCGACCGGCCCGACCTCGCCGAGCGGATCGCGCCGTACCGCGCCGGCTACACGCCGCAGCAGCGGCGCGAGCTGGAGGAGCGGCTCACGCGCGGCGACCTGCTCGGCGTCGTCGCGACCGACGCGCTCGAGCTGGGGATCGACATCGGCGAGCTCGACGCGGCGATCTGCGTGACGTTCCCAGGCACGGTCGCGTCGCTGCGGCAGATGTGGGGCCGCGCGGGCCGGCGCGGCAGAGGGCTCGCGGTGTACGTCGCCGGCGAGGACGCGTTGGACCAGTTCTTCTGCCGACATCCGGACGAGTTCCTCGGGCGGCCGGTCGAGACGGCGATCCTCGACCACGAGTCGGAGCAGATCCATGCGGCGCACCTGCTGTGCGCCGCGCACGAGGGGCCGCTCGCGCCCGGCGAGGCGGACGTGCTCGGCGACGGGTGGAGCGGCGCGGCGGAGCGGCTCGTGAGCGCCGGGCTGCTGGTGGAGCGGCGCGGCGCGTTCCAGCTGCGCGCGCCGGAGGACTATCCGGCCGCGCGCGTGCCGCTGCGCTCCTCCTCCGCCGACGTGTTCTCCTTGGTCGACGTGGCGTCCGGGGAGATGATCGGGACGCTCGAGGCGGCGCGCGCGTTCTCGACCGTGCACCAGGGCGCGGTGTACCTGCACCTCGGGCGCGCCTACGAGGTCGTGCAGCTCGACCTGATGGACCGCCGCGCGCTGCTGCAGCCGTTCGGCGGCGACTGGTTCACGCAGCCGAAGCGCGAGACGAGCACGGCGATCGAGCGACTGATCGAGCGGCGCGACGCGATGGGCGTGACGCTGTCGTTCGGCAACGTCGTCGTGACGGAGGTCGTGACCGGCTACCAGCGCAAGGCGCTCGCCGACCACGAGCAGATCGACTTCGTCGGGCTGGACCTGCCGGAGACCGCGTTCAGCACGCAGGCGCTGTGGTACGAGCTCGACGCCGATGTGTTGGGCGCGGATGCGTTCGCGATCGAGCGGCTGCTGGGGTCGTTGCACGCGACGGAGCACGCGCAGATCGCGGTGCTGCCGCTGCTGGCGATGTGCGACCGCTGGGACATCGGCGGGCTGTCGACGAACGCGCACCCGCAGACCGGCCGCCCGACCATCTTCATCTACGACGGGCATCCCGGCGGCGTCGGGATCACGCGCGCCGGCTACCGCGGCTTCGAGCGGCTCGTCGCCGACGCGCACCGGCTGATCGCCGAGTGCAGATGCAAGCGCGGCTGCCCGTCGTGCGTGCAGTCGCCGAAGTGCGGCAACCTGAACGAGCCGCTCTCGAAGGCCGGCGCGAAGGCGCTGCTGCAGCGGTTGCTGGGCGCCTGAGCGCAGTGGCGGTTCGCGCGCGGACGCGGACGCCCGCCAACGCACAGGTTCGCTGACCAAAGTTGCGCAACCCCGGTTGCGGATTTGGGCCGGCTTCGCTTGTCTGCCGACGCTGAGGGGGATGGCACGATCCTTTCGCGCCACTTCTCTCCTCCTCATAGCTCTCGGGGTCGCGGCGCCGGCGCTGCCGGCCAGTACGGCAGCGGCGAATGCCGGCGGCGCGGCCCCGGGGGGCGAGGTGGCGAGCCCCGCTCCGACGAGCGGCGACGCGGTCGGCGGCGCGGCGCCCGGCGTCCAGCCGGTCAAGACCGCGAGAAGCTCCGCCGTCGGCGGCGCACTCCCGGGCCACAAGCCGCCGCAGCCGGAGGTTGTGCGCAGACCTGTGACGAGAAGACCGGTCGCGAGAAGATCGCCGCCGTCTGTGCCGCAGGTCCCGACGCTCGCGGGCGTCTTCCCGGTCCGCGGACCCTTCTCGTTCGGCGGGGACGACGCGCGCTTCGGCGCCGGCCGACCGGGTCACATCCACCAGGGGCAGGACGTCGTCGCCGCGAGCGGCGAGCCGCTCGTCGCGCCGGTCGCCGGCACGGTCGTGTGGAAGGCGAACCAGCCGGGCGGCGCGGGGATCTACCTCGTCGTGCGCGCCGCCGGCGCGGGCGTGGTGCGCGACTACGTGTTCATGCACATCAAGCGCGGCACGGTGCTCGTCGCGCCGGGTCAGGCGGTGGGCGCGGGCCAGCAGCTCGCACAGGTCGGGTCGACCGGCGCGGCGTCCGGGCCGCACCTGCACTTCGAGATCTGGATCGGCGGCTGGTACACGAGAGACGGCGCGCCGACCGACCCGCTGCCGCAGCTGCAGCGCTGGGCCGGGCTGTCGTAGCTCGAGCGGGGCGCTAGGCCTCGACGCTGCGCGTGAGCGCGAGCTGCTGCACGATCGCGCCGCCGGCGAGCAGGGCGATCGCAGCCTTGCCGGCCTTCGGGACCGCCCTGCCGGCGGCGAAGGTCGAGACGAGGTCGACCGTGTCGGCGAGCGTGGCGGCGAGCAGCCAGGGCTTGAGCGGGCTGCCGCTGCGCTGCGCGCCGAGCGTGCCGAGCGCGAGCGCCATGTCGCGCGCGCCGACGGCGCGGAACGGGACGGCGGTGGTCGGCCGCTTCGCGTCCTCCCCGATCCACCCGGTGCCGGCGGGCCCCTGCGGCTTGGCGACGAGCAGCGCCCCGATCGCCAGGCGACCGGCGGCGAGCGTGGTGAGCATGGTGCGAGGATTCATCCCAGTCGATCCTAGACCGCGCGGGCCGCACCGCGCGCCGGTCGGCCCCGGCCGGCCCCGTTTCGAGCCCGCGAAGCCGCGCAGGAACCCGGTACCATCGGCCGTCGCGGCGAGATAGCTCAGTTGGTAGAGCACACGACTGAAAATCGTGGTGTCCCCGGTTCGAGTCCGGGTCTCGCCATCCTCGAAGCGTCTGCATAGGGGCGCTTTTCTCGTTCTCGGGCCGTTGGGCGCTCAGGCGAGGGTTTGGCCACGGATGGCCATTTCGTGGCCAAAACTCGGCCGTCCCCGACGATGGACGCAGGGATGAACTTCCCTCTCGAGCCTGCACAAGCATCATCCCGAGCGATGCAATCCAGGCTCGAGTGACGCACGCCGAGGTACACGGCGCCTCGTCACGAGTCCAGCGGGAGAGCATGGGGCTGCTTACCCCCGTTGCCCACCCGCTCGTCCATGAGCACACGGCCAGCGCTCCGTAACGCCCCGTTATCGAGCGCGCAACGGTCGCGAAGTCGGACCTTTCACTGCGCGGACGATGGCGAAGCCCGCCGTCGCCGGTGAGGAGGAGAGCGCGTCCGCGTTCGCGATGGCCCGCAGGCGGTACGCGCCAGGCGCGAGCGGGCCGCTCGGTCGGTGGCCGCCGAACGGGATCGCGTTGGCCCCCGCGCGGCCGTCGCGGGAGAACGTGAAGAGGCGCACCCAGCGTCTGCAGCGCCTCGTTCTGCGCAACGCGCGGGTAGGCCTGACGCACGCACGCGCCGCCGACGCGGCGCCCGAATGCCTGCCGCTCGACGGCGAGGGCAACCGTGGCAGAACGGGAGAGCTCGACATGGATCGTCGTGCCGTGAACCGGGCGGTGCACATGCCGGTGTTTGGCTACATCAGCCGTGTCGCGGCTTGTGACCGCGAAGCGGGCGGGCCTCAACGAGAGTGCCGTCAGAACTGGGGCGATCGACGTCGAGCTGCTGGTCGCAGGGAGAAGCTGCGGCGTTGGCGGCGGCACGTACTCGAATGCGCCCATGTCAGCGATTGCAGCCGCGTCGCCGTCGCCATCGATGACGCGCGGATTGCCGGCGAGGTCGGTCGTCGGCTCCTCCGCTACGGGCGGGTCAGGGCTTCCACGGTCGATCAGCGGCGAGTCGGGCAGCAGCGAGAAGTCGCCGTCGGCCGGATCGCGGAAGAGCGGGTCAACGTTGAGGTTGTGGGAACCGACGTTGATCGTGCCGCTCGCTCTCCCGCCGCCGATCGGATTCCAGTCCGAGCTCCACTGCTTGGTCGGGTCGAAGTTTCGAGTGGTCGATGGTGATGTCGGCGACGCCCGTGTGCGCAGGGTCGGAGCCGCCGACGGCGATGCGCTCGAGGTTGGTGACGAACCCGCGCAGGATCACGTCGGAGGCGATGACCGATGCGGTTGACGTGCCGGGCACGGAACCGTTTCTGTCCGCGGTCGCCGGTTCTACGGCCCCGAGAAGATGAACCGAGCAGGCAGCGGTTCCCACGCCGCCTGCCGTTCGCGCAGGCGTAGCGCTCAGACGCGGACAACCGTGACCGACCCGAACGCCGAGAAGTCGGCATCCTGCGTCGCAACCGCAACGCCATGGCGCAGCGCAGTCGCCGCGATCCAGGCGTCGTGACGGCGGATACGGCGGCCGGCCTCCAGCTCGGCGGCGGCGATGCGGGCGAAGCAGCTCGCGGTCTCGGCGTCGACGGGCAGGAGCGGATACGTCGCGCGGACCTGAGCGAGCGTCGCGAGGCGCCGGGCGCGGGTGTCGGTGTCCTTGGCCCGCAGAACGCCGAGCTCAAGTTCGGCGGCAGTGACGACGGACACTGCGATCTCCTCGGGGAGGTCTCCGAGCTGGCGGCCAGCCTCCTGTGCGATGAAGACCGACGTGTCGGCGATCGCGCGGCTCACTCGTCCTCGACCAACGCGCCGCGGATCTCGGCGAGGTCGTCGAGCAGCCCCGCGTCCGCCGGCGCGTCGCGCACGATGCGACGCAGCTCCGACGAAGCCACCCACGGACTGCGGCGCTCGACATGCGGGACGATGTCGGCGACCGGCTCGCGGTTGACCGTCAGCGTCAGCTCCTCGCCAGCGCGCACCGCCGCCACCACCGCGGCGGTGCTGTTGCGAAGGTCGCGGACGGAAACCTCATGCGCCATGTGCACGAGTGTAGCGCACGTGTGCTACAGCGCCTAGGCGGGGGCTAGGCGTTTTGGCCACGGACGGCCCGTTCGTGGCCAAGATCCCGCCGGAACCACGCGTATCTGCACGTATCGCGGCCGCCGCAGGCACCGAGCGAGCTGACACATCTGTGCTTCGAGGTGCCTGAAATCGTGGTGTCCCCGGCTCGAGTCCGGGTCTCGCCACTGAACTTGTCGTCGCGCAGACCGTGGGCGTGGTGGTGGGTGGATGGTGCTGCAATGACCGTCATCCGCGTACGGTCAGATGGAGCCCGATGCAACGCACTCATCTGGTCGACGCGCGGTGTGGCGTCGACTGCTCGGCCTGGGTCTTGGCACGTGGGTGCAGCGATATGCCATCGCTGCCGCGAGCAGTGCGACGACGGCGAGCGCGCTGGTCACGTCGGCGAACGCATCGGCTGGGCCCATCTGTGAAGCGAGCTTCAGGTAGGTGCCGCCGAACGCTGCGACGCCGAGTGCTCCGCCGATCTGCAGAACGGTCGTGCTGACGCCGCTGATGTCCGGCGCAAAGCGCGGCGGCACCGTCGTCGTGAGATGGCGCAACAGCCCGCTGAACTGCAGACCGAGCCCCAGCCCGCCGACCATCAGCAGCATGACCAACAGTGCGCCGACACCGGCTCCAGACCGCTCGGCGACCCCGATCGCCAGGTAGGCACTGCCGAGCAGCGCACAGCCGCCCCACCCGCTCGCCGCGGCGGCGCGCGACGGCAGGCGCCGCACGACCTGCCCGGCGAGCCCGAACGCGGCAACCCAAGGGACGAGCGCGAGACCCGAGACCAACGGGCCGCGACCGAGTCCCGTTTGGACGTACTGCGCAAACGTGAACAGCAGCGCGTAGTACGTCCCCGTCGCGGCGAGCATGGCCCCCAGCGCCCACGCCGTCGCCGGCCGTCCGATCACGTAGAGGTTTACCAGTGGTGCTGCGTTGCGCTCTGTCAGGCGTCGCTCGACGGCGAGGAACGCGGCGAGCGCGGGCACGCTTGCGGCGAGGCAGATCCATGTCCACGCTGGCCAGCCGCCGGCGCGTCCCAGCACCAGCGGGACGATCACGAGCAGCAGGCAGAGCGAGAGCGTTGTGATGCCGGCCACGTCCGTCCGCCGCGCGACGCGCACGTCATCGGCTGGCAGCCAGCGCGCCGCGGCGAGGAGGAGCACCATGCCCACCGGCACGTTGACCAGGAAGATCGCGCGCCAGGGCTCGCCCGTCAGGTGCGCGTCGATCACCACGCCGCCAAGGACCTGGCCGGCGACAGCGCCCGACGACAACGCGATCGCGTAGAGCGCGAGCGCGCGCGCCTGCCGCGCCCCCGAGAAGTTGCGCTGGATCCCGGTCAACGCCTGCGGGAACATCAGCGCCGCGCCGGTGCCCTGCAGCACGCGCGCAAGCACGAGCACGACCGGGTCGGGCGCGAGCCCGCAGGCAAGCGATGCCGCTGTGAAGATCGCTGCGCCGACCAGAAAGACGCGGCGATAGCCATGCGTCTGACCGAGCCGTGCTCCCGTGATCACGAGCACAGCGAACGCGATGAGATAGCCGCCGACGACGAGCTCGAGCGCGCCACCCGATGCGCCGAGCTCCGCGTGAATCGACGGCGTCGCGACGTTCGCGATCGTCGCATCCGCCTGCGCCAGAAACGGCGCACCCAACAACACCGTCAACACCAGCTTTCGACTCGACATAGCGCAAGCCAATCAAGCGACAGCGCGCACTCCTAGTGCTTTTCGGACAGGACGGCGCTCAGATCGCGAGGGCAGCCACGATCACCGGCCCGGCTTGCGCGACGCCAAGTTCTCTGGCATTGACGCAACCGGCGGCTCGCGCAGCCCTGCGTGCAGTTCCTGAGCATCGCGTCCCGCGTAGCCGACTTCGAGCAGCGTGACAGTGGCGATCCGAACAGTGGCCGGTCACCATGGCACTTCGCCGTTCTCGTCCACGAACGTCCCCGTTGGTCCAGACCCGTCCAGCTTCGCCATCCTGACGATGATCTCGGCGCCCTGCTCGACCGACTTCGTCCCGCGGTGGTCGTTGAAGTCGGTCGCCGTGTAGCCGGGATCGACGGCGTTGATCCGCATCCGGGGAAACGCCTTGGCGTATTGCGTGGTGAGCATGTTGACCGCTGCCTTGGAGGCGGGGTAGGCGAGCGAGGTCAACGTCGACTCGAAGCGCGACGGGTCGGTCGTGACGGCGAGTGACCCCATGCCACTGGAGACGTTCACGATCACGGGATTCGTCGATCGCTCGAGGTGGGGCAGGAATGCGCGGGTCACGCGGACGATCCCAAAGACGTTCGTCTCAAAGACGAGGCGCAGGTCATCCGGGGCTACCTCGGAGGGAGCCATTCGGGGGCCGAGGATGCCGGCGTTGTTGACGAGTACGTCGAGGCCACCTTCGGCGGCAACGCGCTCGACGGCGGCTGCGACGCTCGC
>DASVFS010000154.1:0-21266 GCA_036379915.1 Conexibacter sp. | reverse complement strand
CGCGTCGCGCAGAAGCCGCAGGCTGAGCGCCGAGGAGCGCAGGCGGCGCAAGCGCGGCCGCGCCCGCTGATCGGGTCGCCGCCCCGCGCGCGACCAGTCCGAGTGACAGACTCCTAGGTTCCAACCGAAGACCTGAACCGTTTCCGCCCGCCCGCGGGCGGAGACGACGTGAAACCAGGAGACTGACCATGTCCACCAACAGCTTCGACGCGAAGGCGACGCTGTCGGTCGGTGATCGCAGCTACGAGATCCACCGGCTGGACGCGCTGCAGGCCGAGCACGACGTCGCGCGGCTGCCGTTCTCGCTGAAGATCCTGCTCGAGAACCTGCTGCGCAACGAGGACGGCGAGACGATCCGCGCCGAGGACGTGATCGCCCTCGCCCGCTGGGACGCCAGAGCCCAGCCGAGCAAGGAGATCGCGTTCACGCCGGCGCGCGTCGTGATGCAGGACTTCACCGGCGTGCCGGCGGTCGTCGACCTCGCCGCGATGCGCGACGCGATGGCGGCGATGGGCGGCGACCCGTCCAGGATCAACCCGCTCGTGCCGGCGGAGCTCGTGATCGACCACTCGGTGCAGGTCGACGAGTTCGGCACGCGCTACGCGTTCGACGCGAACGCGAGACTCGAGTTCGAGCGCAACCAGGAGCGCTACGCGTTCCTGCGCTGGGGCCAGGGCGCGTTCGAGGGCTTCAAGGTGGTGCCGCCCGACACGGGGATCGTGCACCAGGTGAACCTGGAGTACCTGTCCCGCGTCGTGTTCGTCGACGACGAGAGCGGCGCCGCGTACCCGGACACCCTCGTCGGTACCGACTCCCACACGACGATGGTCAACGGCCTCGGCGTGCTCGGTTGGGGAGTCGGCGGGATCGAGGCCGAGGCGGCGATGCTCGGCCAGCCGATGTCGATGCTGATCCCGCAGGTGATCGGCTTCAAGCTGACGGGCGAGCTGCGCGAGGGCGCGACCGCGACCGACCTCGTCCTGACGGTCACCGAGCTGCTGCGCAGACACGGCGTCGTCGGCAAGTTCGTCGAGTTCTTCGGCGCCGGCGTCTCGCGCCTCCCGCTCGCGGACCGCGCGACGATCGGCAACATGTCGCCCGAGTTCGGCTCGACCTGCGCGATCTTCCCGATCGACGCGGAGACGCTGCGGTACATGCAGTTCACCGGACGCTCGGCCGAGCAGATCGCCTTGGTGGAGGCGTACGCCAAGGAGCAGGGCCTGTGGCACGACGAGCGCTCCGAGGAGCCGACCTACTCCGAGACGCTCGAGCTCGACCTCGGCGAGGTCGTCCCGAGCATCGCCGGCCCCAAGCGCCCGCAGGACCGCATCGCATTGACGGACGCGCAGCCGGCCTTCCGCCAGGCGCTCGCCGGCTACGTACCGGAGCTGAACGGCGGCGACGACGCGGTTGCGGACAGCTTCCCCGCGAGCGATCCGACAGCGGCCCAAGCTCCCGCCAACGGCGACGGGCCGCGAGCCCAGGCGGCCGATCGGGCGGGTGGCGCCGGTGAGACGACTTCCGCGGCTCCGCCCGCGGAATCGTCTTCACCGGCGACAGGACCCGCCCGCAGCAGCGCCGGGACCCTCACCAGCACCGCCACCCCCGTCACCCTCGCCGACGGCACCACGACCCAGCTCGACCACGGCCACGTCGTGATCGCCGCCATCACCAGCTGCACGAACACCTCGAACCCGTCCGTGATGCTCGGCGCTGGCCTGCTCGCCCGCAACGCGGTGCAGAAGGGTCTGAAGGCGAAGCCCTGGGTGAAGACCTCGCTCGCACCCGGCTCCAAGGTCGTGACCGAGTACTACGAGCGGGCCGGCCTCACGGGCGCGCTCGACGCGCTCGGCTTCAACCTCGTCGGCTACGGCTGCACGACGTGCATCGGCAACTCCGGTCCGCTGCCGGACGAGATCTCGCAGGTGGTCAACGACAACGACCTGGCGGTCTGCTCGGTGCTGAGCGGCAACCGCAACTTCGAGGGGCGCATCAACCCCGACGTGAAGATGAACTACCTCGCGTCGCCGCCGCTCGTCGTGGCGTACGCGCTGGCGGGGACGATGGACGTGGACCTGCAGGAGGACCCGCTCGGCGAGGACGCCGACGGCAACCCGGTCTACCTGCGCGACATCTGGCCGTCCGCCGAGGAGGTCGCGCGCACGATCGAGCAGGCGGTCCAGTCGGACATGTTCGTGAAGTCGTACGACGGCGTGTACGCGGGCGACGAGCGCTGGCGCGGGCTGGACGTGCCGACCGGCGACCGCTTCGCGTGGGACGACGCGTCCACGTACGTGCAGAACCCGCCCTATTTCCGGGACATGCCGGTCGAGCCCACGCCCGTGACGGACATCGAGGGCGCACGGGTGCTCGCCCTGCTCGGCGACTCCGTCACGACCGACCACATCTCGCCGGCGGGCGCGATCAAGCCCGACTCGCCGGCCGGCCGCTACCTGCAGGAGCACGGCGTCGAGCGCAAGGACTTCAACTCCTACGGCGCGCGGCGCGGCAACCACGAGGTGATGATGCGCGGCACGTTCGCGAACATCCGCTTGCGGAACCTGCTGGCGCCGGGCACGGAGGGCGGGGTGACGCTCCACCTGCCGGACGGCGAGCAGATGGCGATCTACGACGCCGCGATGAAGTACGCCGACGAGGGCGTCCCGCTCGTGGTGATCGGCGGCAAGGAGTACGGCTCCGGCTCCTCGCGTGACTGGGCCGCGAAGGGCACGAACCTGCTCGGCGTGCGCGCGGTGATCGCCGAGAGCTTCGAGCGCATCCACCGGTCGAACCTCGTCGGCATGGGCTTGCTGCCGCTCCAGTTCAAGGACGGCGAGTCGGCGGAGTCGCTCGGGCTCACGGGTCGCGAGGTCTTCACGATCGCCGGCATCGCAGGCGGCGACGAGGTCCCGCGCGAGCTGACCGTGAGAGCCGACGACAAGCAGTTCACCGTGACCGTGCGGATCGACACGCCGAAGGAGCAGCGCTACTACCGCAACGGCGGGATCCTGCCCTTCGTGCTGCGGGAGCTGCTCGCGCGCGGCTGATGACGCCTGGGCCCGGCCGGCGCCGGCCGGGCCCATGAGCCGCTTTCGCTGCGTGCCTCTCGGTTGCAGATGCACGCGGTCCTCTGAAAACGGGCCTGGCTACGCCAGGGCTCTGTCCGCTCTCCTGTAAAAGGACGCGTCCGTCCCTTGACATATGCCCGGTGGCTATCTACTCTGCCTGTGTACTCCGGTTTTCGGTGTCTCATGTACGTTGCGCACCACTCACCGGGAGTACACACGGCTTAACGCGGGGAAGGGGGTGCGCCGAACTAGATGCGTGTGCGTTTGCGCAAGCTGCCATGTTATTCGCAACCTACGGGGTACAGAATGAAACTCTGCAAGCTGCTCCTCGCTGTGACAGGCGCCACGCTGCTCCTCGGGGTGACGGTCTCCTCAGTGTCCGCGAGGAACCTCAGCATCAGCAACCAGCAAATACGTGCCAACTTCAGGGAAGTAAGAGTCTCCGGTCTCTTCGGCAACACCGTCTGCCAGGTCACCATTGAAGGTTCCTTCCACTCGAGGACCATCGCTAAGGTCGTCGGCCAGCTAATCGGCTACATCACGACTGAGCGACTCGGCCCATGCGCCACCGGCACAGCCACCATCCTAACCGAAACACTGCCCTGGCACGTACGTTACGTAGGCTTCGCCGGCACACTACCGAACATAACTAGCCTCTCTGTTAATGTCATAGGCAGGGCAATAAGGGTTAGGACGCCCGAAGGCTTCAACTGCCTAATCCTCAGCACGCCAGAACAACCCCTAAGATTCACATTCGTCCGCAACCCAGCGACGGGGCAACTCACAGTTGCGCAAGTCGGTGGAACCAGTCCCAGCACCTGTGGAATCGATGGCACGTTCAGCTCGGACAACGGTCCGGTCCGGCTACTACTCACCGGCGAACTAATCTTCCTCAGACTAATATAGGTACAAGCGACGCAAGTCACCGCAGGGCGTCGAACGCACCCTCCAAACGCAACGCGAACGCCGCGATCAACCTCGCGGCGTTCGCGACGGCCTCGAGCTCGCAGAGCTCGACCGGAGAGTGCATATAGCGCAGCGGCACGGAGACGAGCGCGTTCGGGATGCCGGCGCGGCTGAGGTGGATCGCGTCGGCATCGGTGCCCGTTCCGGCGGCCAGCTGAGGAGACCGTGAACGGGATTCCCTCGGCCTCGGCCGTCTCGTGCAGCAGCTCGAACACGCGCGGGTGGATCGTCGAGCCGTGCGTCAGCGATGGACCGGATTCCACGTCCCAGGCACCGCATAGCCCGCGAAACGGTGCGGCGGCGTGACCGCAGCGCACGAAGCAGCCTGAGCGGTCAGACTGCCTGTGCATGGGACGAGCTTGCCTGCCGCGCGCTCGCCGCGCTGTCGTGTCGCTCGTCGCCGGGCTCCTCGTCCCGCTCGCCGCGACCGCCGAGGCGACGGCCGTCGCCACGCGCGCGTGTCCGGGCCAGGGCGTCCGCGCCGCTCGCTGCCTGCGCGTGCCGGTCCCGCTCGATCGCGGCGGTGCGCTGCCGGGCACGGTCGACCTCAACGTGCGCCTGCTGCCGCCGGTCTCGGGCGACGCGCACGAGACGATCCTCGCGCTCGCGGGCGGTCCGGGGCAGGCGGCCGCTCCGCTGCTGCTCGAGTTCGAGCTCGCGCTCACCGGTCCGGTGCTGCGTTCGCGCCGGCTCGTCACGTTCGACCAGCGCGGCACCGGCCGCTCCGGCCTGCTGCGCTGCCCCGGGCTCGGGCGCGTCCTCGGCGCCGCGGACGGATCCGCGGCCGGGCTGGAGCAGGCGGTCGCAGGGTGCGCCAGCCGGCTCGGCCCCGCCCGCGCGCACTACACGACCGCGGACAGCGTGGAGGACGTCGAGGCGGTGCGCAGCGCGCTCGGCGTCGACAAGCTCGTCCTCTACGGAACGTCGTATGGGACGAAGGTCGCGCTCGACTACGCGGCTGCCCACCCCGATCGCGTCAGCGGGCTGCTGCTCGACTCGACGGTCCTGCCGGAGGGCGTCGACCCGTTCGAGCGCGCGACGCTCGCTTCCACGCCGCGCGTGATGCGCGCGATCTGCGCCGATCGCGGCTGCCGCTTCACGCGCGACGCCGGCGCCGACCTCGTCGCGCTCGCGCAACGGCTCGGCCGCGGGCCCGTGACCGGGCCGTTCGTCGACGGACGCGGGCGCGTGCGTCGCGTCGCGCTGCGGCAGTCGCAGCTGCTGGAGCTGCTGCTGCTGAGCGACGCGAACCCGTTCGAGCGCGTGCTGCTGCCGGCGGCGGTGCGCGCCGCGCGCGACGGCGACCCGGCGCTGCTGCTGCGGCTGGCCGCGCTCCCGCTGGGCGGCGGCGACGCCACAGGGGGCGACAGCGACGCCGTGCTCGTCGCGACCCGTTGCGAGGACGGCGGCGTCCCGTGGCCGGTCGGCACGCCGGTCGCGCAGCGCCGCGCGGCCGTCGACGGGGCGCTCGCGGCGCTGCCGGCGAGCCAGCTGTCTCCGTTCGGGGTCGAGAGCCTGCGCGGCACCGGCATCGCGGACCTGTGCAACGGCTGGCCCGAGTCCCCGATCGCGCAGCCGCGGCTCCCACTGCCGGACGTGCCGGCGCTGATCCTGTCCGGTGACGTCGACCTGCGCACGCCGCGCAGCTACGCGCTGGCGCTCGCGGCGCGGCTCCCGCGCGCGCAGCTGGTGAGCGTGCCGCACACGGGGCACTCGGTGCTGGGCTCCGACGTGAGCCCGTGCGCGAGCAACGCGGTGAAGGCCTTCTTCGCCGGTGGGGTGGCGGGCCCCTGCGGCCGTGTCGAGCGAGCGTCGCTGCTCACGCCGGCGGACCTGCCGGCGCGGAGCGTGCGCGATCTCCACGCACGGCGCGGCTTCCCGCTGCAGGTGGGACGGACGGTCGCGGCCGTGCAGGAGACGATCGCCTACCAGCAGCGGACGCTGCTGCTCGAGCTGCTGCCGCGACTGCTCGCGGCCGACCGCCACACGCGGGCGTTCCGCGTCGGCGGCCTGCGCGGCGGGAGCCTGACGATCGCGCGCGGAGGGGTGATGCTGCGGCGCTACAGCGCGGTGCCGGGCGTGACCCTGTCGGCCCGTTCGGCTGCGCGCGACGACGCCGGCGACGACGAGCCGCTGCTCGTCCACGTCCGCGGGCGAGCCGCCGCGCACGGCGAGCTGCGGATCGGCGAGCGCTGGATCGTCGGGCGGCTCGGCGGCCACGGCGTGAGAGTGCGCCTGAGCCGGGAGGCCTCGGAGAGCCTGCTTGCCCAGGCGGCGCGCATCGGGCAACCCGACCCGGCGCGGGTCGATCGCGTGCTGGCGGAGCTGCCGCCGGCGTTGCGGACGCTGCTGGGCTGGGCCGACTAGGCTTGCGCGTCATGCCGACGCCGCCGCTGCTGCAGAGACTGTTGACGACGCCCGGACCCTCGGGCTACGAGGGGGACGCCGCGGCGGTGTGGCGCGAGGCGGCGGCCGAGTTCGCCGAGGTCAGCTCGGACGCGCTCGGCTCGTCGGTCGCGCGCGTTCGCGGGACGGGCGACGGGCCGCTGCTGGCGATCGTCGGCCACATCGACGAGATCGGCGTGCACGTGACGCACATCGACGACGACGGCTTCCTGCGCTTCGGCTCGGTCGGCGGCTGGGATCCGATCATCTTGGTCGGGCAGCGAGTGACGTTGGTGACGCGCGGCGGCGAGCTTCCAGGCGTGATCGGCAAGAAGCCCATCCACCTGATGAAGGACGAGGACCGCAAGCGCGTGCCGGAGCTGAAGGATCTGCACATCGACATCGGTGCTCGAGACGGGGACGACGCGCGGTCGATGGTGCGGATCGGCGACGTGGCGGTGATCGCCGGGGAGCCGGTGGAGCTGCCGAACGGGCGGCTGGTCTCGCGCGCGCTCGACAATCGGATCGGCTGCTACGTGGCGCTCGAGGCAGCGCGGCTGGTGGCGGAGGCCGGCGGCGCGGTCGGCGACGTCGCGGCGGTGGCGGCCGTGCAGGAGGAGATCACGTTCGCGGGGTCGCGCACGACGGCGTTCTCGCTCGATCCTGCGCTCGCCGTCGCGGTTGACGTGACGTTCGCGACCGATCAGCCAGGGGTGGAGCTCGGCGAGCTCACGAGACACCCGCTCGGCTCAGGTCCCTCGCTGACCCGCGGCTCGACAATCCATCCGCGCCTGTTCGAGCTGCTGCAGGAGGCGGCAGAGGCCGAGGGGATCCCGTTCACCGTCGCCTCAGCGGGCCGGGGGACGGGCACGGATGCCGACGCGATCCACCTTTCGCGCGCCGGCATCCCGACCGCCTTGGTGTCCGTACCGCTCCGTTACATGCATTCGCCCGTCGAGCTCTGCGAGCTCGAAGACGTGGCGAGCGCCGCGAAGCTGATCGCGGCGTTCGCGTTGCGTCTGGACGGTGGGTTTGACGGGCTGCGGTGAATCGTGTCGCTTGTACCTATATTAGTCTGACGAAGACTAGGCCACCGCTCAATAGTAGGCGCACCGGGCCGAAATCGGAGCTGAGCGATACGGGTATGCCACAGCTAGTATCTATTGTTCCGCCGATGGTCGCGGTTGTGATCTGCTGAGTAGTGATGTTGCGGGCGGATTCGCCCGTGGACGGCTGTTCGGGTGTGGATCTCATTAGGCAGTTGAAGCCTTCGGGTGTCCTGATCCTGAATGAGTAGTTGATGATGTCCGTTTCTATCCTCGTGATGTCCGGTAGCGCGCCTGAGAATCCACGGTACTGGACGTGCCACGGGAGCGTTTCACTTAGCATCGTCGCTGTGCCGGTGGCGCAGGGGCCGAGGCGGACTGTCGTGATGTAGCCGATTAGCTGGCCGACGACCTTGGCGATCGTCCTTGAGTGCAGCGAGCCTTCGAGGGTCACTTGGCAAACATAGGTACCAAACAACCCGGAGTATCTGAGTTCCCTAAAGTTCGCACGGAGTTGCTGGTTGCTGATGCTGAGGTTCCTGGCGGTGGCAGTGGCGCACATGAGTGCGATTGCGATGATTGCTGCTGCAGAGGCGGCGAGTGTCATCTTGCGTGGTTGCATATACGCTCCCTTGCACGGGCGCTGGTCGCTGTTGGCGACGGCTGGTACGACCTACTACTACAAGCGAGCGAGAAGGGCGGCGCCCCGATAGCAGCGCCGCCCCTAGTTCCGCTTGCTGGCGAAGACCTATATTAGTCTGATGAAGATTAGTTCACCGGTGAGTAGTAGCCGAACAGGACCATTATCGGAGCTGAACGATCCTGGTATGCCGCAGCTCGTTTCTATGCTTCCAGTGACGTTTGCACTAGTGATTTGCCCAGTTACAACCTCTCGATTGAAACCAATCCTAGTCGGCATTTCAGGTGTAGATCTAGCTAGGCAGTTGAAGCCTTCGGGCGTCCTTACCCTGAATGAGTGGTTGATGATGTCCGCGTCGGTTCGGGTTATGTTCGGTAGCGTGCCCTGGAAGCCGCGGTAGCGGACGTGCCACGGGAGTGTTTCCGATAGGACGGTTGCGGTGCCGGTGGCGCATGGCCCGAGTCGGACGGTGGTGATGTAGCCCACTAGCTGGCCGACGACCTTCGCGATGGTCCTTGAGTGGAACGAGCCTTCGACGGTTACTTGGCAAACGGTGGTGCCGAAGAGTCCGGAGAATCTCACTTCCCTGAAATTGGCACGGACTTGCTGGTTGCTGATGCTGAGGTTCCTTGCGGTGGCAGTCGTGGCTATGAGTGTGATTGCGAAGATTGCTGCAACGATGGTGCTGACTGTTGTCTTGCGTGGTTGCATGAGAGCCCCCTGCGCACGTGCTGATCGCTGTTTGGCGGCGGCTGGCGCGACCACTGTACTACTACCAGCCGAGGGTGAGGCACGAGAAGGGCGGCGCCCCGATAGCAGCGCCGCCCCTAGTCTCGCTTACTGGCGAAGGACTATATTAGTCTGACGAAGATTAGTTCGCCGGTGAGTAGTAGCCGGACAGGACCATTATCGGAGCTGAACGATCCTGGTATGCCGCAGCTCGTTTCTATGGTTCCGCCGATGTTCGCGCTGGTGATCTGCTGAGAAACGACGTTGCGGGCGTATTCGCCCCTGGACGGCTGTTCAGGTGTGGATCTTGATAGGCAGTTGAAGCCTTCGGGCGTCCTCACCCTGAATGCAGCGTTGATGACGTCAGTTTCTATTCTGGTTATGTTCGGTAGGGTGCCCGAGAAGCCGCGGTACCGGACGTGCCACGGGAGTGTTTCCGATAGGACCGTCGCCGTGCCCGTTGAGCAGGGCCCAAGGCGCACCGTCGTGATGTAGCCTATTAGCGAGCCGACGACCTTAGCGATCGTCCTTGAATGCAACGAGCCTTCGACGGTGACCTGGCAAACGGTGGTGCCGAAGAGTCCGGAGAATCTCACTTCCCTGAAGTTAGCACGGAGTTGTTGGTTGCTGATGCTGAGGTTCCTCGCGGACGCTGAAGAGACGAGCGCGCCCAGGAGCACCGTAGCACCGGCCACGGCAAGGAGCAGCTTGCAGAGTTTCATGTAATTACCTCGTAGATTGCGAGTAATACACCAGGTTGCGCGAGAGCGCAATGTAGCGTTTATTCCCGGCGACCCCCTTTCCCCGCGGAAAGCATGCGACTCGCCCATTGACGCCCACAGCGACTCGGCGCTGCGGCAGGAAGAGCACGCCCGTCTAGCGTACGAGCCCGATGGTCCGATGTCAAGCAGGATATGGTCCGGTTTGCAGTATGGATGCCGACTCGCTATAGTAGCCATGCCCGTTTTCAGAGGAGAGGACTACGTGCATCTGCGAGAAGAGGTAGAAGCTAGACGCCGTGCATGGCACCGTGAGTTCGCGAAAGCGTCCACGTTCTTGGCGGTAGCTGGAAGCTATGTGCTTCTGATGTTTCTTCCCGCCGTGGCGAGCGCGGCGCGGCACTACGAGAAGGTGTCTCCCGTCGACAAGGGGCAGGGCGACATCGTCGGCGACGGGGTCACGACGATCGCAGCGGTTGCCGGGGACGCCGTCACGTTCAACTCTCGGACCCCC
The DNA here is from genome assembly GCA_036379915.1 of Conexibacter sp. Lineage (GTDB taxonomy): Bacteria > Actinomycetota > Thermoleophilia > Solirubrobacterales > Solirubrobacteraceae > Conexibacter. The sequence goes on along the minus strand of DASVFS010000154.1, from coordinate 11,199 downwards.
TTCGGGGACACCGTCGGGTCCGGAGTGTCCGGGCAGACCCAGTACGTCGCTCGGCGGACGGAGACCGGATGGGTCACGCGTGCCGTCACCCCAACGCCGAGACCGGATGCGGCGCAAACATTCTTTGTTCCGACGCGCGTGCAGCTCTTCTCGGATGACCTCAGAACGGCTGTCGTCTGGGCCTATGACCTGCCGGCTGTGTCCAACGATACGCCTTTGCGCAACAACATCTACGTGGAGGACACAGACGCCCGGGGGCTCGAGCCGGTTACCGTCTCGCAGGTTGGGCCGTATCCATTCAACAACTTTCTCGCTACCAGTATTTGGGGCATTTCTGCCGATGCTCGCCACCTTGCCTTCGTCTCAAACTGGCCGTTTCTGCCTGACGCGGCGCCAGGTGTCCCGAACGTGTATCAGTGGGACGATGGCGTCCTGAGCTTGGCCGGGATCCTGCCTGACAGAAGCGTGCCTGCGACGGGCTCAAACGTGGTCCCGTCGCTCTATCGCGGCACGATGTCCGAGGACGGTACGCGGCTCCTCTTTACCGCATCGGAAGGCGGCAACAGTCAGCTCTACATGCGCATCGGAGGGTCAAGAACGGTCAAAGTTTCCGAGTCGGAGCTCGATCCGAGAGCCGACCCGACGAGCGTGCAGCTTGTCGCGGTGACGCCCGACGGTCACAACGTCTTCTTCGCAACCGACACGCCACTGGTTGCCGAAGACGGAAACAGCGGCTTGGACCTCTACCGCTATACGGAGAGTGCGAATCCATCGGGCGACACCAACCTGACGCTCATCACCGACAACGGCGGGTTCAGCAATGGAGAGGTCGTCGGCATGAGCGATGACGGCGACCGCGTCTACTACTACCCCATCAACTCGGACACCGTGTCGGTCTGGGATCACGGTGTCACCCATGTGGTCAGCGGGGCGGTCAGCACGAGAGTGCAGCCCGAATTCCACCTCGGAGTCAACGGCGGGTGGGGTCCCGGGCTGGGGCGCGTCACGCCCGATGGCAGATACATGGCCTTCTCGGTTGAGTCCTTCAGCGGAGTAGACATGCTTGGGAACGTCACAAACGGACACTTCGAGGTCTACCTCTACAGCCTCGATGACGAGACACTCGTATGCGTCTCGTGCCCTGCGAGAAGAGAGGCTACGAGTGATGCGACAGTAGTCCCGCAGGTGACGTCTGGTCAGCCGTTTATCGTCAACGTCGGAAGTCGGCCGCGCTTCTTGAGCGACCGCGGGCATGTTTTCTTCTCTACTGACGAGGCACTGGTTCCAGAGGACAGAAACGGCGTTCTCGACGCGTACGAATACGATCCCACAAGCGGAAGAGTCAGCCTGCTCTCGACCGGTAAAGGGAGCGATCCGACGTCTTTCGCCGATGCTAGCGCCAGCGGGGACGACGTCTTCGTCGTAACCCGTCAGCACCTCGTGAAGTCCGATCAGGACGACTTCGTGGACATGTACGACGCCCGCGAGGGAAGTACGCTGATCGAGACGCCGGAGGAGACCCGGCCGATATGCGAAGGCGAGACCTGTCAGCCGCCGCCGTCGAAGGACCCGCTCGAGGATCCGCTTGGCACCTTGGGCTTCGACGAGGGCGATACGCCCCCGATCGCTTCCAAATTGCTTGCGGTGCGGCAGCGTCTGCTGGTGCATGGCCCCAGTGGGGCGTTGCGTGTCAGACTGTTCGTTGCGGGCAGAATCAGCTGGAGCGGCAAGGGTCTGCGGTCCGGCTCGATCCGAGGCAGCCGCGCCGGCACGTATGCGCTGACGCTGCGTCTCGGCAGACACGCCCGAGCGCATCTGCGGGCTTTCGGCACGTACGTGACGTCGGTCCAGGTCACGTTCGCCTCTACTGATGGAGATCGGACGAAACGCACGACTCGCGTCACGTTCAAACTCTCGACGAAGAAGGGGCGGTGACAGCTATGACCGCTCTCGGAAATGGCCTGCTGCATCTCCCATCGGACGTCAGCATTGATGGGAATACCGGCGAGGTGTATGGCACTGTTAACGTTGAAGGGTACCTGGAGTGCATAGGCGCTGAAGGCGTGTATATGCCAAGGCCGATGCACCTTGATGCGGGTGAATTTGAGCTTCGCCTTGTCGTACATCCGGAGGCGCATGATCAGCTGCAGACGACCGGCCGCTGCGACGCGTACCTCCGCTTCAGGTTTACAGCCATCGACGGCACAGTGACTATTAGAGAGGTCCACGTCACGTTCTGGGCGACAGAGGAGCTGGGAGCATGACGCGTGTCATCCGTATCCTTGCGATGGCGGTCGGCTTGGTCGCAGCATTGGCGAGCGTTGCTGCCGCCGCGCCGGCGTTGCGGGTTACCATGTTGAGCCCCGACCATGTGACGGCGGGGAGAAGCCTGTACATCGCGGTCGCCGTGCAGAACATGGGCACCGACCCGTTGAGCGGCAGCCTGACGGTGAGATACACGTTCCCGGCCGGGATCGTGCCGGCGGATCCGGTGTCCGAGGGAGAGGACGTCGGGTTGACGTGCCAGACCGCCGGTCAGATAGTTGAGTGCACGGGCGACGCTACTGGCATCCAGCCTGGAGTGCAGCTCCGTCTGAGAACCACCACCACGGTTGACCCCGGTGCGACCGGGAGCGCAGCGGGCCGGATCGATGTGGAGGGGGGAGGAGACTCGAACGCCTACTCGGAGCCGTTCTCGATCACAGTCGGGCCGAGCGGACCTTTCGCGATCAACGGCTTCGATGTCGTGATGAGCGACGCGCTGACTGTTCCTGCAGCGCGGGCGGGAAGCGATCCCACGGAGCTCTCGACGACCGTCAGAATGCTGTCGGAGGCGCAGTCGAATCTCGATCTGTCGTCCGAGAACTTCCAGGTAACCTCGCCGACAGAGAGCTTCCGCGATGTCACCGTACACGTGCCGCCGGGCTTCGTCGGCAATCCGCTGGCTACGCCGGCTCGCTGCACGCACTCGCAGCTGACAACGCCGGTGACGTTCACGGTCATCCCGACCTGTCCGCCGGAGAGCCAGATCGGCCTGGTGCAGATCAACGGCGCCAACGACATCGTGCCGCTGTTCAACATCGTGCCGCCCACGGGCTTCCCGGCTGAGTTCGGGTTCTTCTACAACAGCATCGTCGTCACGCTGGTCGCGAGAGTGCGACCTTTCGACAATGGGATCGACATCGTCACGCAAAAGGCGCCGAACTCGATCCCGATCCCGAAGTTCCAGGTCACCATGTGGGGCGTCCCGACGGATCCGTCGCATGACCGGCTGCGCAGCGTCTGCCTTCAGGGCGGGTTCGGTTGGAACTCGACGAAGGGCGACTGCTCGCTGAGCACGCGCAACGACGTGCCGTTCCTGCGTACGCCGACGTCGTGCCCTGGCACGCCGCTGGTGTGGGGCATCGACATGAACACGTACCAGCACCCCACCAGACTCGTGCATAGCGAGACCACGACGCCGCCAATCGAGGGCTGCCAGTACAGCAACGACGCCTTCGATCCGAGCTTCGCGCTCGCGCCGTCGACGTCAGCGCCGCGAGCGGTGAGCGGGGTCGACGCGACGGTCCTGTTGGGGCAGGACTGGAGCGTTACCGGCATCGCGCCTGCGGATCTCAGACGCGCAAGCGTCACGCTGCCGGAGGGGTTGACGATCAACCCGTCCTCGGCGGACGGCCTCGGGGCGTGCACGGACGCGCAGCTCGGACTGAGACAGGAAGGGCCTGCCAGATGCCCCGACGCGTCGAAGCTCGGCACTGTCACGCTGAGAACGCCGTTGCTCGACCACGAAGTCGGCGGGTCAATCTATCTGCGCACGCAGAACTCGGACGATCCGCTGTCGGGCGAACTGTTCCGCATCGCGGTGGAGATCCGCTCGGATCGTGACGGCATCTTCATCAAGTTGCCGGGCTCGATCCAGCCGAACCCGGTCAGAGACGTTCCGCAGACCGGCCAGCTGACGACGGTGTTCGACAACCTGCCGCAGCTGCCGTTTGAGTCGATGACGCTGCACTTCAAGCAGGGTCCGCGCGCGCCGCTGTCCACGCCTGATGTGTGTGGGACGCACACGACGACCGCGGACCTGCTCTCGTGGGGTGACGCGCCGCGTCACATAGATGCATCGTTCGTCACTAGAGGGTGCAAGACCCTGAGATTCGAGCCGACGTTCCGCGCCGGCGTCGAGCAGCCGGTGGCGGGCTCGAGCAGCCCGTTCCACCTGTCGCTCAGCCGCACGGACGACGACGAGGAGTTCAGCGGGCTCACCGTCAACACGCCGAGAGGCCTGCTGGCGCGCGTCAAGGACGCGGTGCAGTGCTCGAACACGGCGGCGGACAGGGACGAGTGTCCTGCCGGCTCGCTGATCGGGCACGCGAAGGTCGCCGCGGGCATCGGCACCAATCCGTTCTGGGTGACGAATGGCCGCGTGTATCTGACGGAGCCGCACAGAGGAGCCCCGTACGGGCTGGCCGTCGCGGTGGACGCCATCGCCGGGCCGTTCGATCTGGGCACGGTCATCGTCCGCCAGGCCATCCACGTCGACCCGCGGACGGCCGAGCTCAGAGTGGTCTCGGATCCCTTCCCCACCAGCGTGAAGGGCGTGCCGCTGCACATCCGCACGGTGCGAGTGTCGATCGACAAGCCCAGATTCATGGTCTCGCCGACGAACTGCTCGACGCTGCAGACCACCGCTGTGGCGACCGGTGCGCATGACAGGACCGCCGAGCTGTCCTCGCGGTTCAAGGTGGGCAGCTGCAAGAACCTCGCGTTCTCGCCGAAGCTCAGCCTGTTCGTTGGCGACAACGGCCGCACGAGCCAACAAGGCATCTCGACTCCGTTCAGGGCTGTGCTCACGCAGAAGCCCGGTCAGAGCAATCTGAGATCGGTGCGGGTCCAGCTTCCGGGGACGCTCGCCGCGCTGCTGGACGTGGTGCAGAGAGCGTGCTCGTTGGCCGAGTACCAGGACGGCAGATGTCGTGGGTCGGAGGCTGGGTCGGCGGTTGCGCGGACCCCGCTGTTGAAGGATCCGCTCAAGGGTGGTGTCTTCTTCGTGAGACATCCGGGCCGTCCGTTGCCCGACCTGATGGTCGCGCTTCGCGGCGACATCGACATCGACCTCGTCGGCCGCGTGACGGTCGTCGATAGCAAGTACCTGGAGACGAACTTCGACACCATTCCCGATGCGCCGGTGTCGAAGTTCACGCTCAACATCGTCGCTGGGACGCATGGGCCGCTCGGCATCGTGACCAATCTGTGCTCGAGAAGAGGACAGCGGTCGACTGCCATCGTCCAGATGCGCGGCCAGAACGGCGACGCCATCACCCGCCACACGCGGCTGCACATCCGCGGCTGCGGCGGGAAGCGGCGCTGATCGGGACGGCAGGTCAAAACGGTGCGGTCGGCTTTGGGGGAAGCCGACCGCACCGCTGCCGTCTGATTTCGCAGAAACTAAGGGCGGCGTGCTCGAGAGCAGCGCCGCCCTAGGCCGCGAATCGGAAGGCTATATTAGTCTAACGAAAATTAGTCTGCCGCCGAGTAGTAGCAGGACCGGGCCGTTGTCTGAGGCGAGCGATCCGCTGAACCCACAGGTGGTGTCTATGGTGCCGCCGAGGAACACGTTTACGAGCCTACGACTCGTCGTATTGCGATTGTAGAAACCCTGGGCTGGTCTTTCTGGCGTAGATCTTGATAGGCAGTTGAAGCCTTCCGGCGTCCTCACCCTGAATTCGGCATTGATTACGTATGTGTCGATACGGGTTATGTTCGGTAGGGCGCCGACGAAGTTTGCGTACCGGACGTGCCACGGGAGTGTTTCGTCTAGCACCGTCGCTGTGCCGGTAGTGCAGCCGCCGAGCAGGACTGTTGTGATGTAGCCAATTAGTGAGCTGATGACCTTGGCTATCGTACTTGAGTGCAGCGACCCTTCGAGGGTCAACCGGCAGCTAGTGACGCCAAAGAGACCGGAAAATCTTACTTCCCTAAACTGAGATCTGAGTTGCTGGTTGGAAATGCTGAAGTTAGTGGCGGACGCCGACGAGACGAGCGCGCTGAGGAGCACCGTGGCACCGGCCACGGCAAGGAGCGGCTTGCAGAGCTTCATGTTCGAACCTCGGAGGGTAGTGAGTGGGCACCTTCGTATGCGTACGTGGCCGACTCCGGGCCGGGCTACCTAGTGAATTAGGCGCCTACGCGACCGACTTCCGCGAAAAGCGCGACGTGAGTGTGTGCCCCGGGGAACCCCCTTTCCCTTGACGCGAGGTCGTGCGCGCTCGCGCGATGCTCGACGAATGAAGCACCGTAGGCGATGACGCAATAGCTAGCGTAGGAGTCCGATGCTCCTCTGTCAAGACAATGCGCTGCTTTGCGGCTGCTCGTCACACCAGATGGCAGTCATCAGTGCTGCCCTCGCCGCGTGACGGGGCGGTCGGCGTGTTGTTCGCCGCGTCCTACTTCGGCACCGGGAACTGCGCGCGCATCATCGCGTCCCAGGCGCGGTCGGGCATAAGCCGACGCGTCGGGATGGTGAACTTCGCCGACGGCGTGATCGTCACGCGCGTCGGTGCGCGACGCTTGCGGATCGAGCGCTCGATCACCTTCGCCACACGGTCCGGGCCGGCGCCGAGCAGGCGCAGCGGGCTCTCGTACGCGCCCTGCGTCGCGCTGCCGACCGTCGCGTTGAACTTGGCGTAGGGATCGGCGGGCGCCGCGTCGCCGGCGGCCGCAGCGGCGGGCGCGCCGTCGACCTCGCTCATGCTCGCGACCGCGGCGTTGCCGAACTCGGTCGTGATGAGCCCGGGCTCGAGCAGGATCACGTCGATCCCGAAGCCGCGCACCTCGAAGCGCAGCGCGTCGCTGATCGCCTCGAGCGCGTGCTTCGTCGCGTGGTACCAGCCGCCGCCGGGGAACACGAGCTTGCCGCCCATCGATCCCAGGTTCACGATCTTGCCCCAGCGCTGGTCGCGCATCTGCGGCAGCACGAGCTGCGTCAGGCGCGCGAGCCCGAACACGTTCGTCTCGAACTGGCGGCGCGCCGCGTCCAGCGGGACCGTCTCGATCGCGCCGCTCTGCGAGTAGCCGGCGTTGTTGATCAACACCCCCACCGCGCCGTGCGTCTGCTCGATCGTCCGCACCGCCGAGATCATCGACTGCTCGTCCGTCACGTCGAGCGCGAGCGTGCGGCAGCCGGCCGCCTCGAGGTCCGCGATCGAGTCCGGTCTGCGCGCGGTCGCGTAGACCGTCCACCCGCTCGCGGCGAGCCGCCGCGCCGTCGCCCGTCCGATGCCGGACGAGCAGCCTGTGATGAGCACCGCCTTGGAAACGTCTCCCATGCTGCGGACCCTAGCGCGTCCGACTGGCTGGGGAGCCAGGACACGGGTCGCCGGACGCGCGGGTCAGCCCCCCGACGCCTCCATCACCTGCTTCAGCGCCGCCAGATGCGCCGCGAACTGGCGGCGCAGCACGCGCCCGAGCAGCGGCGAGAGCACCCGCAGCACGCCACGCGGCGCCCCGCTGCCATGCACCTCCACGCGCGCGCCGCCGCCGGCGCCCGCGCTCGCCGGCGCGAACACGAACCGCCCGTCGACCGGCAGCGGCCCGTCGAGGATCCGCAGCGCGAACGCGCGCTCCGGCTCGAGCTCGACGACCTCCACGAGCGACGTGAGCCGCCGGCCGCCCGGCGCCCGGTGCACCTCGCGCAGGCGCGTGCCGACGCGCAACGGACCGTCGGTCTCCTGTGTCACCTCCAGCGTGTTCGTCTGCCACGTCGCCAGCTTCGCCGGGTCGGTGACGTACGCGAACACCTCGGGAACGGGGCGGTCGATCTCGATCGCGGTCGTGAACTCGATCATCGCTCAGGCCTTTCTCGGACGAGGTCCCACCACAGCTCGAAGGCGCGTCTGCGCCAGCGCGGCCCGGTCGGCGCGCCCGCGAACACACGCGCCAGGAACGGGCCGGCGAGCAGGTCGAGCGCCGACTCGGCGCTGAGGTCGCGCCGCACGTCGCCGCGCGCCTGGCCGCGCTCGATCAGCTGCCGCACCGCCTCGCGCCGCGGCGCCAGCACGTTGCGCCGGAACGCGTCGATCAGCTCCGGATGGCGCTCCTCCTCCGCGATCAGCCCGCCGATCAGCGCCACGTATCCCGGGCCGTCCTGCGGGAAGCCGACCTGCACGGCCCGCCACAGCTCCGCGTGCGTGTCCCCGAGCTCCGGCACCTCCAAGGCCGGCAGGCGCCGCGCCACGACCGACGCCACCAGCGCGGCCTTGTCGCTGAAGCGGCGGTAGATCGCCGGCTTGCCGACGCCGGCGCGCTCCGCCACCGCCGCGACGCTCATCTGTGCAAAGCCGTGCTCGCCGAGCAGCTCCAGCGCGGCGACCTCGATCGCTTCCGTCACCTCGGGGTCGTGCGGACGTGCCACACGAGAAACGTAACGTTACGGTATCGTTACGTCAAGGGCCGCTCGCCGTGCGGCGGGGCGCGGAGCGCTACGACCGCACGAGTCTCTTGTACTGGATCCGGTGCGGCCGATCCGCCGCGTCGCCGAGCCGCTCGTGACGCTCCGTCTCGTACGCCTCGAAGTTGCCCTCGAACCAGCGCACCTGCGAGTCGCCCTCGAACGCGAGCACGTGCGTCGCGATGCGGTCGAGGAACCAGCGGTCGTGGGAGATCACGACGGCGCAGCCGGGGAACGCCAGCAGCGCCTCCTCCAACGCCCGCAGCGTGTCGACGTCCAGGTCGTTCGTCGGCTCGTCGAGCAGCAGCAGGTTGCCGCCAGACCGCAGCAGCTTCGCGAGGTGCAGGCGGTTGCGCTCGCCGCCGGACAGCTTGCCGACCTTCTGCTGCTGGTCGGTCCCCTTGAAGTTGAAGCCCGACGTGTACGCGCGCGAGGACATCTTGCGCTCGCCGACCATGATCTGGTCGTCGCCGCCGGAGATCTCCTCCCACACGGTCTTGTCCGGATCGAGCGCGTCGCGCGACTGGTCGACGTACGCCAGCTCGACCGTCTCACCGAGCTTCAAAGACCCCGCGTCCGGCTGTTCCTGCCCCGTGATCATGCGGAACAGCGTCGTCTTGCCGGCGCCGTTGGGACCGATCACGCCGACGATCCCGGAGCGCGGCAGCTTGAACGACAGGTCCTCGATCAGCACCTTGTCGCCGTAGCCCTTGCGCAGCCCGTCGACCTCCACGACCACCTCGCCGAGCCGCGGACCCGGCGGGATGTGGATCTGCACCTCGTCGAGCTTGACGTTGCGCTCCTCGGCCAGCAGCTGCTCGTACGCGTTCAGGCGCGCCTTCGGCTTCGCGCGGCGGGCGGACGCGTTCAGCCGCACCCACTCCAGCTCCTTCTCGATCGTGCGTCTGCGCGTCTTGTCGGCGCGCTCCTCCTGCGCCAGGCGCTCCTGCTTCTGCACGAGCCAGCCGCTGTAGTTGCCCTCGTAGGGGATCCCGCGCCCGCGGTCGAGCTCGAGGATCCAGCCGGCGACGTTGTCGAGGAAGTAGCGGTCGTGGGTGATCGCGACGATCGTCCCTCTGTAGTCGTGCAGATGCTGCTCCAGCCAGGCGACCGACTCGGCGTCGAGATGGTTCGTCGGCTCGTCCAGCAGCAGCAGGTCGGGCGCGCGCAGCAGCAGCCGGCACAGCGCCACGCGCCGCCGCTCGCCGCCCGACAGCGTCGTCACGTCGGCGTCGCCCGGCGGCAGCCGCAGCGCGTCCATCGCCGTGTCGAGCATCGTGTCGAGGTTCCACGCGTCGGCAGCGTCGATCTGCTCCTGCAGGCGCGCGAACTCGTCGGCCGTCTCGTCCGAGTAGTTCATCGACAGCTCGTTGAAGCGGTCGAGCAGCCCGCGCAGCTCGGCGACACCGTCCTCGACGTTGCCGCGCACGTCCTTGGCCGGGTCGAGCTGCGGCTCCTGCTCCAGCAGCCCGACGGTCGCGCCGGGCGCCAGCTGCGCCTGGCCGCGGTACTCCGTGTCGGTCCCCGCCATGATCCGCAGCAGCGTCGACTTGCCCGCGCCGTTGTAGCCGAGCACGCCGATCTTCGCGCCCGGGTAGAACGACAGCGAGACCTCTCTCAAGACCTCCTTGTCGGGCGGGAACGACCGCGACAGGCGGTGCATCGTGAAGATGTACTGGGCGCTCATCGAGCCGCGGAGGATAGCCCGCCTGCGATGCGCGGCGCCGCTACCCTCAGACGGTCATGCCCACCGTCTTCGACGTCGAGCAGGCGATCCTGCTGCTGGAGTTGGAGCCGCCCTTCGACAAGCGGGCCGTCCAGCTCGCGCGTCGCAGGATGGCCAAGCGCTGGCACCCCGACATCGCGCCGCCGGGGCGCCAGCACGAGCACCAGCGCCATCTGCAGGCGATCAACGAGGCGGCCGACCAGCTCGAGCAGCTGGCGGAGACCTCCCGCGGCGGCAGAGTCTCCAACAACGCCGTCAAGGTCGCCGCCGCCGCCGCGCGCAAGCGCCGCGCCGAGGAGGGCGCGCGCGCCTACGCCGCGCAGCAGCGCGCCCAGGAGGAGGCGCAGGAGCGCGCCCAGCACGACCCGTTCGGCTCGCGCGTGCCCGACCACTCGGTCGTCCACCGCTACGCGCGCTGCAACGCCTACCCCGAGTGGGGCGTCGGCTCGGTCACCGGCATCTACTTCTCCGGCGAGGGCGACGACACGCAGCAGTGGGCGCGCGTGAAGTTCCAGCACGGGATCCGCACGGTCCCGGCCGGCACGCTGCACTTCGTCGACTTCTCCAAGCCGGACCCGGCGGCCGAGCGCGTCGAGCGCTTCATGACGGCCGCCCGTCACGCGCTCGCGGAGGGGGATCCGAAGCTGGCCGCGCAGCGCCTGATCTACGCGCGCGACGCGGATCCGCGCAACCCGGTCGTGCTGCGCCAGCTGACCGTCGCGTTCTGGCAGTCGGGCGACCTGCCGGCCGCCGGCCGCGCCGTGCGCGACTGGGCGCGTGCCGAGCCGGACCGCCCGACGCCGCACCGCTTCGCCGCGCGCATCTACGAGGACATGCGCGCCTACGACCTCGCGCGCGACGCGGCGCTCAGAGAGACCGAGGCCGCGCCCGGCGACGCGTCCGCCTGGGAACGGCTCGGCCGCCTGCGGATGCGGCTCGGCGACCGCGATGGCGCGCGCGCCGCGCTCGAGCGCGCGCGCGGCATCGCCCCGACCGCCGAGGGCCTGCTCGACCTCGCGCTCGTCCA
>DASVFS010000153.1:0-15409 GCA_036379915.1 Conexibacter sp. | reverse complement strand
TCGTCCTCGGCACCGTCCCGATCGCGATCCTCGGGCTCGCCTTCAAGGACCCGATCGAGAACGAGTTCCGCAACCTGTACCTGATCGGCGCGGCGCTGATCGCGTTCGGCCTGCTGATGGCGGTCGTCGATCGGACCGCGAAGCGCGAGCGCGACCTCGGCACGCTCGGCGCGAAGGACGGCGCGTTCATCGGCTGCGCGCAGGCGCTCGCGCTGGTGCCCGGCGTCTCGCGTTCGGGCGCGACGATCTCGGCCGGCCTCTGGCGCGGGCTCGACCGCCCGGCGGCGGCGCGCTACTCGTTCCTGCTGTCGGTGCCGGCGGTCGTGCTGTCGGGGCTGTTCGAGCTGCGCCACGTCGGCGGCGAGGGCGGCGCGCCGGCCGGCGCGACCGTGCTCGCCACGCTGCTCGCGTTCGTCGTCGGCTACGCCTCGATCGCGTGGCTGCTGCGCTACCTCGCGCGCCACACGCTCGGCGTGTTCGTCGCCTACCGCTTCGTCGTCGGCGCCGCGATCATCGTGCTCGCAGCGACCGGGGCGATCTCCTAGCCGCGTCCAGGCCGCGGCGCTCGCGCCCCGCGGGGCGCAGCCTCGGCGCCGTCTCGGCGCGGCGGTAGTCGCCGCGCGAGAGGTGGTGCTCGAGGAACACGTAGAGCACGATGAAGAGGTAGCGCGAGCCCATCTCCTGCAGCGCGAGCTTCGACGAGCCGGCGCTGCGGTCGCGCCAGGAGGTCGGCACGATCGCGTACGAGAAGCCGCGCACGACCGCCTTCAGCGGCAGCTCGACGGTCAGGTTGAAGTGCGGCGAGAGGAACGGTCCGGTCTGCTCGATCACCTCGCGCCGGTAGGCCTTGAACGCGTTCGTCGTGTCGTTGTAGCCGTGGCGGAACAGCATGCGGATGCCGAAGTTGACGGCGCGGTTGATCAGCAGCTTCAGGCGCGGGTAGCCGACGACGGTCGCGCCCGGCATGAAGCGCGAGCCGAACGCGCAGTCGTAGCCGGCCTCGAGCACGCGGAAGTAGAGGACGAGGTCGTCGGGGTCGTCCGAGCCGTCCGCCATCACGATCGCGACGGCGTCGCCGGTGAACGCCTCGAGCCCCGCGCGGACGGCGTAGCCGAAGCCGTTCGGGTGGGGGTTGCGGATGCAGCGCACGCGCTCGTCCCGCGCGGCGATCGCGGCGACGACGTCGGCCGTGCGGTCGCGCGAGGCGTCGTCGACGACGATCAGCTCGTAGTCGAGCTCGTGGCGCGCGAGCGCCGCCAGCACGTCGTGCAGCGTCGCGCCGATCGTCTCGGCCTCGTCGTGCGCCGGGATCACGATCGAGAGCCTCATCACGCCACCGCCGCCCAGCGCTCGACGTTCGCGTCGTGGATCTCGCGCAGGACCGCCGGCACGTCGTACCTCAGCGACCAGCCCGGGTGGTCGTCCTCGAACGCCGCGAGGTCGGAGATCCACCAGCGGTGGTCGCCCGTGCGCGCCTGATCGGACAGCGTCCAGTCGAGCCGGCGCCCCGCGATCTGCTCGCTGAGCCCGATCGCCTCGAGCATCGAGCAGTTGCTCGCGCGCCCGCCGCCGAGGTTGTAGACGGCCGCCGCGCGCGGTCGCGCATGGAACGCGGCGAACGCGTCGACCACGTCGTCGCAGTGGATGTTGTCGCGCACCTGCTTGCCGTCGTAGCCGAAGACCGTGTACGGCGTGCCCGTCACGACGCACTTCATGAGGTAGGCGAGGAAGCCGTGCAGCTGCGCGCCGGCGTGCTGCGGCCCGGTCAGGCAGCCGCCGCGGAAGCAGACCGTCGGCATCTCGAAGTAGCGGCCGTACTCCTGCACGAGCAGGTCGGCGGCGGCCTTCGAGACGCCGAACAGCGAGTGCAGCGAGCGGTCGATCGACATCGTCGTGTCGATCCCGCCGTGCCAGCGGTGGTCGGCCGGCAACTCCAGCCGCGTGTCGGTCTCGAGCAGCGGCAGCTGGTTGGGCAGATCGCCGTAGACCTTGTTCGTGGAGGTGAAGACGAACGTCGCGTCCGGCGCGTGGTCGCGCGCCGCCTGCAGCAGGTTGAGCGTGCCGGTCGCGTTGACGGCGAAGTCGGTGTGCGGATCGGTCGCGGCCCAGTCGTGCGAGGGCTGCGCGGCCGTGTGCACGACCAGCTCGAGCGCGCGCGCCTGCCGGGCGAACAGCCGCTCGACGCCCTCGCGGTCGCGGATGTCGAGCTCCACGTGATGGAACGCGTCGCATTCGTCCAGCAGCCGCCGCACGTTTCCCGCCGTCGACGCCTCCGGCCCGAAGAACTGCGCGCGCATGTCGTTCTCGACCCCGATCACGTCGAAGCCGTCCCGCACGAAGCGGCGCACCGCGGCCGAGCCGATCAACCCCCCGGCGCCTGTGACGATCGCGACTGCCATTCCCCGTTCCCCCTCCTCCTCACGGTGTTCCCAGCGCCACGCGCACCTGCTGCGCGTTGGCGCCGATCCAGTCGGCGATGTCCGCGAGCACGTCGCGCGCGCTGCGCCGCGGGCGCCAATCGGTCAGCTCGAACAGGCGCGAGCAGTCCGAGACGTACAGCGGCACGTCGCCGGGCCGATCCTCGCCGGCGGCCGCCACGGGGATCTCGCGCCCGCTCAGCTCGCGGCACAACGCCGTCGTCTCCGCGAGCGACAGCGACACGTCGCGGCCGCCGCCGACGTTCGCCGTCACCCCGTCCCACGCGTCCGGCTCGAGCAGCTGGCGCTCGACGAGATCCACCAGGTCCTCGACGTGCAGCAGGTCGCGCACCTGCTTGCCGGTGCCGCCGAAGCCGATGTACGAGAGCCTGCCGCCGAGCAGGTGCGCGAGCATCCAGTGCGTGAAGACGCCCTGGTCGACCTTGCCCATCTGCCACGGGCCGGCGATCACGCCGCAGCGGTTCACGACCGCCCGCAGCCCGAACGCGTCGCGGTACTCGGCGATCAGCAGCTCCGCCGACAGCTTCGTCGTGCCGTAGAGCGTGCGCGCGCCGTCGAGCGGGAAGTCCTCCGCGATGCCGGCGCGCGAGGCGCCCGGCACGGCCTGCCGCGGCAGCAGCTCGAAGCGCGTCGCCGTCTCCTCGAACGCGAGCGCGTTGAGCGCCGCGACCGGATAGACGCGGCTGGTCGAGAGGAACACCAGCTGCGCGCGCTGCCGGCGCGCGAGCTCGAGGCAGTGCCACGCGCCGACGAGGTTCGAGCGCACCGCGTACGCGGTCGCGCCGTCGCGGCCCGCCAGCGCCGACGGCTCGGCCGAGCACTCGACGATCGCCTGGCACGACGGCAGCGCGTCGAGGTCGGCCGGCTCGCGCACGTCGCCGTGCACGAAGCGCACGCCGCCGGCGCGCAGCCGCGGCAGGTTCAGCTCGGCGCCGCGCCGCTTGAGGTTGTCGAGCGCGAGCAGCTCCCAGTCGGGATGCCGGCGCGCCAGCGCCAGCGCGAGCGACGCGCCGACGAAGCCGGCGCCGCCGGTCACGAGCACGCGGTGCGCCGGCGCGCCGCTCACGGCGCCCTCGCGAGCGGCGAGACGGCGTGCAGGGGGATCTCCTCGAAGCGGTAGGCGAGCGTGCCGCCCGGCTGGCCGCCGTCGCGCCCGACCGCGATCGTGCGCGGATGCGGCGCCATCGCGAACGGCGCCGGGTAGTCGAGCTGCGGCGGCGCCGACAGCAGCAGGCCGTCGGCGGCGGTCGCCGCGACCAGGCGATGGCGTCTGCCGTCGAGCGCGATCCAGCGGAGGTGCGGGCGCAGCAGCAGCGCGCGCAGGCGCTCGAGCCCCTGCGGCTCGGCGCCGTCGACGTGGACGACGACCGCGGCGCCCGCGTCCCGCGGAGCGGGCACGGCGACGGGACTGCCCCAGGCCGCGGTCCGCGTGCCGAGCGCGCGCGGCGCGCCGCAGCGGTCGGGAGCGCGCGCGAGCACCTGCCAGATGTCCGCCGCGAGGACCTGGCGGTAGCGGCAGAAGATCGCGCGCGCGGCCAGCGGAGCGTCGAACGTGGCGACGTGGTCGTCGAGCGTCACGGTGACGGCGTCGGCGGTGCGGGCGATGCGCGCGGGCGCGCGCTGGGAGGCGAGCAGGTCGGCCGCGTGGCCGTCGAGCGCCGGCGTGTAGGCGGCGTACGGCTCGAGCAGCGCCAGCGGCCGCAGCTCGAAGCCGTAGGCCCAGGCGACTTCGCCGTCGGCGAACGGCCAGAACATGACGGGACGGCGCCCGATCGCGCGCGCGACCTCCGGCGCCATCCGATACGTCGCCACGACCTGCGCGCGCGAGGCGGCGATCAGCGCGTCGCGGCGCGCCGGACTGGCGAGCGTCCGCACCTGGTCCGCGGCCGCCTTCGCGTTGGCGTACGGGTTCAGCGTCCGCCGGATCTCGTGCTGGCCGGCCAGCCCCCAAAAGGCCGCGACGCACGCGGCCATCCCGCCGAGCGCGAGCGACCGCCGCCACGCGCGCACGGGGACCGCCGCGAGCAGCACGAGCATGTCGCCGAAGAACACCTCCAGGTGCCCGGCCTCCATGCGCGTGAAGCCCTCCTTGAAGATCAGGCCGACGTAGACCGCGCAGAGCGCCGCGAGCCCCCACCGGCGGCGCGCGAGGCGGTCTCTTCCCCACGTGAGCGCGAGCGCAAGCGCAAGCGCCGCGACGACCGCGCCGACCGCGTACGCCCACCCGACGCCCGGCGTCGCAAGGCCCATCGCGGCCGCATAGCCGGCGATCACCTCCGCGCCGTGGCGCAGATACGGCCACACGTCGCCGAGCGCCTGGCCGGTCGCCAGCCAGCCGGCCGCCGCGGTCGCCGCGGCGGCGCCCGCGAACGCCGCCGCGTCACGGCGGCTCGGGACGGCGGCGAGCGTCACGGCGGCGAGCGCGACCAGGCCCACGCCCCCGTTCAGCTTGCCCAGCACGGCGACGCCGGTCAGCGCGCCGAGCGCGAACGGGAACGCCGCCGCGAACCGGCCGCGCGGCGCCGTCTCGTCGCGCGTGACGACGAGCGCGCACCAGACGAACGCGAGCGCGAGCGTCCGATCCGGCGCGAGCGCCAGCGCGAGCGCCGCCAGCCCGGCGGCCGCCGCGAGCGGGAACGAGCGGCGCAGCGCGGCGAGCAGCGCGCCCGCCAGCAGCACCTGCACGAGCGCGGCGTACAGCCACGAGAACAGCAGGACGTCGGCGTGGTAGAGGACCGGCCCGTACCAGGTGTCGAGGAACCCGAGCGGGCCGTACGTGAAGATCAGCTGCTCGCCGAAGCGCAGGCCGTGGTGTGCGGCGTACGACAGCGTCGAGACCCAGCTCCAGTCGCCGGCCACGCCCGGCGCGACCGAGTCGACCGGCCACGCGGCGATCGCGATCGCCGCGACGCACGCCGCGCTGGCGACCATCCCCCGATCGCGCACGCGCGCGACCACGTGTTGAACAGTGGCCCCCTCCACCGTCCGTCGATTATGGTCGATCCCTCGCCGGACTGCTGCGCATCGCCATGGCCGACGAGGGACCGCCGAGGGGGGACGGCCTCAATGGACCACGACCGCATCTACCGCTACCGCTTTCGCGACACCGACCAGGCGGCGCGCGCGGCCGTGTGGCGCGAGATCGCCATGTTCGTCCACCGCGAGCTGGGCGAGCCGGAGCGCGTGCTGGATCCGGCCGCGGGGCGGGGCGAGTTCATCAACGCCGTGCCCGCACGCGAGCGGTGGGCCGTCGACCGCGTCGCGCACGCGCACGGCACGTTCGACGACGGCGTGCGGCTGCTCGTGGCGGACGTGATGGAGGCGGAGCTCCCGGCGGAGCACTTCGACGCGGTGTGGGTGTCGAACTTCCTCGAGCACCTGCCCACGCAGGAGGCGGTGGCGGCGTTCCTCGAACGCATGCGCGACGTGCTGCGGCCCGGCGGCCGGATCGCGATCATGGGCCCGAACTTCCGCTACTGCGCGAAGGAGTACTTCGACATGGCCGACCACGCGGTCGTGCTGACGCACCGCGCGGTCGCGGAGCACCTCTACGGCGCCGGCTTCGAGCCCGAGCGCGTGGTGGCGCGCTTCCTGCCGTACTCGTTCACCGGCCGGTTGCCGGCCTCGCCCCGGCTCGCGCGCGCGTACCTGCGGACGCCGGCGGCGTGGCGCGTGTTCGGGAAGGAGTTCCTCGCCGTCGGGCGGCGGAGTCCGTGACGGCCGCTACTCGCCGAAGCGCCGCACCGGCACTTCGACGAACGCGTACCTGAGCGTGCCGCCGGGCTCGCCGCCGTCGCGCCCGACCGCGATCGTCTGCGCGTCGGGGACCATCGCGAACGGCTGCCGGTAGTCGGCAGCGGGCGGGGCGCTGACCAGCAGGCCGTCAGGCGCGGTGGCGGCGACGAGGCGGTAGCGCGCGTCGTCGAGCGCGATCCAGCGGGGCCTCGGCCGCAGGGCGAGTTCCTCCAGCCGCTCCAGCCCGTGGACGCCGGCGCCCTCGATCCTGGCGAGCACGAGCGCGTCCGGCCGGCGCGCCGCGGGAACCGCCACCGGCTCGCCCCAGCGCGCGTCGACGGTGTGCAGCGGGCGCGGGTCGCCGCAGCGGCGCGGCGCGCGCGCCAGCAGCTGCCACGGGTCCTGGCGGGCGACCTCGCGGTAGCGACAGAAGATCTCCAGCGTGGCGAGCGGCACTTCGAACGTCGGGAAGCGGCCGTCGACGGCCGGGATCGCGGCCGGCGCGGTGCGCAGGATCCGCTCCGGCCCCTGCGCGGACGCGATCGCCGCGGCGCCGAGGCGATCGATGCGCGGCGTGAACGACTGGTACGGCTCGAGCCCGAGGAACGGTCGCAGGCGGAGGTCGTGGACGATCGCGAGGTCGCCGTACGCGTAGGGCCACATCATCACCGGCCGCCGGCCGACCGCGGCGATCAGCTGCGGCGGGAGGCGGTAGAAGCCGGCGATCTGCCGGCGCGACTCGGCCTGCGTGCGGCGCTGGCGCGCGGGACTCGCGAGCGTCGCGGCCTGGTCGGCGAACGCCCTGGCGTTCTCGTAGGGGTCGAGTGCATGGCGCAGCTGCGGCCAGCCCATGAGCGCGCCGCAGACGACGAGGCCGCCGGCGAGCGCAGCCAGCAGCAGCGGCCGGCGCCGCGCGCGCACGAGCAGCAGCGCGAGCAGCACGAGCATGTCCGCGAAGAAGGTGAGCATGTGCAGGGCGTCCTGGCGGACGAAGCCCTGCTTGTAGTCGAAGCCGGCGTACACGAAGCACAGCAGCAGCAGGCCCCGGCGCGTGCGCCGCGGGAGGCCGCGGCCGACGTCCCAGGCGAGCGCGAGCGCGAGCGCCACGAGCGCGAGCGCGGCGACGAGCGTCCAGCCGCGCGGATCCGACTGGCCCATGGCGGCGGGGAAGCCGATCACGTGCTCGGCCGAGTTGCGCACGTACGGCCACAGGTCCTCGACGCGCTGGCCGGTCGCCGCCCAGCCGATCCCGGCGCTGACGAGGAGCCCGCCGGCGAACGCGAGCGCGTCGCGGCGCACGGCCGTGGAGGCGAGCGCGACGAGCGCGAGCGCGAGCAGCTCGAGGCCCTGGTTGAGCTTGCCGAGCACGGCGACGCCGGTCAGCGCGCCGAGCGCGAGCGGCAGCACGACGGGCGGGAGCGCCGGCGTCGCGGCGCGCGCCGGTCGGTCGTCGTCGCCGTGTCCCCGCAGGACGAGCAGCACGCACCAGGCGAAGCCGAGCGCGAGGCTCAGCTCGAGCTGCAGCGCGAGCACCGCGGCGGCGATCAGCGCGGCGAGCGGCAGGGGAAGCGCACGGCGCAGCGCCGCGAGCAGCGTCGTCGCGAGCAGCAGCTGCACGAGGACGCCGTACAGCCACGCCGCCGTGAACGTGCCGGAGTAGTAGAGCGCGGCGCCGTAGGGCGTTTCGAGGAAGCCGAGCGGTCCGTACGTCCACACCAGCTCGGCGCCGAAGCGTATGCCGTGGTGGGCGGCGTACGAGAGCGTCGCGACCCATTCCGCGTCGCCCCCGATCGACGGTGCGACCGAGTAGAGCGGCCACGCGACGATCGCGACCACGAGCGCGCACGCCGCGAACGTCACCGACCCCCATTCGCGTCGCCGCACGAGCGACACCTGTGCAGTGGCCCCCTCCACCGCGTCCGATTATGGAGGATCGGCGGGCGCGAGTGACCGCTTTCTATGGCTCGAGCGTGAGGCTCACGTCGTACTCGCAGTGGTCTACGTAGAGGCGATGCACGAAGCGAAGCTCCGCGAGCTTGCGATCCGCTTGACGGACGATGGTGATGCCACGCCCGCCCACCAATGGCAGGGACGCTTCGGCTTCGTACCGCCATTGCTCCAGGACCCACACGTCGGCTCCGTCCGCGATCTCCTCCGGCCACTCGGAACCATTGTTGAACGAATGCAGACCCGCCACCGCCAACTTCCCTCCGGACTCGTTGCGAAAGTCGGTTCGAACGGTCCCTACGGGATCCGTAGATCCCGAAAATGGTCCGAGCGCACATACACCTTCGAGCCGCCCCCATCCGGGTATGTCGCCTCCGGCGAGCGGCACGGGCGAGTAATGGTCTTCCGAGGTGACCGGCGCCTGCAGGTGGAGGTACGTCACGTTGGTGCCCGGATCACCCTTGGGACCTTGCGGCCCCGGCTCTCCCTGTGGTCCTTGCGGTCCGACGTCGCCCTGCGGACCCGTCGGCCCGACGGGACCCGAAGATCCAGCGTCGCCCTTCGGCCCCTGGGGACCCGTGCCACCCTGCGGACCTGCCGGTCCCTGAGGCCCTGTCGCGCCCTGCGGGCCTCTCTGGTTCCAGGAGATGCGCGTCTCTCCGTTCTTGCAGCTCTGCGCTGCGTCGATGATGCGCAGCGCCCCGCTCGCGCTGTAGCAACCGGTGATGGTGCCGTCAGCGCCGGGGATCGCTCCTATCGCCACCGCCGCAGACCCCACAGCGAGGCAGCTGACGCCCACCCCGACGTACTTCATCCAACTCGGAAGCCGCCTCATCGATGCCCCCTCGACTAGAAGATCGGGACACCTTAGGCCATGATTGCGAGGCGCTGCGCCGTAGCCGTCGCGGCGGCGCACCGAAGCCGGACCTCATCGACACCTCGCGCGCGAGCCGTCAGTGCTCGACGGCCGCGCCGGCCCAGGCGCGTATCTCCTCGACCGCGTCGAGCACGGAGGCGGGCGCGTCGATCCGGTTCTCCTCCAACAGCTGGATCAGGAAATGGAGCTGATGCGTCCTGCCGTACTCGATCTCGCGCGACGCGAGGACGGCCTTGATCGACTTCTCGACCGCCTGCTGGGCGTGGAAACCGACGATCGCGTCCGCGATGTCCGCATTGCCGACGACGTGCCGCACCAAGGCTGCGTCATCGTCGGCGCGTCTGAGCAGTCTGCGCGCGAGATCGCGCCCGTCACGCGGCGGCAAACTCGCGACCCTCGGTCAGTGCCGCATGGACGACCGTGTTCTTCACGCCCCCCCACTCCTCCGCGTACGCCTCGCTGACGACCAGCACGTCGATCGGAACGCCCAGCGACGCGACCTCCCGGCCGAGCCGCACCATCTCGGCGTGGCGGTTCGGCACGTCGCGCTCGATCACGAGGAAGTCGAGATCGCTGTCAGGCCCCGCGTCGCCGCGCGCGTGCGAACCGAACAGCAGTACGCGCGCCGGCTGACGAGCTGCGGCGACGAGCCGGCGGCCTGCCGTCTCGATGACCTCGCCGGAAACCATGCGGAAACCGTATCGCCTGGATCAGCACCCAACGCGTGCCGCGCGCGGGCTCTCCACCGAGAGCCACCGCCCGGACTCGAACCGGGGACCCCTTCATTACGAGTCGGGTCGGGGTTCTCTCGAGCCGCATCGACGTGTCTGGCTATCGAGCTACGTTCGGAACGTGGCAAGAAAGGTAGGCCGGAACGAGCCCTGCCCATGCGGAAGCGGCCAGAAGTACAAGCGATGCTGCCTCGATCGCGAGGACCATCGTTCCGAACGTCCACAGCCACGAAGGGCACCCCAAGACGCGATGGCGGCACGGACGGACGCGCTGAGGCTCCTGATCGAGACTCCGACAGGCATCATGGAGCGACGCGTGCCGAACGCCTCGCCGCTGCGCGCCAGAACCAATCAAGGGCTCGCTGCCGAGGACGCTACCCACGACGCAGCGGCTCTCTGGGGTCTGCCGGACTTCGTGTTTCGCGCCGGCATCCGCAAGGTTGGCTCAGGCGTGCGCGAGCTTGGCGACGGCATTCTGCTTGTTGGCACGCTCGGCATGGTGGTCCAGGTCAAGAGCCGTGTCGCACCGAGCGCCGACCTGGATCGCGAGCGTCGGTGGGTGATGAAGCAAACGAAGAAGGCGCTCGCACAGGCTCAAGGCACGATCCGTCAGCTCCGCGAGGAGCCGGCGCTGATGACGAACGCACGCGGCCGGATGATCGAGGTCGACGGCAACGAGTACCGCTGGATCACAGTGGTAGTGATCGACCACGCAGATGCACCTACAGAGGTCCGCCCTGACCTGACCGACATCCGGGATCCAGCCGTGGTTCTGCTGCGACGGGACTGGGAGTTCATCTTCAACCAGCTCAAGTCGACTCATGCCGTTGGTGTCTACTTCGAGAGAGTCGCGAGCGACAGCATCGAGCTTGGGATGGAGCCAGCGCGGTACTACGAGATCGCGAACTCTGCGGCGCATGCCGAACCCGATCCCTTCGATCACGCACTGCTGGTTGAAGGGGCTGAGCTGTTCTCCGGGCCCTTGTTCCCGCTCGCTCCAGCCGCGTCCGAAGACCTGCCGGCCCATCACCTTCTCCGCTCGATCTTCGAGGACATCGCGCTGGTCTCGCTGACAAGAGCTACAGAGTCCGATCGGCTCCGTGCGTTGGCGGCACTCGATCAGCTCCCTGTCAGTCAGCGGGCCGAAATAGGCAACTTCTTGCTGCGTGCCTTTGCGAGTGTCGCGACCGAGCCACCCCCGGGGGTCAAGTGGCAGCTCCGGACTGTGCGAGGAGCCCAGCAGATCCACTTCGCCTTCGGCGCGGCATCGCGCTACAGCCACGAAATCCAGAGCGGTTTCTCTGCGTGGGCTCAGCTTCGACACCACGAACTTCACGAGATCACGGGGGACAACGCGCTGACGACCGTGGCCGTGCTTCTCACCCCTCGCGCCGACGGAACACGGGAGTGGGATACGACGCTCAGCGCAATGACCGGCGACCTCAAGTTGACAGACGAGGAGCTTGCGGCCTACCGAGCGGTTTGGGGAAACGCCGGCGAGTCGCGGGCTGCTTAGCGGGCAGACTCCGCGCGTCCGTCATCCAGACCGCCGAGCTCCTCAAGCACGCGGAACGCATCGAGCGCGGCGGAGGCCGTCTACAGCAGCCCGAGCTGCTCGCAGGCCGTGCGGGCCGAGATCGCAGGCGGCTCCAGGTCGTGATGGTCGAGCAGATCCGCGTCGCCGGAGACGATCGCCGCCGCTCTGGCCGTCGAAGCCAGCTCCACGAGGAAATCGTCGTTCGGGTCGCGCACGACTCTCCGGACCACAGGCGGATCGGGAAGCATGATTGCCACGAGCCGGACCGTCTCGATCAGGTCCGTGCGCTCAGCCGGCGTGAAGCGCGCCTCGAAGTACGGCTTCGTCAGCGCACGCTCGATCTCAGTGAGGATCCGCGGGCAGGCGATCAGGTCGTAGACCGCCGCCTGTGCGGCGTCGAGTAGAACAGCGGGCGGGCTCGTCGGCGGCGACACGGCACCCGAGACGAGGGTGCTCGTGTCGATGACGAGCCGCTTCAACGCATCTCCGCGCGCACCTCGCGCACAGCACTGACGGCGAGGTCGTTCGCCTCCTCCTCGCTCAGCGCGTTGCGGCGCCGCACGCGAGCGATCGAGTCGAACCCGAGCTGGATCCGCGCCAGCTCCTCGAGCAGCGTCCGATCGTCCTTGCCGGGTCTGCGCGCACGCAGCTTGTCCAGCAAGTCGCCGTCGAAGTCGACCTTCACCGTCGTAGCCATAGGCAGAGCGTAGCGCCGTTCAGGCCCGATTCCGACCCCTGCCGCAGACACCCAGGGAATAACACTGGGGAATATTCGGCCCGTCCCGCAACTCCCAATGGCGCAATAAGACTGCAGATTTGCAGGGATTTCTTTGAGAGCCACCGCCCGGACTCGAACCGGGGACCCCTTCATTACGAGTGAAGTGCTCTACCAGCTGAGCTACGGTGGCGCGGGGCGACATGGTAGCCGAGGGGCGCGGGGCGGCGTGCGGCGGCGTCGGGCGATCGGCGCGACCCCGGCTCAGCGGGCGTTACAGTTTGAGGCATGGTGTCACTTCGCCGGGGCCGCGCCGTTCCGCAGCCGATCGCCTCGGACGCGCTCGACGCGGCGCGGCGCGCGCGGGAGCTGCACGCGCTCGCGAACGGCGAGACGGTCGACGTGCTCGTCGTCGGCGGGGGCATCGTCGGGACCTGGGTCGCGCTCGACGCGGCGACGCGGGGCCTGAGCGTCGCGCTCGTCGAGCGCGGCGACCTCGCGCGGGGCACGAGCCGCTGGTCCTCGAAGCTCGCCCACGGCGGCCTGCGCTACCTCGCGCACGGCGACGTCGGCGTCGCGTGGGAGTCGGCGCGCGAGCGGGCGATCCTGATGGACGTCAGCGCGCCGCACCTGATCCGCGCGCTGCCGTTCCTGATCCCGCTCGGCGGCCGGGTCGGCCGCGCGACCGGCGCGAAGCTCGAGCTCGGCATCCGCCTCGGCGACGCGCTGCGCGCCGCCGCCGGCACGAGCCGCCGGCGGCTGCCGCCCGCCCGCCGCGTCAGCGCCGAGGAGGCGCGGCGGCTCGCGCCCGGCCTCAGCGACCGCCAGCTGCGCGGCGCGATCCTCCACTGGGACGCGCAGATCGAGGACGACGCGCGGCTCGTGCTCGCGATCGCGCGGACCGCCGCCGCGTACGGCGCGCGGATCCTCACGTACGTCGCCGCCGAGCAGCTGCGCGCCGACGGGGCGCGCGTGCGCGACGTGCTGGCGGAGGCGCGCGGGACGGGCGCCGGCGGCGCCTTCGAGCTGCGCGCGCGCCACGTGATCAACGCGACCGGCGTGTGGGCCGGCGAGCTGAGCCCCGGCGCCGTGCGGCTGCAGCCGAGCAAGGGCGCGCACGTGCTCGTGCCGGCCGCCGCCGTCGGCGAGCCGCGCGCGGCCGTCAACGCGCCGCTGCCCGAGTCGAGCACCCGCTTCGTGTTCGCGGTCCCGCGCGCGGACGGCCTCGTGATGATCGGGATCACCGACGCGCCCTACGACGGCCCGATCCCCGACGAGCCGGCGGTCGACGCCGACGAAGCGGCGTTCCTGCTCACCTCGATCGGCCGCGTGCTCGAGCGCACGCCGACGGCCGACGACGTCGTCGGCGGCTTCGCCGGGCTGCGCCCGCTGCTCGCGAGCGACGACGCGAGCGCGACGGCGGACCTCTCGCGCCGCCACGCCGTGGTCGAGCACGACGGCGTCACGACCGTGGTCGGCGGCAAGCTCACGACCGCCCGGCGGATGGCGCAGGACGCGCTCGACCGCGTCGCGGCGCCGGACGCGGGGCCGTGCGTCACGCACCGGATCCGGCTCGCGGGAGCCGATCGACCGGCGGGCGCCGACGGCGGCCCGCTCGCGCCCGGCCTGCCGGCGACGCGCGCCCAGCTCGACTTCGCCGTCCGCAGCGAGCTGGCGCTCACCGTCGAGGACCTGCTCGACCGCCGCACGCGGCTCGGGCTCGTGCCGGCGTGGCGCCAGGCGGCGCGAGGCGCGGCCGAGGAGGCGCTGGCGCGCTAAGGCGCGGGCCGGGCGGGATCAGGTCCCGCCGCGTCGATCAGCTTGCCGGGGTTCATGATCCCGGCCGGGTCGAGCGTCGCCTTCGCCGCGCGCAGCAGTTCGATCCCCAGCTCGCCGACCTCGCCCGGCAGCCACGGCGCGTGGTCGCGGCCGACGGCGTGGTGGTGCGTGAGCGTGCCGCCGTGCGCGAGGATCGCCTCGCAGGCGGCCGCCTTCGCGGCGTGCCACTGCTCCAGCTCCGCCCCCGCCTGCTGGCGCGCGACGAAGGTGAAGTACAGCGACGCGCCCGCGCGGTAGACGTGCGAGACGTGGCACCACACGATCGGCGGCGTGCCGCGCCCACGCAGCGCGCCGTCCAACGCGGCCGCGACCGCGTCGTGCAGCTCCAGCAGGCGGCCCCACGTGGTCGCGGTCTCGAGCGTCTCCACCATCACGCCGTGCGCGAGCAGCTCGTCGCGCAGGTACGGCGCAGCGAAGCGGCCGTGCTCCCACGCGTGTCCGACGGGCGTGCCGAGCGCGACGGCGCCGTGCGCGCGCAGGACGCGCGCCGCCGCCGCGCGCCGCCGCCGCAGCGCCGGCTCGGAGGTCCCCGCCCAGCCGAGGATCGTCAGGCAGCCGTCGCCGTGGCCGCGCGCGCGCAGGTACGCGCCGAGCGCGCGCGTCGTCGCGCCGCCGCCCGCGAGCGCGAGCGAGACGCGCGTCTCGAGCGGGTCCGACAGCCGCATCACGTCGGGCGCCGCGCCGCCCTGCACGAGCGCGCGGAACGCGTCGGCGCCGCCCGACAGGTTCGGCAGCGAGAACGCCTCGTAGCGGCGTACCGTCGGCCGCGGCCGCACGCGCAGCGTGACCTCGACGATCACGCCGAGCGTCCCCTCCGAGCCGACCAGCAGCTCGCGCAGGCTCGGCCCGGCGGCGCTCGCCGGCACCGCGCGCACGACCACCTCGCCGCTCGGCGTCGCGACCGTCAGCGCCACCACGAGCGCGTCGATCCGCCCGTAGCCGGTCGACGCCTGGCCGGCCGAGCGCGTCGCGACCCAGCCGCCGACGGTCGAGAACTCGAACGACTGCGGGAAGTGGCCGAGCGTCAGCGCGTGCTCGGCGAGCAGCTCCTCCAGCGCCGGGCCGGTGACGCCCGGCTCGACGGTCGCGGTCAGCGAGACCGGGTCGACGGCGAGCAGCCGGTCCATGCGCGCGAGGTCGAGCGCGATCACCGCGGGGAAGCCGCCGCGCAGCGGCTCGACGCCGCCGACGACGCTCGTCCCGCCGCCGAACGGCACGACCGCGACGCCCGCCTCCGCGCAGGCGCGCAGCACGGCGGCGACCTCGCCGGCGTCAGCCGGATAGACGACCGCGTCGGGCGCGCCGGACGCATCGCCGGCGCGCAGCCGCACGAGGTCGTGATAGCCGCGCCCGGCGGCATGCGTGACGCGCGCGAGACGGTCGTCGCGCACGTGCTCGGCGCCGACGAGCTCCGCCAGCCGCTCCCGCGCCGCGGCCGGCAGCGCCGGCTCGGGCAGCCGCACGTCCTCGAGTGCGACGGGGTCGCGATGTCCGGACGGCAGCGGACCGATGCGCTCGGCGAGCAGCGCCTGCGCAGCGTCGGACAGCGGCGCGTCGTGGCCGTCCTCGCCCCAGCCCCACCAGCGCATG
>DASVFS010000152.1:0-7673 GCA_036379915.1 Conexibacter sp. | reverse complement strand
CTCCCCGGTCGACTGACCGGCGCAGCCCGCAAAGTGCGTGGAATAGGCTGCGCCGCGATGCAGCAGCTCGCCGACGACGTCTGGCACCTGTCCGGCTTCCCGCCGAACGGCGTGAACGTCTACGTGATCGGCGACGTGCTGATCGACGCCGGCATGCGGCTCGACAAGGGCCGCATCCTCAAGCAGATCGAGGGGCGCGGGATCAAGGCGCACGCGCTCACGCACGCGCACCCCGACCACTACGGCGCCAGCCACGCGATCTGCGACCGGCTCGGGATCCCGCTGTGGTGCGGCGCCGCCGACGCGGAGGCGGTGGAGCACGGCAAGATGGTCTGGAAGGCGGGGCGCATGATCCCCGGTCCGGCCGCGCATCCGGTCGCCAGGCGCCTCAGAGAGGGCGACGAGGTCGCCGGCTTCACCGTGCTGGACACGCCCGGCCACTCGCCCGGCCACGTCTCCTACTGGCGCGAGTCCGACCGCACGCTGCTGTGCGGCGACGTGATGTGGGGTTGGCACCCGTTCCTGCTGCGCGGTCCGATCCAGGAGCCGGTCGGGCTGTTCACGCCGGACCCGGCGCTCAACCGCGAGTCGGCCCGCCGCATCGCCGCGCTCGAGCCGGCGCTCGTCTGCTTCGGCCACGGGCCGCCGCTGCGCGACCCGGCGAAGCTGGCGGCGGCGGTCGCGAAGCTGCCGCGCTGACCCGGCGTCAGCGGCCGGCGGGCAGCACCGCGACCGCCGGCGGGCGCTCGCCGTAGCGGAGCTGGCCGAGCGGGTCCGGGACGACCGCGACAGGCCTGCCGCCCGCCGCCGGGAAGCGCAGCAGCGCGTAGGTGCCGGTCCGCGTCTCGAGCGCCGGGCCGAAGCCCGGCACGCCGAGCGCGGCGCCGGTGAGCGGCGGCAGCGTCGGCGCCTTGCCCGGATCGGGCGAGCCGGCGACCGTCACGACGTCGACCTCGCGCACGGTCGCGCCGGGCCGCCCCATCGACCGCAGGCTGCGGCGGTAGTAGCGCAGCGCCAGCTGGCCGTTCGCGGGCGCGATCACGAGCGCGCGCGGACCGACGCCGCCGCCGAGCTCGCGGGCCAAGCCCTTCCAGTCCTGGCGCTGGTACTGCGCGTCGGCGGCGACCGTCACGACGATCGCCAGGCCGAGCGCGCACAGCCCGGCGACCAGGGCGACGCCGACACGAGGCGCCTCGCACGCGCCGCAGCCGACCGCGAGCGCCGCCAGCAGCGGGATCAGCGCCGGCAGCAGGTTCCGCGTGTTGAGGTAGTCCGCGCCCGCGAGCGCCGCGAGCAGCGGCAGCGCGACGCCGATCCCACCGATCGCCGCCACCAGCAGCGCGCGCTCGCGCGCCGGGCGCGGCGTGCGGCGTAGCGTCAGCCACGCCCCGGCGAGCGTCAGCGCGGCGCCCAGCAGCCCGAGCGGCAGCGCGAGCGGGCCGCGGTAGCCGAGCAGGAACTGCTTCGGCACCTGCGCGAGCCGCAGCCCCAGCGACGTGCCGGCGATGTCGTACGGGTTCCCGCTCTGCGCGATCAGCAGCGGCAGCAGCGCGACGTCGACGGCCGCGACGGCCCCGACCGCCGCGAGCGCGTCGCGCCGGCGCGGATGGCGCCACAGCAGCCACGCCGCCTGCGGCACGAGCACGAACGCGGTGAAGTAGTGCGTCGCGAGCGCGAGCGCCGCGGCCAGCGCCCAGCCGGCGAGCAAGCGACCGCGCGTGTCGTCGAGCGAGCGCACGAACAGCAGCAGCGCGACCGCGCTCAGCAGCGTCGCGAGCGCGTAGCTGCGCGCCTCCTGCGAGAACCACACGAGCAGCGGATTGACGGCGACGAGCGCCGCCGCGGCGAGTCCGGCACGCTCAGAGGCGGCCACCCGCCTCGCGATCGCGTACGCGACCGGGACCATCAGCACGCCGACGAGCGCGGACAGCGAGCGCAGGCCGACCTCGCCGTCACCGAAGACGCGCACCCAGATCCACTCCAGCACGTAGAACAACGGCGGGTTGCTCTCGCCGTCGGGCAGGCGCGACAGCATCTGGCCGAACGGCCGCCGCACGAGGTCCCACGTCGCCGCCTCGTCGAACCAGATGCTCTGCGCGCTCAGCGTCGCGAAGCGCAGCGCCGCGGCCAGCACGACGATCGCGCCGAGCGCCGGCCACGGCGGAGGGGCGGACCGTCCACGCGACGGTGGACCTGCGGACTCGCGGACGGCGCTCGACACGCGGCGCACGGTAGCGCCCGCGGCGGGCGCGCCCGCGTGCGGCTCGGTCGCGGCCGGCCGCGGCGCGGCGGCCGCCGCACGCTACGGCAGGCGCACCGCTCCCCCCTCGCGCACGACGAGCCCGTCGCGCTCGAGCCCCGCGAGCGCGCGCTCCAGGCGGTCGGGCGCGAAGCCGTCCGGCACGGGCTCCCCCGCCGCCAGCGCAGCCACCACGCGCCCGCGCACGTAGCGGTCGGTCTCCTCGAAGCGCATGCGCTCGCCGCTCGCCCGTCGCGCGGTCGGACCGACGAACGGGCGTCCGTGCGAGCGGCACGCCACCGCCGGGCACGCCTCGCACGCCGGCGCGCGCGCCGTGCAGACGGTCGCGCCGAGCTCCATCAGCGCCTGGTTCCAGTCGCCCGCGCGTCCGGCCGGCATCAGCTCCTCCGCACGCCGCGCCAGCTCTGGCGGGCGCCGCGCGCGCCGGTCCAGCCGCTCGATCACGCGCCGCACGTTCGTGTCGACCGCGGCCGCCTGCACGCCGAACGCGAACGACGCGACGGCGGCGGCCGTGTACGGCCCCACCCCCGGCAGCGCCTGCAGTCCCTCCAGCGTCCGCGGCCAACCGTCGCGCGCGACGACCCCGCACGCCGCCTGCAAGGCCAACGCGCGCCGGTTGTAGCCGAGCCCGCTCCACGTCCGCAGCACGTCCGCCGCCGGCGCCTCCGCCAACGCGCGCTCGGACGGGAACCGCTCGAGCCACGCCTCGTAGTACGGCACCACGCGCGCGACCTGCGTCTGCTGCAGCATCACCTCGCTGACGAGGATCCGGTACGGATCGCTCGTGCGCCGCCACGGCAGGTCCCGCCGCACGGCGTGGTACCAGGCGAGGATCGCGTCGGCGTCGGGGTGCGCCATCGGGGCGTCACCGTAGCCGAGGCGCGCAGCGGTGTCGTCCGGCACACGTCCTAGTTTTCTGAGCGTGGCTTCGGTGACGACCGTCATCCTGATCGGCGCGGTCGCGTTCCTGTTCGGCGCGGCGGCGCCGGTCGTGTTCGGACCGGCCGAGGAGGAGCGGGCGCCTGTGAGCATGGTCGACTGGCTCGTACGCGGCCTGGTGGGGGCCGCCGCCGCGCACTCGGCGCTCGCCGTCTACAACCTCACGCAGGAGGCGCGCCACACGGACGCGTTCGACAAGGTGCTGGTCAGCGACACGGTCATGAACCTGTTCGCGTTCGGCGGCATCCTGCTCGCCCTCGCCGCGCTGCTGCACATGCTCGCGGCGCGCGCGAGCCTAGGACGCCGGCGGGACGGGAACCCCGCCGCCGCGCCGCTCCTCCGCCAACGCGATGTCGAAGTCGCGGCGCAGCGACTTGATCTCGTCGCGCAGCTTCGCGGCGTACTCGAAGCGCAGCTCCTCGGCGGCGGCGAGCATCTCCTCCTCCAGCTCGACGATCGCCTTCTCGATCTCCGCCGGCTGCATCGTTCTCCCCGCATCGAGCTTCATGCGGCGTCTGCGTCCGCGGGGGACCTTCGACTCGGCCTGCAGGAACTCGGCGATGTCGGAGATGCCCTTGACGATCGACTCCGGCGTGATCCCGTGCTGCTCGTTGTAGGCGAGCTGGATCGCGCGGCGGCGATCCGTCTCCCCGATCGCGGCGCGCATCGCCTTCGTCTCTCTGTCGGCGTACATCAGCACCGTGCCGCCGACGTTGCGCGCGGCGCGGCCGATCGTCTGGATCAGCGACGTCTCCCCGCGCAGGAAGCCCTCCTTGTCGGCGTCGAGGATCGCCACGAGCGAGACCTCCGGCAGGTCGAGCCCCTCGCGCAGCAGGTTCACGCCGACCAAGACGTCGTACTCGCCGAGCCGCAGCTCGCGGATGATCTGGATCCGCTCGAGCGTGTCGACCTCCGAGTGCAGGTAGCGGACCTTGAAGCCCATCTCCAGCAGGTAGCCGGTGAGGTCCTCGGACATCTTCTTCGTCAGCGTCGTCACGAGCGTGCGCTCGTCTCTGTCGACGCGCGCGCGGATCTCGTTCATCAGGTCGTCGATCTGGTTTCTCGTCTCGCGCACGTCGATGTGCGGGTCGACGATCCCGGTCGGACGCACGATCTGCTCGACGATCCGCGGCGAGTGCGTGCGCTCCCACTCGCCGGGCGTGGCGCTCACCAGCACGAGCTGCGGCGTGATCGTCAGGAACTCGTCGAATCTCTGCGGGCGGTTGCCGAGCGCGCTCGGCAGGCGGAAGCCGTAGTCGACGAGCGTCTGCTTGCGCGAGCGGTCGCCCTCGTACATGCCGCCGAGCTGCGGGATCGTCTGGTGCGACTCGTCGACGAAGCAGACGAAGTCCTCGGGGAAGTAGTCGATCAGGCAGTAGGGGCGCTCGCCGTCTCTGCGGCCGTCGAGGATCTGCGAGTAGTTCTCGATCCCCGAGCAGAACCCCATCTCGCGCAGCATCTCCATGTCGTACTGCGTGCGCTGGCGCAGGCGGTGCGACTCGAGCAGCTTGCCCTGTCGCTCGAGCTCGGCGCAGCGCTCGTTCAGCTCGCGGCCGATCTCCGCGACCGCGCGGTCGATGTGGCCCTCCTCGACGTTGTAGTGCGACGCGGGCCAGATGCCGACGTGCTCGACCTCCTCCTCGAGCACCTCGCCGGTGAGCGGGTCGAAGTGCTGGATCTCCTCGATCTCGTCGCCGAACAGCGTCGCGCGGTAGGCCGACTCCGCGTACTGCGGGAAGATCTCCAGCGTCTCGCCGCGCACGCGGAAGGTGCCGCGCTGGAGGATGTCGTTGCGCGTGTACTGGATCGAGACGAGCTTCTTCAGCAGCGCGTCGCGGTCGACGAAGTCGCCGCGCTTGAGGATCACGACGTTGCGGTCGTACGTCTCGGGCGAGCCGAGGCCGTAGATGCTCGACACGGAGGCGACGACGATCACGTCGCGCCGCGCGAACAGGGCGGCGGTGGCGGCGTGGCGCAGGCGCTCGATCTCCTGGTTGATCGCGCTGTCCTTCTCGATGTAGAGGTCGCGGCTCGGGACGTACGCCTCCGGCTGGTAGTAGTCGTAGTAGGAGACGAAGTACTCGACCGCGTTGGTGGGGAAGTACGTGCGGAACTCGTTGCACAGCTGCGCGGCGAGCGTCTTGTTGTGCGCGATCACGAGCGCGGGCCGCTGGACCGCCTCGATCGTCGCGGCCATCGTCATCGTCTTGCCGGTGCCGGTCGCGCCGAGCAGCGTCATCGCGCGCTCGCCGGCCTCGATCCCCTCGGCCAGCGAGGCGATCGCCGCGGGCTGGTCGGCCGTCGGCGCGTAGGTGGCGTCGAGCTGGAATCTGCGCATTCCGAGCGAGGGTAGCGACGAATGCGGCCGCGCCGTGACCGCGATGCGCGGAAGGCCAGCCGATCGCCCGGCGTCCTCGGTGGTGACGGCATCGAACCAAGGAGGTCCCCCAATGACCAGGCGCATCCCCGCGCTGGCCGTCGCCCTCGCGCTGCTTGCGGCGCCCCTGCTGGCCGCGTGCGGCTCGGGCTCCAACGCCGCGAACGCCTCCGGCGGCGGCTCGACCACGACGCAACCGCAGACGGGCGCCGCGACCGTGAAGACCGCGAGCGTCGGCGGGCTCGGCACGATCCTCGTGGACGGACAGGGCAGAACGATCTACCTGTTCCAGAGAGACACCGGCCCGACGAGCACGTGCACGGGCGCATGCCTCCAGAACTGGCCGGCCGTCACGACGCACGGCATGCCGCGGGCGGCCGGAGGCGCCTCGGCCGGGAAGCTCGGCGTCTCGAAGCGCGGCGACGGGACGACGCAGGTCACCTACGCCGGCCACCCGCTCTACTACTACGCCGGTGACGGCGCGGCAGGCGACACGAACGGCCAGGGCCTGAACTTCTTCGGAGCCCTCTGGTACGTGATGGGCACGAACGGGAGCGCGGTCACGACCCAGGCGAGCGGTGGTGGCAGCGCGGGCGGCTATTGAGACGACAACCGACGCGCGCTCCACATACAACCTGTACGTTTGAGCGCTCACACACACCTCGACGTGCGGGAGGCGGCTCATGGCGGACTTCACGGTCAAGAAGATCGACGAGATGGAGGGCGCGTACGGCGGTGCGTTCAAGCGCGTGCGGGCGGAGCTGGGCGTCAGCTCGTTCGGCATGGCGATCATCGACATGCCGCCGAACTTCGAGCACTACCCGACGCACGACCACGCGAGAGACGGGCAGGAGGAGGTCTTCCTCGCGCTCAGAGGCGGCGGCGAGATCGAGATCGCCGGCGAGCGCCATCCGCTCGACGCCGAGCACGCCGTGCGCGTCGCGGCCGGCGTCGACCGCAAGGTCCTCCCGGGGCCCGAGGGGATCCGCGTGCTCGTGCTCGGCGCGAAGCCCGGCGCGATCTACGAGGCGCCCGCCGGCTCGCACCTCGGCGCCCCCGACCCGGTCGCGATCGCGCAGCCACAGCAGTAGCGGCAAACGCCGCGCCGTGCGCGGGCAGGCGGATCCTCAGCGCAGGCCCAGCTCGCCCGCGTACGTGCGGCGGTACTCGCGCCGCGCGTCCAGCACGCGCTCGACGTACGCGCGCGTCTCGGGGAACGGGATGTCGGCGACGTCGAGCCGCTCGCCGCGCTCCCGCGCTTCGGCGACCCAGCGGTCGACGTTCCCCATGCCGCCGTTGTACGCGGCGAGCGCGAGCACCTCGTCGCCGCCGTAGCGGTCGAGCAGGTAGCGCAGGTACCAGCTGCCGTAGGCGATGTTGATCTCCGGCGTCGAGAGGTCCTCGGTCGTGAAGGCCGTCCCGCCGGATCTGTCGGCGATGAAGTGCGCCGTCGACGGCAGCAGCTGCATCAGCCCGAGCGCGCCGGCGGACGAGGTCGAGTCGCTGAACTTCGACTCGGCGTAGATCACGCCGGCGATCAGCGACGGGTCGAGCCGCTTGTCGTGCGCCTGCTCGCGGATCGCCTCCTGGTGGCGCAGCGGCAGCGTCGTGAGGTCGTGCACGGCGCTCGTGAACAGCGGCCGCAGCAGCAGCGCGCCGAAGCTCACGGTGGCGAGGAAGCCGAGGAACAGGAACGCCTGGCGGCGCCGTCGGGCGGACCGCGCGCGTCGGGCGCGACGGCGCGTCGCCTGCAGCTGTGCGGTCCGCGAGCTCATCGACTCAGCTTTGCAAGCACCTCAGACAGCCGCGCCTCGAGCTGCTCCACGGTGCCGTCGTTGACGACGGCGTACGTCGCGCGGGCCGCCTTCTCCTCCTGCGACAACTGCCGCGACGTCCGCTCGGCGACGGCGGCGTGGCCGCGCGCCCCGGCGCGCTCCTCGCGCAGCGCCTCCGGCGCGACGATCGCGATCGTCGCGTCGTAGGCGGCCTCCATCCCCGCCTCGAACAGCAGGGGCGTCTCGACGACCGCCGCGAGCGGCGGCGGCTCCGACGCCTCCGCCTGCTCGCGGAACTGCATGACCTTCGCCCCGACGCGCG
>DASVFS010000151.1:0-12855 GCA_036379915.1 Conexibacter sp. | reverse complement strand
GTCGACCAGCACCCCGTCGCAGTCGAAGATGACGGCGCGGGCGGGGCGGTCGGCTGGGGCGGACCCGCTCAGCGGCCCCAGGGGTGCGCGTCGCCCCACGCGGCGGGCATCTCGTCCTCGCGCGCGACGCCCTCGAGCAGCGCCGTCCGCGTCCAGCGGTCGATCCGCTTCGGGGCGGCGACGAGCACCGGCGCCGTCTCGCGCATGAAGCGCTCGAGCGCCGCCACCACCGCCGCGGCCTCCTCCGGGGAGGCCGACGGCGCGACGATCGTCAGCTGCGGGCGGCGGTTCACGGCGCTCAGGGTATCGAGCCCGCTTGCGCGGGGTTTGCCGGGCAAACGCTCAAGCGATCCTCAGCAGTCGCCGAGGGGTGAGCATGCTCTCCCTCGCTTCCTCCACCTCCTCCTCCGGCTATGTCGCCGGTGAGATCTGCGCGATCGTGGTGCTCGCAGCCGCGGCGATCGCACTCGGCCTGCGCGCCGCACGCCGGCGCGCAGCACCGCCTGCAGCCCTCGTTCCCGCAGCGACCGTAGTCGACGTCAGCGGATCCGTCGGTCCGCCTGGCTGGACGACGCCCGTCACGCCGCCGGCGCCGGTGCCCCCGACGCGGGGCGGTCGGGCACACGCCGGATGGCGCAGCGACGCGGTCGCGGCCGCCGCCTTCGCCGTGCTGTGCGTCGGCGCGCTCTGGCACTTCGCCGACGATCGGCCGGGCGGCGGCGGGCCGTGGGACACGGAGGAGGGTCGCGCCACCCAAGCCAGCTTCATGCAGGGCTGCATGCAGACCGCAGATCCCAGGCTCGAGGGCTACTGCCGGTGCGTGTTCGACGAGCTCACGAGTGCGCCGCCGTATGACACGCCGCAGCGGCTCGCGGCGCTCGACAGCATCGCCCTGCGCGCCAGAGTGATCGAGGACTATCCGCCCCGACTCGTCGCCGTGGCGCGCGCCTGCATCGAGCAGGCGCGGTCGCCGGCGTGACCCGGCCGGTGCGCGGTCCTCAGACCGCGCACTCGCCCTCGCCGCGGATGACCTCGAACGGGACGTTCTTCGTCCAGTCGATGAACAGGTTCATGTTCTCGAGGTTGAACTCGGCGGGCATCGCGAGGTCGCGCACCTGGTCCTCGAACGCCGAGGTCCCGACGCGCTCGGCGAACGCGTTGAACTCCTCGCCGTCCTGGCGCTCGGCCTCGTAGAGGCGGACCCAGCGCTCGACGGCCTCGGGCACGCGCTTGCTCGGCAGCCGCAGTCTCAGGCGCGCGCCGTAGGCGACCGTGCCGCCCTCGTACGTGCCGCCGATGTGCGGGATCGAGGCGGGGATCGTCTTGTCGCCGACTCTGATCGAGGCGCCGTAGAAGCCGATGTTCGCGATGTGGTGCTGCGAGCAGCCGTTCGGGCAGCCGGACATCTTCACGTGGATCCGCTTCGTCAGCGGATCCTGGATGTCCATCCCGTCGAGGCGCTCCTTGACGGCGGCGTTGAGGCCCATCGAGCTCGTGATGCCGAGCTTGCAGGAGTCGGTGCCGGGGCACGAGACGACGTCGGTGATCTCGTCGGCGCCGGCGTCGCCGAGCTCGAGCGCCTTCAGGCGCCGCCACACGTCGTAGACCGCCTCGTCGCGCACCCAGCGCAGCAGGAAGTTCTGGTGCACGGTCGTGCGGGCGTAGCCGCCGCCGAAGTCGCGCATGATCGCGGCGAGCCCGCGGAACTGCTCGGGCGTGAGGTCGCCGCGCGTGACCTTCACCTGCACCGTCGCGAAGCCGGTCTGCTTCTGCGCCGTGACGTTCGCGGCGCGGAACGCCTCGAACTCGGACAGGTCGCCGTTCGGCGAGCCGTAGGAGGCCGGCACCGCCGGCGCGTTCGCCTCCTCGTCGTGGAGGAAGAGGCGCGGCTGCGGGTCGAAGTCGCGCTCGGCGACCCAATCGCCCTTCAACTCCTCCTCGACCTGGCTGCGCAGCTCGTCGATCCCGAACTTGTCGACGAACACCTTGATGCGGGCGCGCGCGCGGTTCACGCGCAGCCACTCCTGACGGTCGAAGATGCGGAAGACGGCCTCGGCGACCTTCAGGTACTCGCCGTCGTCCGCCTTGACGAACTCGTAGAGCGTGGGAGCGACGCGCGGCATGATCGAGGTGCCGCCGCCGACGCGCAGCTCGAAGCCCTTGACGCCGTCCTTCACTCTCGACAGGTAGGCGATGTCGTGGATGCCGCTGATCGCGCGGTCGGCCGCGGAGCCGGTGAAGGAGGTCTTGATCTTGCGCGGCATCAGCTGCGTCGTCGGGTGGCGCACGAAGTAGCGCACGTACGCGCCCGCGTACGGCGTCGGGTCGAAGATCTCGTCGTCGCAGATGCCCGCCCACGGGTCGGCGGTCACGTTGCGCACGGTGTTGCCGCAGCCCTCGCGGCTGGACAGGCCGGCGTCGCTGATCTCGCGGATCAGCTTCGCGGCGTCGGGCAGCGGCACGTGGTGCAGCTGGATGTTCTGGCGCGTCGTGATGTGGCCCTTTCTGAGCGGCACGTATCTCTCGACGACCGTCGCGAACGCCTCCATCTGCTCTGGCGTGATGCCGCCCCAGGGGAGCTTCACGCGGATCATCTGGACGTCGGGCTGGCGCTGGCCGTAGACGCCCTGTCTGAGGCGGAAGCCGATGAACTGCGGCTCCTCCATCTCCCCGCGGAGGAACTTGCCGGCCTCCGTGTCGAAGTCCTCGAACTCGCGCTCGAGGATCGGGATGATGTGGCCCGGGACGCCCTGGACGACCTCGGGGTTGTCGAGCGAGCCCGTCTTCGCGGACTGCTTGCTCTGCTCCTGAACCGAGGTCGGCTCCATGCGCTGCGTGCCTCCTTCGCGGGATGGGACGTACGCGCGACCGTCGCGCGGACGCCAAAGGTAGCAAAGGCGAGTTGGTTTCGGGGGTTTAGACCGCGGCCGGCGTGACGTCGGTCTGCGCGAAGTCGTCGCCCTTGAACAGCAGCGGGCGGCCGGTCGTCTTCGCCAGCGCGTAGCTGAAGCAGTCGCCGAAGTTGAGGCCCGCCGGCGAGCGCCCCTTGCCGTAGCGCAGCCAGGCGTCGCGCGCGGCGTGGGCCTGGGCGACGTCGACGGCCGCGACGCGGATGCCGGTCGCCAGCATGAAGTCGTCGAGGTCCCTCAGTCCCTGATCGAACCTCGCCTGGACCGTGGAGCACTCGAACAGCGTTGCGGCGGAGATCAACGGGTCGTTCGCGAGGGCAAGCCGCTTCTCGAACGCGAGGCCTTCCGGTTCCTCGCGCAGGATCGCGACGAGCGCCGAGGTGTCGATCACTATCACGTCGGCGGCCCGTCTTCGTCCCAGCCGAAAAGCTCGTCGTCGGTGCGGTGGTCGATCACAGGCCGAGCGGCTGCCCGCTTCGCGATCGCCCGGATCCGTTGGAGGCGCACCTCGGGCGGCGCCATGCGGCCGATCCGCTCGAGCCGCTCGCGCACGGCAACCGTCACGGCGGTGGTGATGCTCTCGCCGGTCGTCTCGGCGAGCTCGCGGACGAGGCGGTCGGCGGTGGGGTCCTTGATGTTGAGGGCCATGATGTCAGGAAGAATAGCCCCGATTTCTTCCTGCCGGGCGTAGATCGGGATGTGCATGCGCGCAGGGTCGTCCCGAGTCGCGCTGCGAGACGACACGCGACTTCGGCGAAGTGGCGAAATGCGCCGCGAGGCGTGTCAGTCGCCTGCCACAGGCAGGCCCGCCTCGAGCCACGCGACCATGCCGCCGGCGAGGTTGTGCGCGTCGTAGCCGGCGGTGCGCAGCGCGGCGACCGCCATCGACGAGCGCGAGCCGGTGCGGCAGTAGATCAGCGCCGGCCGGCTCGGATCGATCTCCCCGGCGCGCGCGCTCAGCTCGCCGAGCGGGATCAGCACGTCGCCGTCGATCACGCCGTCGGGCCGCTCGTCGGGCGTGCGCACGTCGACGACCTGCCAGTCGCCCTCGTCGCGCAGGCGCGCGGCGGCCTCGTGCGGCGTGAGCTCCGAGACGTCCGTCGTCATCGGGGCAGAGGGTAGTCGGTGACGCGTCAGGCGGCCGGCGCCTGCGCGCGCGGGCGCTCAGCGCCCGTCCCGACGGCCTCGGCGACGCTCGCGAAGCCCGCCTCGCGCACACGGCGGGCCAGTCCGCGGTTGATCCGGCGCGGCCACAGCGGGCCGCCGTAGACGAAGCCGGTGTACGCCTGCACGAGCGTGGCGCCGGCGCGGATCCGCTCCCAGGCGTCGTCGGCCGTCGCGATCCCGCCGACCGAGATCAGCGTCAGCCGCCCGTCCGTGCGGGCGTGCAGGCGCCGCAGGACGGCGAGCGCGCGGGGCGCGAGCGGCGCACCCGAGATGCCGCCCTCCTGCGGGACGTCGGAGGCGGCGGGATCGCGCAGCGCGCCGCGGTCGATCGTCGTGTTGGTCGCGATCAGGCCGTCGAGTCGCTCGCGCAGGGCGAGGTCGGCGAGCGCGTCGACGTCGTCGTCGGACAGGTCGGGCGCGATCTTCACGAGGAGAGGGATCCGTTCCGCCCGCGGCGGCGCGCTCGCCGCCGCCAGCTCCGCGCGCACGGCCGCGATCAGCTCGGCGAGCCGCTCGACCGCCTGCATGTCGCGCAGGCCCGGCGTGTTGGGCGAGGAGACGTTCAGCACGAGGTAGTCGGCGTGCGGGGCGAGCCGGCGGACGCTCTCGCGGTAGTCGGCGTCCGCGTCCTGCGCGGCTCTCGTCTTGCCGACGTTCACGCCCACGACCGCGTCGCCGGCCCTGCTGCGGTCGCGCCGCGCGAGGCGCGACGCGGCGGCCGCGGCGCCCGCGTTCGGGAAGCCCATGCGGTTCACGAGCGCGCGCTCGCGCGTGAGGCGGAAGATCCGCGTGCCGGGATTGCCGGGCTGCCCCTGCGCGGTGATCGTCCCGACCTCGACGCAGCCGAAGCCGAGCGCGGCATACGCGCTGAAGCCGGTGGCGTCCTTGTCGAATCCGGCGGCCAGTCCCAGCGGACTCGGGAAGTCCAGGCCGAGCGCCCGCACGCGCAGCGCCGGGCCGCGCGACGCGAGCAGCGCGCGCAGCAGGCGACGCAGCAGAGGGACTCGCGTGAGCGCGATCAAGCCGCGGGCGGTGAGGCGATGCACGCGCTCCGCGTCGATGCGTGAGAGGAACAGCGTGTAGAGCAGGCGGTAGAGCACCCGGCGCTCGAGCGTACACGAGGGTGGCGCCGCGGCCGGGTGGCGCCGCGGCCCGCGGCCGGCGGTGCGCCGATGACGTGAGCGGCTCGCGGCGGCCGCTTGTGCTCAGCCGGCGGGCGGGAACAGCGTGGCGCCGCGCATCCCGGCGGGATCCAGCGGGATCGGCGTGGGCGCCGTCAGCTCGATCAGGCGGAAGCCGTGGACCCGCTGCTCGCGGTGGTGCGGGAAGGCGGCGACCAGCTGCGCAAGGACCGGCGCGTCGCTCGGCCGCAGGTCGCGGTGGCCGTCGCTGCGCGCCGGCTCGACGACGAGCCACGCGCGGCGGGTCGCCACCGGGCTCGTGGACGCGACGCGGTCCAGGTAGTGCGCGGCGACGGGCGCGCCGAGCGGCGTGACGGCGATCACCTGGTCGTCGCGCGCGATGTGCGGCGCGATCCGCTCGACCGCCCCGCGCCAGTCGGCATTCCCGTAGCGCCAGTCGAGCTGCGTCCACAGCGAGGTCGCGATCCCGAGCGCGAGCAGCGCCGCGAGCGGCGCTGCTCGCAGGCGCAGCAGCGCGGGCGCCGCGAGCGCGGCGAGCAGCGGCCACAGGTACAGGAGGTTGCGCACGTTGAAGCGGTCGTAGACGCCGCTCGCCGCGACCGCCAGCGGGACGAGCAGGCCGACGGCGACGAGCGCGAGCAGCGCGCGGTCGCCGTCGCGGCCGGGGAGCTCTCGCGCGCCGCCGGCGTCACGCGAAGGCGACGTGCCGCGGTCGTCGGCAGGTGCGTCGCGCACGGGAGCGGATGCTCGGCGGATCGTCAACCACGTGCCGGCCGCGAGCCCGCCGAGCGCGACCGCGAGCAGCGTCGCCTCCAGCCACGTGCGCGGCACGTTCACGCCGGCGCCGAACTGGCGCACGAGCTGCTCGACGCGGTCGGCGACGCTCGTCTGCGCGATGAACGCGGCGCGCTCGTCGCCCGTCTGCTCGCGCAACAGTCCGGCGAGCGGCGCCAGCGCGAGCAGCGCGGCGCCGCCGGCGAGCAGCGTTCCGCGCCGCGCCTCGCGACGCAGCCACAGCAGCGCGAGCGCCTCGCCGAGCACGAGGAAGCCGGCGAACCAGTGCGTCCACAGCGCGGCCGCGGCCGCGAGCGCCCACAGCGCGAGGCGGCCGCGGCTCGGGCGCTCGAGGATCGCGGCGAACGCCCAGACGCTCAGCAGCGCGGTCAGCACCATCAGCCCGTACGCGCGCGCGTCGAGCGCGTACCAGCCGAGCAGCGGCGAGACGGCGACGAGCCACGCGCTCGCGAGCGCGGCGGGCGTGCCGGCCAGCCGGCGCAGGGCGCAGTAGGCGACCGGCACCGACGCGACGAGCGCGAGCGCCGAGACGGTTCGCAGCGCGGCCTCGTCCCAGCTGCCGAGCGCATGCGTCCAGGCCCACGTCAGCAGGTAGAAGAGCGGCGGCGTCGACTCGCTCGCGCCGACGCGATCCCACAGCTCGGCGAGCGAGCCCGCGCGCACGACGTGGAGCGTGTACGTCTCGTCGAACCAGAACGACTGCGTGCCCAGGAACGGCAGTCGCAGCGCTGCGGCGACGCTGGTCGCCAGCGCGAGCAGCGGGACGAGAGGCAGGCGGCTGCTCGCGCGCGTGTCCGCGACCGGGTCCGCGAGCGCGCGCGGCACCGACTAGAGCGGGATGTTGCCGTGCTTGCGCTTCGGGCCCGGCTCGCGCTTCGTGAGCAGGGTGTGGAGCGCGGCGATCAGCTTGGGGCGCGTCTCGTGCGGGACGATCACGTCGTCGATGTAGCCGCGCTCGGCCGCGGAATAGGGGTTGGCGAAGCGCGCCTTGTAGTCCTCCATCAGCTTCGCGCGGCGCTCTTCCGGCGTCGGCGAGGAGGCGATGTCGCGGCGGTAGATGATGTTGACCGCGCCCTCCGGACCCATCACCGCGATCTCCGCCTGCGGCCACGCGAAGTTGAAGTCGGCGCCGAGGTGCTTGGAGGCCATGACGTCGTACGCGCCGCCGTACGACTTGCGCGTGATCAGCGTGATCTTCGGTACCGTCGCCTCCGCGTAGGCGTACAGCAGCTTCGCGCCGTGGCGGATGATCCCGCCCCACTCCTGCGCGGTGCCCGGCAGGAAGCCGGGCACGTCCACGAGCGTCACGATCGGGACGTTGAACGCGTCGCAGGTGCGCACGAAGCGAGCGCCCTTCTCGGAGGCGGCGATGTCGAGCACGCCGGCGAGCGAGGACGGCTGGTTGCCGACGATCCCGACGGCGTAGCCGTCCAGCCGGGCGAAGCCGCAGACGATGTTCGTCGCGAAGTGCTCGTGCACCTCGAGGAACTCGCCGTCGTCGACGACGAGGCGGATCACGTCGCGCATGTCGTACGGCTTGTTCGGCGCGTCCGGGACGACCGTGTCGAGCTCCGCGTCCATGCGGTCGGGCGCGTCGGTCGGATGCACGCGCGGCGGCATCTCGAGATTGTTCGACGGCAAGAAGCTGAACAGGTAGCGCGCGTCCTCGAGGCAGGCGTCCTCGTCCTCGGAGGCGAAGTGGGCGACGCCCGACTTCGTGTTGTGCGTCATCGCGCCGCCGAGCTCCTCGAACGTCGGCTCCTCGCCGGTCACCGTCTTGATCACGTCGGGACCGGTGATGAACATGTGAGAGGTCTCTCTCACCATGAAGATGAAGTCGGTGATCGCGGGCGAGTACACGGCGCCGCCGGCGCAGGGGCCCATGATCAGACTGATCTGCGGGATCACGCCGGAGCACTTGACGTTGCGCAGGAACACGTCGCCGTAGGCGCCGAGCGAGACCACGCCCTCCTGGATGCGCGCGCCGCCGGAGTCGTTGATGCCGATCACGGGGCAGCCGATCTTGGCCGCCAGGTCCATGATCTTGCACATCTTCTCGGCCATCACCTCGCCGAGCGAGCCGCCGACGACGGTGAAGTCCTGGCTGAAGACGCACACGCGGCGGCCGTCGATCGTGCCGTGGCCGGTCACGACCGCGTCGCCCCACGGGCGGTTCTTCTGCATGTCGAAGTCGTACGTGCGGTGGCGCACGAACGTGTCCAGCTCCTGGAACGAGCCGGGGTCGAGCAGCTTCTCGATCCGCTCGCGCGCCGTGTACTTGCCCTTCGCGTGCTGCTTCTCGACGGCGGCCGCGGAGGCGGAGTGGATCGCCTCCTCGCGCAGCTCTGTCAGCTGCTCGAGCTTCTCGTCGAACGTCTCGGGTGCCTTCTGGCGCGCCATGCGGGCGCGGATGTTACCGGCGATGCGAGGAGGGGCGCCTATCCGCGGCTGAACGGGCGGTGGTGTGCCTGGCCGAGCGAGTCGAGGGCGCTTGTGAGCACGGCTTCGAGCGGGTCGGGCGCTTGGGCCGCCCGCTCGGGCTCCAGCTCAGGCTCGGCGCTGCTGCGGGCGGGTCCTGTCGCCGGTGAAGACGATTCCGCGGGCGGGGCCGCGGACATCGTCTCACCCGCCACCACCGGCTCCGCCGGCGGTGCCGCCGCCCGATCGGCGTCGGTTGCGGACGGCTCAGGATCAGCGCCCGCTGTGGGCTGCGCGAGCTCGGCCGCGCGGCGCTTGAACAGGCGCGCGAACCAGCCGCGTCGTGCGGGCTCAGGCACCGCCTCGTGCCGATCCTCGATGCCGATCGCTTCGAGCTCGACGGCCGGCTCAGGTTCGGGTGCGGGCTCGGGCTCCGCGGCCGGCTCGGGCTCGGCCGCTGCGACCGGCTCCGGTGCCGCAGGCTCGGCGACCGCGATCGGCTCGGCCGTCAGCGTGACTGACGTTCCCCACCCGGCGGGCGCGAGGGCGACGGTGCCGCTGGCTGTCTCGCCCTCCCAGGCGACCGTCGTCTCGGGCTCCAGCCGGGTGATTCTGATCTCGCCGACCTCCCCGAGGTGGCGGGCGAGCGACGCGGCGTCGCTCACCTCGGCCCACAGCTCGGGTGGGGACTTCACCAGCCGGCGGGATGCCTGGATCTCGGGCATCGCGAGTGGGGTTCGGCGCCGGCCCGGACGACTCCTGCTCGTCCGCTCGCCGAGGTCAACGGCTACGCATGTGCTACGATCGTCGCATGAGGCACGAGATTGCAACCCGCGAGCTGCGCAACCACACGGCCGACGTACTGCGCAGGGTGGAGCACGGCGACGAGCTCGTCATCACCACGCGCGGCAAGCCGGTCGCAGCGCTCGTGCCGCTGACCGAGCAGCGGCGCCGTTGGCTCTCCGGTGCCGAGTTGGCGCGCCGGCTGGTGACGGCCCAGGCAGATCCGGACCTGCGCGTCGATCTCGCTCGGCTCGCAGGCGA
This sequence comes from Conexibacter sp., assembly GCA_036379915.1. GTDB lineage: Bacteria > Actinomycetota > Thermoleophilia > Solirubrobacterales > Solirubrobacteraceae > Conexibacter. Next base: position 3,380 of record DASVFS010000151.1, on the reverse strand, counting down.
GACGACGGACGATCTCGGTCCGCTGGCACGATGAGCGCCGCGCCCACGCGCGGGCTGCTCGACACGAGCGTCCTGATCGCGGACGAGAGCGGACGTCGGCTCGACGCGGAGCGGCTGCCTGACGAGCTGGCGATCTCGGCGGTCACACTTGCCGAGCTGCATGTCGGTGTGCTCGCCGCGCGCGACGTCGACACGCGCGCGCGGCGTCTTGCGACGCTCGAGGCGACCGCCGATGTCCATCTGCTGCCGGTAGACGAGCGCGTCGCGGCGGCGTGGGCCCGCCTACGCGTGCACCTTGCAGAGGCAGGCCGTCGGCTCAACGTGAACGATCTGTGGATCGCGGCGACTGCGCTCGCGAACGACCTGCCGGTCGTCACGCAGGACGACGACTTCGAGCCCGTCGACGGCGTCGCCGGGCTCTCCGTCGTACGCGTCTAGGCGCCCGGCTTCCAGACCATCAGCAAGAGGGCCGTCAGCACGAGCAGCGACGCCAGCATGCCGACCGGCATCGCCTGTCTCGACAGCGCCACGTACGCGTCGCTCATGCGGCCGCTCTCCGCCGCGCCGGCGTCGAGGTCGGCGCGCGCCTGGTCCCGCCGCTTGCGCGCGTTGGGCGCGAAGAAGCCGTGGCCGAGGCCGAGCAGCACCAGCACGATCGCCCCCGCGGCGCCGAACCAGAAGCCGCCGACGCCGTCCCAGCGATCGGTGCTGACCATGTAGATGCCGGTGATCAGGATCAGGATCGCGCCGGGCGTGATCAGCTTGTGCCCGACCTGGTTCTGCGCTTCGTGCCATGCCGGCAGGGAGCGAAGGTCCATGCGCTGCAGGGTCATCTCGATCAGCGGGTAGGCGAACGTCGCGCCGAACGCGATCACCGCCGAGGCGATGTGCAGGAACAGGACGAACACGTAGAAGTCAAAGTGGCCAGGTGCGCTCATGCGACGAACGCTACCCGACCACCTCGACGACTCCTATCTGCGGCAGCCGCGCACGCTGATCTGCGGCCGCGTCTTCTCTCTCTTGCCGTTCTGGCCGCGGATCTCCGTCGGCGCGAACAGCTTTCTCGCGCACAGGTTCGTGTTGGCCCCGATGATCCCGAATCTGCCCGAGTGGAACTGCAGCGTGAAGCGCGTCACGGGCAGGTCCGGCACGTCGCCGAACGTCGTCGCGATCTTGTTGCGTCTGCCGATCTTGATCTGGCCGACCATGTCGATCGCGAGCGGGCCGCGCAGCTGGACGACGAGCTTCGGCAGTCGTCCCTGCTGCTTGACCAGGTAGACCGGGCCGCTGAGCGCGCTCGCCACGAATGGGCTGTGCGCCCGCGCGACCGCGATCTGCGCCCGTCTCCCGCATCTGCCGGCGTCGAGCTCGGCCTGCGAGCAGGCCTGTTCAAGGCCGATCGAGTTCGACGGCAGCGCTCTCGGCAGCAGCACGTGCACCCAGCTGATGCCGGCGTCGCCGAGCGGCTGCGCGATGACCGTCGTCAGCGGCGGATGCGCGCCGGCGCCGGTCTTGCCTCTCGCGCCGACCGCGATCCGGAAGCTCGGCGAGAAGCCGAGCGCCTTGCAGTCGGTCAGGTCGATCGCCGCGTGCGTCGTGACGCTCCCGCCGCCGACACCGACGAAGTCGCCGGCCGAGCGGCGATGCCCGCAGCTGGTCGGGTTGCGCATGAAGTCGGCGCGGTCGATCGTGACGGTCGCGAGGCGCGGCGAGATCGGCACGCCCTCCTCGAACTGCGGGAGGTCGGCGCTCGCGTTCAGCCCGCCGTTCGCACGCAGCTGCAGCCGCACCGGCACGATCACGGTGCCGAGGTCGACCGGCCCGATGCGCGCGTCGATGCGGACCGACAGCCCGGCCGGGTCGCCCGCGACCCGCGGCGCGGTCAGGAACACGTCGCCGGGAACCGTCACCGGCGCCGGCCCCGTGCCGACCTCTGCGGTCGCGCTGCCCACCCTGCTCGAGGCCGTGCACTGTCCGTTGTCGGCGTCGGCCAGCGGGCACTGCGTCAGCCCGTCGAGCGCGAGGTCGCCGACGAGCCCTCTCGTCAGGCGGAACGTCGCTCTGGCGATCCGCCGGTCGCGGTCCGGACGACCGAACTTCACCGTGAACGTCGTTCTCCCACCCGATCTCAGGTTCGACGGGTTGGTGGTGAACCACGGTCGGAACGCCGCGGCACAGGTCGCCCCCGCTCCGTCGAACGAGGTCGTGAACGACCCGCTCGGCGTCGCGTCGGGCGGCGTCGGATCCGTCAGGCGGGCGAACGGGACGAGGTCTGCCGTCGCCGTGTGCATGCCGCACGCCTGCGGGTTCGCGAGCACGGAGCGGTCGCCGCCCTGGAACGTCAGGTCGAACGACGTGAACGGCAGCTGCGGGAGGTCCTGGAAGACGGTCGTGACCTGACCGTTCGTCGGGTTCAACGTCACGCGCCCGGTCAGCTTCAGTCGCGCGCCGGGGAGCTGGACGTCGAGGAACAGTCGGTTGAACGCGGTCGGCGTTCTCGTGCCGTAGTAGACGGCGCCCTCGAACGTTCGCAAGAGCAGTGGCGTGACGAATCTCACCGTCCCAACCCGCGACGCGGCGGGGCACGCGGCCGGCGTCGAGCGGTCCGCGAGGGCGAACTGCGCGTCGGTGCACGCCTCGAGCCCGCCGGCGAGCGCCGGGTTGACCGTCATGCCCTCGGGCAGCACGACCGTCGACGCGAGCACGTCGGACTGGCGCCGCGCCGCGGCCGTGTCGTCCGGACGCGTCAGCGTCACGCCGGCTTGCACCGGGACGTCGGTCTGCGTCGTCGAGAGGTTCAGCCCGAGGCCGGCATCGAATGCGAGCGTGCCGCAATCGGTCGGGGTGTACGGCGTGACCGTGGCGGAGGCTCTGTCGCCGCCGTTCGAGATCGCGCTCACCGACACCGTCACGGGCACGCACGCCGTCGGGTTGGAGGTGAAGAAGCCGTTGACCGCTCTCGCGTTGAGTCTCAGGCCGAGCGCCGTTATGCGGATCGGCCCAGCGGTTCTGCTGACCGCCGTCAGCGGTTCGAGGTTGACGGCGTCGAGGCCGAGGTCGGCTGGGGAGACCGTAACCGCGAACGGGACGAGCGAGGCGGTGAGCGTCGCGGGCGGAGGGGTCGGGTTGGACGTGAGGGTTCTCACGCCGAGCAGTGCTGCCTGGTCGGGGCTCGTTGTCTCGAGGTTGTAGATGAAGCCGGGCAGGTCGAACTCTCTCGCGACCGCGAGCACCAGCACTCTCTGGAGGCTCGTGCCGACGATCGTCTCGGGCGGACAGGCATCCGCCTGGAAGGTCGCGAGCGGGCATGTCGGTGCGGCGAGCGGGTTGGCGACCAGGCCCGGTCCGAGGTGCACGGAGTAGATGCTCGGCGAGTCGGC
>DASVFS010000150.1:0-4479 GCA_036379915.1 Conexibacter sp. | reverse complement strand
CGCAGCGCGAGCAGCTCCGCCGGCACGCCGTAGCCGGCCGGATCGAACAGCGGGCTCCGCAGCGAGAGCAGCAGCAGCCCGCGCTCGCCGGCGGGGTAGCCCGCGCGTCGCATCGCGGCGCCGAACCCGCGCAGGTACGTGCGCAGCGCGCACATCGTCCAGCGGTCGAGCGCGTCGGCGCAGATCGCGTCGGGGTCGCCGTCGATGCCGACCTCCGCGCGCGCGCTCAGGTCGGTCGTGCGCAGCGCGACGGTCCCGCGGATCTCGTCCGCCGTCGCCTGCCACGCGGCGGCGAGGTCGAGCGGATGCCCGTCGGCGCCCTCCAGGTCCATCCCGAAGGTCGGATCGACGAGCCAGTAGCGGCCGCCGCTGTGGACGACCACGGTGGTGTGCGTGAGCGCGTCCGTCGCGTAGCCGAAGTCGAGGCGGAAGGCCTCGACGCCGAGCAGCCGCAGGGCGGCGACGAGCGCGTCGGCCGCGCCGTCGCAGAACACGCCTCGGTCCTGCACGGCGAGCGCGTCGAGCAGCTCGTGCGCGCTGCGTCCGTACGTCGGCATCACGTCCTCGCCGCTCGCCGCCGCCGGGATGCGCGGCGCCAGCCAGCGGTTCACGAGCACGGCTGCCCGCCGCTGCTGGCCCGCTGCGAGCGCGCTCGCCACGCCGGGGACACGTCGCAGCGCTGCGCGGACGGCGTCGTCGGTTCCGTAGGCCTCGGCGGCGGAGGCGGGGGAGGGGGCCGGCGCGAGTGCGAGCAGCCCGAGCGCCAGGGCGAGGACGGCGCGCGCCGGGACGCGCCGTGCCCGCACCGACCGCCGCCTCATGCGCGCGGCGGCCCCGCGATCGCGACGACTGCGCCGGACGCGATCGACTCCAGCGCCCCGAGCGCCAGCTCCTGCGCCACGTAGGCCGCTGCGAGGCCGGGCTCGAACGGCTGCTCGCCCCGGCAGGCCGAGATCACGCCGGAGAGCAGCTCGGCGTGCCCCTTGTCCTGGCGCTTGGCCTGCGTCTGGCGCTCGCCGGAGGCGTCGAAGCTCGTGAGCGTGCGGAAGTCGTCGAGCACCCACGCGCGCCCGCCGCGCAGCACCTCGACGCGCTCCTTCGGCAGTGAGGTGGCGCCGAGACCGGAGTAGTGGACCGTGGCGATCGAGCCGTCGGCGTAGGAGACCGCGATCGATGCGCTCTCGACCGCCGCGACGTCGGCCGGCGCGGGCGTCGCCGCGGCGTGCACGGCCGTCGGCGTCCCGCACAGCCAGCTGACGTAGTCGAGCATGTGGCAGGCCTCGCCGAGGACGCGGCCGCCGCCCTGTCGCGGATCGTTGAGCCAGTGGTCGTGCGGCAGCGGCGCGTTGACGCGGTAGATCGCCTGGATCGGACCGGACGCGGCGCGCAGCTCGCGCTCGAGCGTGCGCGAGAGCTCCGCGAACGGGCGGTTGAAGCCGATCGCGAGGCGGTCGTTGTCGCGCCCGGCCGCCCACACGTCGTCGATCTCCCGCCGGGTCAGCCCGAGCGGCTTCTCGACGAACACCGCCATGCCGGCGCGCAGCGCCGCCGCCGCGATCTCGGCGTGCGTGTCGTGGCGCGTCCCGACGATCACCAGGTCGACGTCGTCGCGCTCCAGCAGCGGGCGCCAGTCGGTGAGCGCGTCGCCGCCGCCGACGGCGCGCACCACGTCGCTCGCGGTCGTCCCTCTGCGCGAGGCGACCGCGACGATCCGCGCGCGGGGATCGCCCTTCAGGTTCGGCAGGTGCATTCCGCGCACGAAGCTGCCGGCGCCGACCAGCGCGACGCCGACGGCGTCGGTCGCGGCCTTCGCGCCGCGGCTGCGCGAGACGCGCACGACCTCGCCGGCCGGGGGCTCGCGGAGCGCCGCCGTGTCGTAGGTCAGCACCGCGGCCAACGGCGGCGGCGACCCGCTCAGCGCGGCGTACGCCTCGCCCGCGCGATCCGCCGGCAGCTCCAGGTCGACGAGCGGCGCGACGCGCACCTGCCCGGTCGCGAGCAGCCGCAGGAACTCCTCCATGTTGCGGTTCTCGGTCCAGCGCACGTACGCGATCGGGTAGTCGACGCCGCCTTCCTCGTAGGAGGGGTCGTACCGACCCGGCCCGTACGAGGTCGAGATCAGCACGTCCGCCTCGCGCACGTACAGCGGGCCGCGCTCGATCCCGAAGCCGACGTCGCCGACCGGCACGACGCGGCCCTTGCGGCGCACCATGCCGATCGCGTCGTTGAGGACCGCGTCGCCGCCGGTCGAGGCGGCGATCACGACCGCGTCGGCGCCGATGCCGCCGCTCCACGCGGCGACCGCCTCGGCGGCGTCGGCCGGGTCGAGCGCCAGCTCCGCGCCCAGCTCCAGCGCCAGCTCGCGACGGCGCGCGACCGGCTCGATCCCGACCACCTGGCAGCCGGCGGCGCGCAGGATCTGCACCGTCAGCAGCCCGAGCAGGCCGAGCCCGACGACGACGACGCGCTCGCCGAGCGTCGGCTCCGCGCGTCGCACGCCCTGCATCGCGATCGCGCCGAGCGTCGTGAAGGCCGCGTCGCGCAGCGACACCCCGCCGGGCACGCCGGCGACGAGATTGCCCGGCACGGAGACGATCTCCGCGTGGTTGGCGTTGCCCGCGCCGGCGCAGGCGACCGCCTGCCCCACGCGGAAGTCGGCGATCCCGCCCGTGTCGAGCACGATTCCGGCGCTCGAGTAGCCGAGCACCGTGTCGTCGGAGACCGCGCCGCGCACGAGCTCGACGGTGTCGCGGACGCCGTGCTCGCGAGCGTGTCTGAGCGTCATCCAGACGAGCTCCGGATTGCGGATCGCGCGCATCGGCAGCGAGCCGCCGCTCGTCGACAGCGACGAGCGCTCGGTGCCGCTGGAGATGACGGACGCGGCGTTCGCGACGAGCACGCGGCCGGAGGCGGGGCTCGGAGCGGGAATGTCGGCGACGTGCGGCTGGCCGCTGCGGAGGACGACTTGCTTCACCGCCCGGCACCCTATCGTCGCCTCCACGCGAACGCCGACGCGGAGGTCGTGGGAGGTCGTCCCCTATCATCGCGCCCCGATGAGCCGCCGCAAGGTCCTCTCGGTGGTCGGCACGCGACCGAACTTCATGAAGATGGCGCCGATCGCGGCCGAGCTCGCGCGCCGGTCCGAGGCGTTCGAGCACGTGCTGGTCCACACCGGCCAGCACTACGACGCCGTCATGTCGGAGATCTTCTTCGCGGAGCTCGGCGTCGGCGAGCCGGACGTGCGGCTCGACGTCGGCTCCGGCACGCACGCGGTGCAGACGGCGCGCGTGATGGAGCGGCTGGAGCCCGTCCTGCTCGACGCCGCCCCCGACCTCGTGCTCGTGCCGGGCGACGTGAACTCGACGCTCGCGGCCGCGCTCGTCGCGTCGAAGCTCGGCGTCCCGGTCGGGCACGTCGAGGCGGGGCTGCGCTCGTTCGACCGCACGATGCCGGAGGAGATCAACCGCGTCGTCGCCGACTCGATCTCGGACCTGTTGTTCATCCACTCGCCGGAGGCGCGCGACCACCTGCTGCGCGAGGGCGCCGACGCGGGCGCGATCCACGACGTCGGCAACACGATGATCGACACGCTCGTCGCGATGCGCGAGCGGATCGAGGCGGCCGGGGTCGCGGCGGCGAACGGCTTGGAGCGGGGCGGCTACCTCGTCGTGACGCTGCACCGGCCGGCGCTCGTCGACGGGCCGCTGCTGGCCGACGCGATCGAGCGGCTCGCCGCGGTCGCCGAGCAGCTCACCGTCGTCTTTCCCGCGCACCCGCGCACGCGCAACCGGCTCGCGTCGCTCGGCGTCGACGTCGACGGCGGCGACGGTCCGCTGCGGATCGTCGACCCGCTCGGGTACGTCGACTTCCTCTCGCTCGTGGCCGACGCGGCCGGCGTCTTGACCGACTCCGGCGGAATCCAGGAGGAGACGACGTTCCTCGGCGTGCCGTGCCTCACGCTGCGCGACAACACCGAGCGCCCCGTCACGATCGAGCTGGGCACGAACACGCTGCTCGGGCTCGACCCGGCGCGGATCGAGGAGGCGCCGGCGCTGATCGAGCAGGCGCGCGCACGCGCGGCGCGCATCCCGCCGTTGTGGGACGGGCGCGCCGCGGAGCGGATCGCCGACGTGCTCGAAGGCGTGCCGCTCGCCGCCGCGACAGTCCCGGCGCTCGGCTAGGCCACGGCCGGCGCCGTCGCGTCGATGCCCGACGTGCGGGCGCCGCCCGCTACGCGGTCGAGCAGGCGCGCCATCCCCGCGGCGATGTGCGCCCGGTCGTAGGGGGCGAGCGCCGCGGGCGGCAGCGGCGCCGGCAGCTCGTCGACGGCGAGCCGCGCGAGCGCGCGGGCGATGCCGTCCGCGTCGTCGAGCCGCGCGCACAGCTCGTCCGCGCCGAGCCGGCGCAGCAGGGCCTCGGTCGCGCCGCCGTCGGTCAGCGCGAGCACCGGCCGGCCGAGCGCCAGGTACTCGTAGACCT
>DASVFS010000149.1:0-5212 GCA_036379915.1 Conexibacter sp. | reverse complement strand
CGGCGTGGGCGGCGGGCTCGTGCTCGAGGGCAAGCCATGGCTCGGCCGCGGCGCCGCGGGCGAGATCGGCCACATGGTCGTCCGCCGCGGCGGACGCAGATGCCCCTGCGGGCGCCACGGCTGCCTCGAGGCCTACGCCGGTCGCGCCGCGCTGGAGGCGCGCGCCCGCGAGAAGCACGCCGAGGGCCACAAGACCGACCTCTTCAAGCTGATGGAGCACCACGGGCGCACGCGCCTGACGAGCGGCATCTGGGCGCGCGCGCTCGAGCACGAGGACAAGCTGGCGGTCGAGCTGATCGACGAGGCGGTCGCCGCGCTCGGCGCGGGCATCGCCTCCGCCGTCAACCTGCTCGACTGCGAGACGGTCGTGATCGGCGGCGGCCTCGGCGTGCGCTTCGGCGCGCCGATGGCGGCGCGGATCGCCGACGCGATGCAGCCGCACCTGTTCGTCGACGAGCGTCCCCCGGCCGTCCGGCTGGCCGCGCTCGGCGACCTCGGCGGCGCGATCGGCGCCGCGCTGCTCGCGCGCTAGGGACGGGCCGGCGAGCGCCGCGGCTCAGCGCACGCCCTGCGGCGATCTCGCGTGCGCGACCGCCTCCTCGAACAGCTCCTCCCAGACGTCGACGTGCGCTTCGATCGTCTCGCCGGCGGCCCATCTGATGCCGCGCTGCGCGAGCACCCGGCGCCTGTCGGGGTCTCTCATGAGGCCGTCGATCGCCGCCATCCAGCCGTCGTCCGGGACGAGCATCCCGCCCTGCTGCTCGCCGAGACCGGCGTAGGGCCCTATCGGCGAGGCCAGCCAGGCGGCCCCGCACGCGGCGTACTCCTTGAGCTTGACGTCCGAGCGGGCATGGTTCACCGCGCTCGCCGCCAGCGGCGCGATCGCGATGTCGACTTCGGCGAGCGCGAGCGGCAGGTCTCCGTACGGGATGCCGCGCGCGTGCGTGTAGCGGCGGCTGGCGAGCCCGAGGTCGAGCCCGACGCCCGAGATCGTCAGGTGCGCGTGACGATCGAGCAGGCGCTGGAGCGTCGCTCTGATGTCGAGCGCCTCGAAGCTCGCCGCGTGGTTGGGCATCGCCACCCAGGCGAGATGGATCCCGTCGTGCGGCATCACTCTCTGCGGCCGCCTGAACGTCGGCGGCAGGTAGTTCGGCACGATCCGCACCTCGCGCCCGCTGACCTCGGCGTGCAGGCGCGCGAGCTCCTCGCTCGGCGTCGTGACGACGTCGGCGCTGCGGGAGATCGACCGCAGCGCGGAGAAGAAGTGCTGCGCCGCGAGCCCGTCCTGCCCGGGCGCCTTCGCCTGTTCTCTGAGCAGCGCTATCCGCTCGTCGTCGTTGTCCCACACGACCGCGATGCCGCGCTGCTGGAGCTGTCTCGCGAGCCGCACGTACGCCGGATGCGGCAGGCGCATCACGTGGACCGCGTCGTAGTCGAGCAGCGCAGCCGGGTTCTGCACGCTGCTGCGCTCTTCGACGTGGACGCTGTGCCCGCGGTGCGCGAGCGCCTGCATCGGCACGATCGAGCGGTAGATCGACTCGATCGTGTGCTCCGGGACCACCGACGCTATCCGCATGCGTCCACCATCTCAGCCGCGCCGGGCCCGGTGCAAGCGGGAGCCGTGGGGACGCCCCGGGGCGGGTAGAGTCGTTGCATGAGGATCCTCGTCGTCGGCGCGGGGGGCGTCGGTTCGGCGGTGCCGGCGATCGCGCAGCGGCGCGCGTTCTTCGAGCATCTGACGATCGCGGACGTCGCGCCGGCGCGCGCCGAGGCGGCGGTCGCGCGGCTCGGGGAGCCGGATCGCTTCTCGTCTGCGCAGGTCGACGCCTCCGACGAGGCGGCGCTCGTCGCGCTGATCCGCGAGCAGCGCGCGGACGCCGTCCTGAACGCCTGCGACCCGCGCCTGAACGAGCCGATCTTCGCCGCCTGCCACGCCGCGCGGGTCACCTACCTCGACATGGCGATGACGCTCTCGCGGCCGCATCCGACCGACCCGTACGGCCAGACCGGCGTGCTGCTCGGGGAGCTCCAGCTCGCGCAGTCCGAGGCGTGGGCGCGCGCCGGGCAGCTCGCGCTCGTGGGGATCGGCGTCGAGCCGGGCCTGTCCGACGTCTTCGCGCGCCACGCGGCCGACGCGCTGTTCGAGCGGATCGAGGAGATCGGCGTGCGCGACGGCGCCGACCTGCGCGTCGAGGGCTACGACTTCGCCCCCACCTTCTCGGTCTGGACGACGATCGAGGAGTGCCTGAATCCGCCGCTGATCTGGGAGCGGGCGCGCGGCTGGTTCACGACCGAGCCGTTCTCGGAGCCGGAGCGGTTCCGCTTCCCCGAGGGGATCGGCGAGATCGAGTGCGTCAACGTCGAGCACGAGGAGGTCGTGCTGATCCCGCGCTGGGTCGACTGCGAGCGGGTGACGTTCAAGTACGGGCTCGGGCGCGAGTTCATCGAGGTGCTGAAGACGCTGCACAAGGTGGGGCTCGACGGCACCGAGCCGGTGCGCGTGCGCGGCGGCGTCGAGGTCGCCCCGCGCGACGTCGTGGCGGCGGCGCTGCCGGACCCGGCGACGCTCGGCGAGCGCATGACGGGGCGCACCTGCGCGGGCACCTACGTGACCGGCACCGGCCGCGACGGCAGACCGCGACGCACGTACCTCTACCACGTGGTCGACAACGAGTGGTCGATGCGCGAGTACGGCACGCAGGCGGTCCTGTGGCAGACGGCGCTCAACCCCGTCGTCGCGCTCGAGCTGCTGGCGAACGGCAGCTGGAGCGGCGCCGGCGTGCTCGGCCCAGAGGCGTTCGACGCGGCGCCGTTCCTGGAGCTGCTCGCCGACTACGGCTCACCGCACGGCGTGGAGGAGCGCTCAGCTTCGCCGAGCGATCACGCTTCGGGCGCGATTAGTAGCGAGTAGGTGATCGCGGGTTCGTTGGTGAAGGTGCCGGTGATCATGATCACCGGCGGACAGCCGAAGCCTTCCGCCAGCGGCAGCCCGCTGTTGTAGCTTAGGGTTCTGCCGTCCGCGCTCAGCGTCCCTAGGAGCGTGCCGCGGTATAGGCATCCGTTCGTGCCCGGCAGCAGTATCCGCACCTGGAAGTCTAGGACGCCGAAATTCAGCGCGCCCGTCGCTAGGTTCGACGATAGGAACGAGATGTCCCAGCTTTCCGGCAGCGGCCCGGTCGTCGTCGCGGACGCGGTTGCGCTGACCGCGAGCACGGCGAGTGCGAGAGTGAGCAGGCCGACGCCTGCACGACGGGTTCGCATCGCGATTCCCCCTTTCGGCGTCGGTCCCCGCCGACGCCGTCGATGACCTGGAGAGGCTACCGCCGCTGCAGGAACGCCTCGGCGGCCGCGCCCATGATGCGCTGCAGGCCGCGCGCCTCCTCGCCGGCGGAATGGGCGCGTGCGAGCTCGTGCGAGGCGGCCACGCCGAACTGGCCGAGGAAGCGCACGACCTCCGCCGCGGAGGCGCCGCCGAGCGTCGCCGCGTCGGCGAAGGCGGCCGTCGCCGCGAGCGCCTCGCGCGGCGAGCCGGCGGCGAGCGCGTTTGCCAGCGCGTCGAGCCACGTGCGCGAGCGCGCGACGCCCTGCGCCGCGGCGAACCAGCCCGGGTGCTGCGGGTCGTACAGCGCCCGCGCGGCGCGCTCCGCGAGCGTGTGCCCGTCGTGCTCGAGCAGCTCGGCGCTCGCCGGCAGCGGCCGCGCCGGCAGCTCCCACGGGCGCAGCGTCGGCGTGCGGCGGCGCTCGCGCGCCAGCCGTTGCACGTCGCCGCGGCGGAAGCGCCGGTGGCCGCCCTTGGTGCGCGTGCCCGGCAGCACGCCTTGGTCGGCGAGCCGCCGCACGGTGCTCGAGGAGACGCCGAGCGCGTCCGCGACGGCGCTCAACGGCAGCAGCTCGTCCGCGCCCTCCCCGGCCGTGCCGGCGCGCCGGTCGCCGGTCAGGTCGAGCTCGATGTCCTCGACGTCGGCGAGCGACGAGGCCGGCGCGGGACGCGCGATCAGGTGGCCCTGCGCGGCGTCGGCGTGCAGCGCGCGCACGACGGCGAGCTGCGCGTCCGTCTCGATCCCGGGGATCGTGATCGACAGGCCGAGCGTCTGCGCGAGCGCGACGACCGCCTCCGCGACCGCCAGTTCGCCGCGCGCCCCGCCGGCCGCGGTGGCGCCGGTCGACGGCCCGAGCAGCGAGCGGTCGAGCTTGAGCCCGTCGATCGGCAGCCGTGCGAGGTCTGCGAGCGAGGAGCGCGCGCCGCCGAAGCGGTCGAGCACGATCCGCACGCCGAGTCGTCTGAGCGCGTCGAGCGCCTCCTCGGCGTCGGCGCGCTCGTCGAGCACGCCCGGATCCTCGAGCTCGATCGCGAGCGCCTCGGGCGGCACGCCGGCGCCCGTGACGGCGGCCGCGAAGCGCTCCGCGAACGTCCCGTCGCGCAGCTCGCGGCCGGACACGTTGAGCGAGACGGGCGGGAGCACCCGCTCGGGGTGGCTGGTCCCCCACTGCGAGACCTGCCGGCAGACGGCCGCGAGCATCCAGTCGCCGACGTCGACGATCAGCCCGCTCTGCTCGGCCGTCGGCAGGAACTGCGCGGGGCCCAGCAGCCCGCGCACGGGGTGGCGCCAGCGCACGAGCGCCTCGACGCCGACGACCGCGCCGCGCCGCAGCGAGACGATCGGCTGGAAGTAGAGCGCGAGCTCGTCGCGCGCGAGCGCGGCGGCCAGCTCGTCCTCGAGGCGCAGGCGGCGCAGCGCCCGCTCCGCCGCGTACTCGTCGCCGAGTCGCCAGGATGGGCCGGCGTCACCGCGGGCGGCGTGCGCCGCGGCCGCGGCGTCGCGCAGCAGCGTCGCCGCGATGCCGTCGGCGGGCGAGCCCGCGTGCGCGAGCCCCACGGTCGCGTCGAGCCGCACCTCCACCGCGGCGCCCTCGACGGGCAGCGGCGCGCGCAGCGTCGCGGCGAGCGCCTGCGCCAGCTCGATCGCGGCGGGACGGTCGGCGCGGGCGACGACGACGAGCAGCTCGCGCGTGAGGTGCGCGAGCTCCGCGCCGGACGGAACGGCGTCGCGGAGACGGCGCGCGAGCTGCGCGAGCGCGGACTCGCCGGCCACCTGGCCGCACGCGTCGTCGACGCGCCACACGTCCGCGGCGTCGACGACCAGCACCGCGACGCCGTCCTCGCCGGCGTCCGCGAGCACGCGCTCGACGAGCGCCTGCGCCGAGCTGTGTG